>NZ_JBIJAW010000099.1:0-10196 GCF_044345575.1 Gemmatimonas sp.
TCCACCACCTTCACGCGCGACGCCGACGGATCGGTGGCGCTGCTGATGGCTTCGGTGGCCAGCGGGCGGGCGTTAGCCGCCGGCTGGAAGGCCGACGGACGCACCGACAGCACCGCCGGCGAACCGGTGAGCGTGAGCGTCGCGATGGTCTTGCCGTTCATGTTGAAGTGCTGCCCCACCACGTTGCCGCCTTCCACGGTGAAGCTCGTGAGATCCGGCGCGAGGCCGCTCCCCAACTTGGCGGCCACGCGGGGCGACAGGTCGCGACCCTGCGCTGTGGCGCTGAATACAGCGAACCCGTACGTACCACCCGACAGGCGCTGCGCGAGCGTGGCCGCGAGCGCTTCGGGGTTGTACTGGGCAAAGCCCGCATGCTCGAGCACGAGCACGCTGTCGGCGCCGTACTCGGCCAGTGCACCAGCCTTGCCACCGATGCCGGCGTCACCCGCCAGCACCGCGTGCACACTACCGCCACCCGACAGTTCGGCGAGCTGGCGACCGGCGGTCACCGCCTCGAGCGCGACCTTACGGACATCGCCCGCGCGGACTTCGGCAAAAACGAGAACGTTGGCCATGGCTCAGAGCACCTTCGCTTCAGTCTGGAGGAGACGCACGAGTTCGGGCACCGCGGCCGCGCTGTCGCCGAGAATGCGACCAGCCGCGCGCTCGGGAGGCAGCGCCATCTTCGTGACCGAGACCTTGATGTCGCCCAGCTGCGCCGGCTTCACGTCGAGCGGCTTCTTCTTGGCCGCCATGATGCCCTTGAGGCTGGGGAGACGTTCCTTGTTGAGACCGTCGTCGATGGTGAGCAGCGCAGGGAGCGGAAACTCCACCACTTCGCTCGCCCCTTCGAGCTGGCGCTCGGCGCGCCCGGTGCCGCCGCTGATCTCCAGCTTGCACACGTTGGTCACGCACGGCAGGTCGAGCAGTTCCGCCACCATGGGTCCCGTCATCTGATTCATAGAATCGATGGCGATGCGACCGAAGAGCACGAGGTCGTAGCCGCCCTCCTTGAGCTCGGCGGCGAGGGCCCGCGCCACGGAAAGCCCGTCGGCCGGCACCGTGGCCGCTTGCAGCAGCACACCACGATCGGCGCCCATCGCGAGCGCCTTGCGGATCTGCTCCTGCGCCGCGTCGGGGCCGAGGCAGATGGCCACCACTTCACCGGCGTTGCCGTTCTTTTCCTTGAGCTGAAGCCCCGCCTCGATAGCCCAGAGGTCGAAGTCGTTCACGTCGTACTTGAGCCCCGCCTCGTCCACGCGCGTGCCGTCGGCCGCGATCGCGAACTTGGTTTCCATCACGGGGACGCGCTTGATGCACACGGCGATCTTCACCGCGGTCGCTCCGTTCGAATGTCAGATAGGATTGGGAGACTGCACGGAGGAAGCTAGGGACCGGCACCGGCGCGGGCAATGCGCCGCGCCCGAAGAAATGCGACGCAACCGTCGCGTTTTCTGAAAAGACAACCGGGCCCGCCTTGCGGCGGGCCCGGCAGTGACGAGCCGTTCAGTCCCGGTCAGCGCGGAATGTTCGGATTGGCCAGCTTCTCCACGTCCGGCAGCGGCCAGCAACGCTGTGTCCCGTACACGCCGCCCTTGGCGTACAGCGTGTTGGCGGCCGGCACCTGGGGCAGGTTGAATCGCTTCACATCGAACCAGCGGTTCCCCTGCAGGAACAGCTCACGGCGACGCTCTTCAGCCACGGCCCCATCGAAGTTGGCCGTCTCCGCCCCGGTGAGAGCAGGAAGCGCCACACCGGCCCGGCCGCGGAGCGTGTTCAGGATCGACACGCCTTCCGCCCCACCCCGCGCCTCGGCGAGGATCAGCTGCGCCTCGATGCCCGACGCGATCGGATACGTGGCGGTAAGGCTGGCGTACTTGTTCTGATTCCAGAGTCGGTTCACCTGGTCGGGCGCCGTACGGTTGAGATCCGTGACCGACACGCGCGGATCGTTGAGCGTGCGGTACGCCGGCGCCACCGTCGTGGCATTCGACTGGTTCACCTGCTGGAAGATGCGATTGTTGCGGCGCCCGATCGTGGCATCGGCGGTGGCGTTGTACACGAAGCCCACCGGAACGCGCGCCGCATCTTCGGCCGCGCCCGCCTTCTGCCCCTTGTTGATACGGGCACGCGCGCGCCCCACGTAGGCCAGGTTGAGCGCGCTCGCGTCGCCGGCCGCCGTGGCAGCGGTGATCGCGCGCGTGAAGCGCACCTCCGCCGAGTCGAACAGCTGCGCCGGCGTAAGCGATCCACCAAGGCCGATCACGCCTTCGCAGAACCCTTCGCCCAGCAGCACGAGGCTGAAGCCCGCCATCGCCGAGTTGATGGCGATGAGCCGCTGACGGTTGGGCACCTGCGCATCCGTCCACTCCAGCAGCTTCTGCACGGCCTGATCGTTCGTGTAGCGCGCCGTGTTGATGGGCGTGTACACACCGATCCCTTCACAGCCGCTCGTGGAGTAGAGGGCATCCACCGCTTCCACGTTGCGGCGATCGTAGTTCCAGCGCGCCGCCGTCTGCGTGGCGTCCACCAGCTCGCCGGCACCGAGACCGCTGGCGACGATGTAGCCGCCGAGCGCGCACTCATAGTCGGCCACCGCACTCGCCGAGATGAGGGCAGCGTTACCCGGAACCAGAAACGACGTTTCGGCAAGACGACTTGGCGTCTGCACGGTGAGCAGGCGGTCGAAGTTACCGCACGCGGCCACGAGGCCGAGGGCAGCGACCGCCGTCAGGACCTTCATCGTGTTTCGCATGATGGTCAGAAGTTGAAGTTGACGGTGGTCACGAACTGACGGAGCTGCGGCAGCACGTTCTGCTCCCACTGGCCGAAGGAGCCACCACGGGCGCCGCCGTTGAACGACGCTTCGGGCTCGATGCCCGGGAAGTTGGTCCACAACCCGAGGTTGCGACCCGCCACCGTGATGGAGGCGCGGCTCGCCCCAACGCGACGCGCGAAGTTGGCCGGCAGCGTGTACGTGGCCGACAGCTCACGGAAGCGCGCAAAGCTCGCGTCGTGAATAAGGTGATGCGTATAGGCCGTCCCGCCCTGTACGGCGGCGAGCTGCGCCTTGTCCGTCACTTCGTCGGGGTAGTACAGCTCGCGGCACAGCGCGAAGGCGCCGCAGCGCACGCGGTAGTTACCATCGAGCTTCTTGTAGCCGCCGCGCCAGTCCACGAAGGCATTGACGCGCAGGTTCTTGAACATCGTGAGGCCGGCGCTGAACGACCCTTCCTGCATGGGCACGCTGTTGCCGAGGAACACGCGCGGTGCCGTCGCACACGCCACCGTGCCGCCCGTCCCGTTGTCACAGAGCACGTTCGTGGCCCGCTTGGTCACCGGATCGTAATCGGCGCTGACGATACGACGATCCCACCACGCGCCGGGCGCATAGCCCACGCGATGCGCGATGTTGCTGGAGAGCGAGACGAAGTCGGTCGCGCCGCCGAGCGAGGCGATGTTGTAGCTGTTCACCGAGCCGCTGAGCGTCAGATCGAGCGCCAGATTTTCCCGACGCAGCGGCGTGCCGCGCACGACCCACTCGAGGCCACTGCGGTCCACCTGCCCGGCGTTGAACAGCTGCAGCCCCGGGAAGCCGTTCGAGGGCGGCGCCTGACGGGACAGGATGGCGTCCCGGGTCGTGCCCTGGAAGTACGTGACCTCCATGCCGACGCGATCGTTCCACAACCCGGCGTCGAACCCGAGTTCGAGTTCGGTGCTGCGCTCGGGGCCGAGGTCGGGATTACCGGCCGACGACGGCGTGAGGAACCCGCCCGCGGCGGTGTAGGTGCGAATGGCGTCGAACGCGCCGGGCTGAAGACCGGAGGCGCCGTAGGCACTGCGCAGACGCAGCTGATTCACGAACGCCGGAATGGGTAGCGACGGTTCTTCGCTCAGCACCCATGAGGCACTCAGCTTGGGATACGTCACGGCATCGAAGTTGGTACCGAACGCCGAGTTGTCGTCGGTACGAATCGCTGCGGTGAGAAACAGTCGGTCGTTCCACACGAACTGCTGCTGCACGAACGCACCGACCGTGTTGTTCTGCGTGAGTTCATCCGCGCCGACATTGCGAATGGCGGCCGACGAGATGGACGTGAGCCCCACGGCGGGGAAGGTTGACCCGCTGATGGAACGGAAACGCGTCTGGCGCAGATAGATCTGCCCGCCGGCCGACGTCACGCTCTTGATGCGAGGCGACAGCTGGAAGTCGGCGTTGGCCACGTAGTCGTACGACGTGAGCGTCACGTCGCGCGTGCTGTTGGTGATGGCGCCCGCCGTGGGCAACCCGGAGCCGGCGAAGGCCGAATACGTCGCAGCGATGATGTCGTTGCGCGGGGTGCGATCTTCGTTGTTCTCGGCGAGCCGGTCGAGACCCACGATGAGGCGGTGATTGAGCCACGACGTGGGACGATTGGTGAACTGGAAGCTGCCGGTGAAGCGGTCGGCATCCTGGAACACATCGTACGCCTCGTAGTAGGCGTTCGGCGGACCGGAGCGGAAGCCCATCTGCGGATTGCCGGGGTTGCGCGAGCTCACGCCCACGCCGCCGTACAGGAAGCTCGGCGACGAGAAGAACGTGGCCCACGTGGCGCCACCACCACCCGACTCGAACGGCAGGTAGGTACGGCCGGTGGTGTAGCCGAGGCTCGTCTGCACATCCACCTTGGGGCTGGGATTCGCCTGCAGGTTGACGCGCAGATTGGTGCGGCGCAGACGGTTCACGCGTTCGGCGCCCTGATTCTCCTCGTAGCCTCCGCCCACGTAGTAGCGCACCGAATTCGTGCCGCCGGCCACCGACATCTGAATGTCCTGCAACTCGCCCGTGGTGAACACGTCGTTGCCGAAGCGGGCGTTGAGCGAGTCGTTGAGCTGCCGCGTGGAGATGCTGACCGTGTCGAGCGCCGTAGCGCTGCCGGCGCGGGGCACCGTGCCATAGTTGTCAGCGAATCGGGTTTCCCAGTTGGGGACCCAGCTCGATCCGCCGCGTGCGGTCACGTTCCACACCGGGCGGCCAGCGGCGCCCTTCTTCGTGATGATCTGAATCACGCCGTTGGACGCTTCCGTACCGTACAGCGTGGCCGCGGCCGGGCCCTTGATGACTTCGATGCTCTCGATGTCATCGGGATTGAAGTCATTCCAGCGGGAGATGGACGCCGAGCCGAACGCCTGATTGGCGGGACCGGATGCCTGCGTGTTGTCCACACGCACGCCGTCCACGTAGATGAGCGGGTCGTTCGACAGCGACAGCGAGGACGCACCGCGCACGCGGATGCGCGACCCGGTGCCGACTTGACCGGAGCTGGCCACGATGCTCACGCCGCTCGCGCGGCCGTTGAGCAGTTCCTGGAACGAGTTCACCGGCTGCGTGGCAACCACTTCGGCGGCGTTCACCGTGCTGACGGCGTTACCAATGGCGCGCTTTTCGGCGACACCAGCCGTGCCCGTCACGACGACACTCGTGAGCTCCATGGCGCGCTCGGCGAGCGCGATACGCACATTGGCATCACCGATGGTGACGCCCACGGTGCGCGGCTGAAAACCGATACGCCGCACTGTGAGCTGCACCTGTCCGCTGCCGGTCAGACCGGCCAAACGGAAACGACCGGCGGCGTCGGTGGTGGTGCCGGCATTGCGGCCCTCCACCATGATCTGGGCGTCGCCGATCGGCGATCCATTCTTCTCACTGACCACGGTACCGGCGAGGGAGCCGGTACCCTGCGCCGGCAACTCGGCGCTTGAGGCCAGACTCGCTGCCACGAGTCCGAGCGCCACACCGAGGGTGCGGGCCCGTACCGCGGCAAAGCGGACGGCGGAGTGCAACATCTGCGTCGTCTCCTGGATTTTGGGCGGGAAAGAACAAGTGCGCGGGAACCTATCCGCCGTAACATCCGACACAAGCGGGGGGTCACTCTCCACGAGTGGCACCGGTGCAAAAAGGGGAGGGCGGCGAGCCCATGCTCGCCGCCCTCCCCATTCTGCCTCGGTTCCCTCAAACGGTGCCGATTCCGCGTTACTTGAACGCGTTCAGCCCCGTGATCGCCTGCCCGAGGATGAGCGAGTGCACGTCGTGCGTCCCTTCGTACGTGTATACGCTCTCGAGATTGGCCATGTGACGCATCGCGCCGTACTCGGCGAGAATGCCGTTGCCCCCGAGGAGGCGACGGGTTTCCCGGGCGATGTCGGTGGCGATGTCGACATTGTTGCGCTTGGCCAGCGACACCTGCGTGGGCGTGAAGTTACCCGCGTCCTTGAGCCGGCCGAGGTGCAGCGACACGAGCTGCCCCTTCACGATTTCCGTGAGCATGTCAGCGAGACGCACCTGCTGGATCTGGAAGCCACCGATGGGCTTGTCGAACATCACGCGGCTCTTGCTGTAGCTCACCGCCTCCTCGAAGCACGCCAGGGCGGCACCGAGGACACCCCACGAGATCCCGTAGCGCGCCTGCGTGAGGCACATGAGCGGGCTCTTGAGTCCCTTGGAATTGGGAAGAATCGCATCGGCCGGCACGTGCACATCAGTGAGCACCAATTCCGAGGTGTGACTGGCCCGGAGCGACAACTTGCCGTGCTGATCCTTCGCGTAGAAGCCAGGCAACGAGGTGTCGACGACGAAGCCGCGGATACTGCTGTCGTCGGTGCTGTCCCCCGTCTTGGCCCAGATGATCGCGATGTGTGCCTTGGATCCATTGGTGATCCACATCTTGCCGCCGTTCAGAATCCAGCTGCCGTCGGCCTGCTGCCGCGCGCGCGTGATCATGCCCGACGGATTCGAGCCGTAATCGGCCTCGGTGAGGCCAAAACAGCCGATCATCTCGGCCTTGGCGAGCTTTGGCAGATAGTGGCGCTTCTGCTCTTCACTGCCGAACGCGAAGATGGGGTACATCACGAGGGCGCCCTGCACCGAGGCAAACGAGCGAATGCCGCTGTCCCCGCGCTCGAGCTCCTGCATGATGAGCCCGTAGGCCACGCTCGACAGTCCGGCGCAGCCGTACTCTTCGGGCAGATTGGCCCCAAGAACGCCGAGTTCGGCAAGCTCGGGAATCAGCTCGTCAGGAAAGCGCCCCTGCACATAGCAGTCGCCGATGATCGGCAGGATCTTTTCGTTGACGAACGCGCGAATGGTGTCGCGAATGGCGCGCTCTTCTTCGGTGAGCGCGGCGTCGATGTTGAAGAGATCACCCGGGTGGGCGGTGAGCTCTACGGACGGCAGCGCGGGAATCTCGCTGGCCGAAATCGTATCGAGGGCCATGGCAGTGCGGCTATGGGATGGGCAAGGGAACACCGAAATCTAGTCGGAGGACCAGTTGCCCGAGGCAAGGGTCACCCGAACGCCCCGGCACCCGCTGGCTACGCGCCCGCCAATCGCTGCCGCTGCCGCTCGAGCGGGGTCACATCGCGACGGGCGGCGGGGGTGATGCCCACCTCCCGTGCCTTGTTCCGGAACTCGGGGCCGTGGTCCACCGGACGCCCCGTTTCGTGCTGCCACTGGTGCACCATCTCGTGCAGCAGCGTGTGCATCGCTTCGCGCCACCCGTGCCGGGCGATGTGCGAGCGGGACATCACGATCTCGGACGCGAGATGGCGCGACCCCGGGTCGTAGTGGCCGAGTCGCGTCGCCATCTTTCCCGACAGCCGCAGGGGAATACTCGTGAGCGCCCCCTCGAACCACTGGGCGTTGAGCTGGCGGTGCGCTTCGGTGAGTTGCGTGATGAGGGCGGCATCCCCGGGTCGCGCCGGTTCCTGCCGCCGGGCCACGGGGGCTCGATCCACGTCGTGGGCCAGAATGACCTCGCGCGCGGCGAGGCGTTCCGGTTTGTTGCGGGCAACGGCGAACGCCACGATCGCCCGCAGCACCGACTCGGGCGCCTCGGCGTACCCCTCGTGCACGCGCAGGGTACGTCCAATAAACGAGACCATCACGGTGCGCGTCCGCATGAGGACGAGCTGGTCGACGCCGCGCAGTCCCATGTCCTGCAAGCGGGAAAAGAGCACCGCCGTGCGCGCCCGGAGCGCCGTCCGCCCTCGCACCTGCCGCTGATCGTCGGCCTCGTGCTGACTGGTCGGCGCCGCGGCGGCCCCTTCCGTCGTAAGCGTCCCCGTTACCGACGATGCCCCGGCCAGCGGCGCGGGCCCGGTGGCCGAGGCGTCGCTGAAGAATCCGAGTTGCAGGTCGTCAAAGAAAGGCACGCCGAAACTTGGAGGCCCCTCTCCCCCGCGGCAACTGCGCCGCGGGGCCATTCGTGAGCCGAGCCGTCGTTACGGACGACCGACGGACGGCTCACGGGCCGCGGACCGGCTGATGGGTCCCGGCACGAAGGCGCCACGGTCGTAGGTCCACGCCTGCACGGTCACACGGTCGGCGGAAGCCTCAATCACGTTGAGGGCACTTGGTCGCTTGCCGCGCATGCGGCTCGACAGCGTGTTGGCGGCGCTCACCAGCACGCGCCCCCCCACGAGCTCCACCTGCTCCTCGTGGTCGTGCCCGGTGCACACCACGTCCACCGGCATGGCGGTCAGAGCGTCGAGCACCCGGTGCGGCTGCTTGAGCCCCCAGCGGCGCGACAGACGGCCGCGCACCACGTTGTGGTGCACGACCAGCAGCCGCAGATCATGCGCCGGCGCCGCGGCCAGGCGGGTATGGGCATCGCGCAGTTGCGCGTCGGTGAGCCCCCCCTTCACGCGCCAGTCGCGCGGATACCACGTGAGGGACTCGGGGTTGGTGCCCCACGAGGAGTTGAGCCCCACCATGGTCACGCCGTTCACCTGCACCGTGGGTTCCGTGTCACCGCAGATGTACTGCCGATAACGCTCGTGCAGTCGGGGAAAATCGCCGAAGCCGAACGGCGCATGCCACCAGGCCGTATCGTGATTGCCCGGTACCGTGATGACCGGCGCGACCTCACGGAATCGCGCGACCATTTCGCGCGCGTGTTCGAACTCGTGCACACGCGCGCGCTGCGAGAAATCGCCGCTCATCACGATGGCGTTCCAGCGCTGTGCCCGGGCGAGCGCCAGAGCAGCGTCCACGTGGGCCTGCACGAACGGGTGCCCGCAGTGCATGTCCGACACATGCAGGACCCGCACGCCTTCCTGGACCATGCGAGACTCAGCCACGCGTCGCCATCACCCGATGCGCAGACGCGTCGGCGTCGGCGCATGACGGGCCGATGCCGTCGCGGGGAATCAGGGTTACTGGAGTGCGCATGGCGAACAATAGCCGCCTCCGGCCGCCGCACGGAGTAGGAATGGCGGGCCAAGTGGCTCTGGGGGGGGCCGACAACGCCCCCCGCGGGGTGCGCGTTCATTGACAAGCCGCCGCCCAGCGCTTCATATGGGCTCGTCGGCTCCCACCTATCCCCCTCCCGCGTGTCTCGACTGCTCAAAGTCCTCCCCTGGCTGGCCGTTGCCGCACTTGGCGCGGGCGCCCTGGCCTACGTGGCCATCAATCGCGGTGAACAGATCAGTGCTGCCTGGATCCTGACGGCGGCGGTCTGCACCTACCTCATCGGCTATCGGTTCTACAGCCGAATCATCTCGCACGACATCTTTGCCCTCGACGAGACCCGGGCCACGCCGGCCGAACGACTCGACGACGGCCGGGATTTCGTCCCCACGAACAAGTGGGTGGTCTTCGGCCACCACTTTGCCGCCATCGCCGGCCCCGGCCCGCTGGTAGGCCCCACGCTGGCGGCCCAGTTCGGCTTCCTCCCAGGCATCCTCTGGATTCTGGTGGGCGTGGTGCTGGGCGGCGCCGTACAGGACTTCGTCATTCTCGCCGCTTCCGTGCGGCGCGACGGCAAGTCGCTTGGCCAGATGGCCAAGGAGGAGATCGGGACGGTGGCGGGCACCACGGCGCTCATCGCCGTGCTCGGCATCATGGTCATCCTCATCTCCGTGCTGGCGCTGATCGTGGTGAATGCGCTTCGCGACAGCCCCTGGGGTGCGGTCACGATCGGGCTCACCATTCCCATCGCCCTCCTGATGGGCCTGTACATGCGCTACGTGCGCCCGGGCGCCGTCCTCGAAACCACGGCGATCGGCCTCGTCCTGCTCGGCGTGGCGCTGTGGGCCGGCAAGTGGGTATCGGAGTCGCCCACGTGGGCCCCGGTGTTCACGCTCGACGGCACCACGCTCTCGCTGGCCATCATGGTGTACGGGTTCGCCGCCTCGGTCCTGCCGGTGTGGCTGCTGCT
>NZ_JBIJAW010000380.1:0-3053 GCF_044345575.1 Gemmatimonas sp.
GAGAAGGCCACTACCGGCGTGCCCGCATGGCGCGCGCGAATGGTGCGCAGATAGCTCGCGCGAACGTGGTCGGCGCGCGCATGCGCCAGATGAAACGCGCGGAGCGCACGCAGCGCGTCGCAGTGCTTGCCGAGGAGTTCGAGCGCCGAGTGTTGTTCGGCGGGGGCTACCGCATGCGAGGAAAGCAGTTCGGCGAATCCCAGCTGCATGTCGCCTGCCGGGTCGTCGCCGATGAGCCAAGTGCCAAGTTCCGCGTTGGTCGGATGACGACCCGCTTCGAGCGCGTCCCGCAGGGCGGTGCCGCGCTGCAGCCGCCTCGTGAGCGCCTGCGTGAGCGCCGCGTCGCTCGAACACCAGGCGCGCAGGAGTCCCAGTCTGATGAGCGCTCCGGCTACCGCCCCGTCGCGTGCCGGGAGGGGAGCGGGGAGGGCAAGCAGTCGATCGAGCGTCTCCCGCTGCTGCGGGACGGTGAAGGGTTTGTGTACACGTACGCTGGGCGGCGATGCGCGGCGCCGCTCATTGCCATCTGCCTCAGATATCTGATCGTGCTGACGCCGTACAACGAGAGCGGCGAGCAGGTGATCGGGCACCGAATCACCGTGCGGCCCGCGAAAGAGCGCGAAGAGCGCCGCGAGATCGCGAGGGGTGTTGTGCAGCGGGGTGGCACTCAACAACAGCACGTCGCAACCACTGACCGCCATCGCGATGTGCCGATAGCGCGTCGAGCCGGTATTGCGCAGGGCGTGGGCCTCGTCGATGATGACGAGCGTCCGCCCGCGGGTTGTCGGTAGGTCAGCCAACGAGCGAGCCAACGGTGGCAGCGGTTGCCGAGATGCCCGATGGAGCGAGTGGATAGGTGTGTCCCGTTGGGCCGTGCGGAGTACAGCGGCCTCCCACATGGCCACCAGACCCGCGGGCGCCAGGATATGGGTGTGCGCGTAGTGCTGTGCCACTGCCAGCGCCGTGAAGGTTTTGCCGAGTCCCACGTCATCGGCGAGCAATGCTCCGCCGTGCCGCTGAAGGACGCGAAGCAGTTGCGCGGCCGCCTGACGCTGATGCGGCATGAGCCGGACATCGCCGAGTTCGACGGATGGCAGTGGCGGAAGCATGACGGTGGCGAGGTGACGCTTTACCGCGCGTACGCGCCCGACGTCACGGAGGCGGTGGGCATGGCCCGCGGTGAGTCGAAGATCAGTCATGGCGATACCACTCGAGCAACGGGGAAATCAGGAGGGGCGGCAGTTGGAAGGCTTGGAGCACGGCCGCGTCGAGTGCCGCCAGCGATACGTGCGACGGCGTGTCAGGCGAGGCGCTTGCGAGAGCGGCCCCGTATGGTCGCAGCAGGCGTACCGTGCGGGCCCAGTCATGTGGTATGGGCATGGCAGCCACGGTCCAGCCGAGGAAGCGGCGGAACCCGCCGCGTGCGGGTTCCGCGAGTACACCGAGCCAGGCGTTGGCGATGGTGGAGGAGAGCAGCGCGTGCAGCGCGTGTGCGTCGTCCAACGACGGGAGGCGCATGACGTAGCAGCTGTTGAGCGGGACCGACGGATCCCCAGCGGGGAGCACTGTGCATCGCATGCGTCGAGCAATGTCGGCCCATACCAGGCGCGGCAGTTCCGATCGGGCCGCATCGGTGCGAAAGAGTGTCCACCATGGTTGTGCATGTCTGCTGTCGCGACGCGACTGGAGGCGCGGGCGCCACTGTGCGAGCCACCGGGCGCTGGCGGGTGGCAGCGTACGCAGCGGCAGGCCATCGGCCCCGTGTGTCCAGAGCACGCGAAGATCGTGCGGTGGCGTGGTGTCGCCCACACGCCCGCCGCCGGCATCGTGGGTGAACGATCCCGCGATACTGTCTCCGCGAATCGCCGGACGCAGCAGGGTGCGTTCGATGACGCCCTGTCTGATCGGGCCGGACAACGACGTGACCGTGGCACCATCGTCGGCGTGTTCTTCCGCGTGCACGAGGAAGGCCGCATTGCAGCCGCATTTGACGCCGAGCAGGGGGCGGCCGAGCGAGGTGTTGCCGAGTGGGAGGCCGGCGGCGCGCAGCGATTCGAATGCCGAGTGGGCTGAAGGGGGCAGCAGAATCCACGGCGCGTCGGGATCACCCTGGAGCGGCAGCGAATGCGCGGCGCGATGGAAGGTGACCGTGTGGCGTCGGGTGATGCCGCAGCGCACGGATTGCGATGATGTAGAGGCGGAACGGCGTGGTGCGGTCGTTGCTGGGCTGGCCGGCGACGCCTCCATGGCGTCCGCCCGCGTGGCGACGATCAGCGACGGATACGTGGCGGCGTCGAACTGTGCTGGCGCATCGCTCCAATCGTGTACTTCCCGGAGGGCGGTGTGCTCGAGCAGCAGTCGCCGTACGCCGCCCCCCGAGAGGGTGCGCCACAGCTTGGCCGGTACGAGCAGTGCGAGGACACCGTGGGGAGCGAGCAGTTGCACACTGCGTTCAACGAACGCGGCGGACAGATCGGCCTGCGCCGAAAACCCAGCCCCGGCCCCTGCGCGCGTCGCACCCTCGCGCCAGCCAGCGCTGCGCATCACCCGGAACTCACGTCGGAGCCATTCGCGCTCGCGGGCGGGGAGTGCGTGCGGCCGCACCCAAGGCGGATTGCCGATGATGAGGGTAAACCCGCCCTGCGCCGCGACGTCGGCGAACATGGCGCCGAAGCGAAAGGGGAGCGCTCCACCGCGTTCGAGTCGCTGCGCTTCCGTGTGGAGTTCCCGGGCGTTCCCCCGCAGCGCGTCGAGTCGCACGCGTTCCGCGCGCTGCACACGGCGGCGTTCACCGAACAGGTCGCGTGCGCGCAGTGTGGTCAGCAACCCGCGACGTTCGGCACGCAGCGCGTCATGGCGACGACGGACTTCGCTGACGGCGCGGGCGCGTTCCTCGCGGTCGAGGGTGTCCGCAAGTTGCTGCTTGCGTACACCGGATGCGCGGGTATAACGCTCGCGCAGGCGGGTGAGTCGGCGAGCGCCGGGCGGGGCGAAACGGAACGTGCCTCCGGCCAGCGAGTCACCGACCCGAATGTGGTGGTCGAGATTGGGCA
>NZ_JBIJAW010000100.1:0-10182 GCF_044345575.1 Gemmatimonas sp.
GCTCGATGCTCACGGAATCGCTGGTGGCCACGATGGCGCTCATCGCCGCCTGCGTGCTCACGCCGGGCGTGTACTTCGCGATCAACTCGCCGGCTGGCGTGATCGGCGCCACGGCGGCCAACGCGGCGGACGTGATCAACAACTGGGCGCTGTTCAAGCCCATCACGGCGATGGAGCTGGACGCGCTCGCCAAGGCCGTGGGCGAAAACTCGCTGCTGTCGCGTACCGGTGGCGCGCCGAGTCTCGCGGTGGGCATGGCCCATCTGTTCTCGCAGGCGCTGGGCGGCGAGAGCACGATGGCGCTCTGGTACCACTTCGCCATCATGTTCGAGGCGCTGTTCATTCTCACCACGCTCGATGCCGGCACGCGCGTGGGCCGGTTTATGCTGCAGGATATGCTCGGCAACGTGTGGAAGCCGCTGGGTAAGGTCTCGAGCTACCCGGCCGGCATCTTCGCCAGCGCGCTGTTCGTGTGCATGTGGGGCTACTTCCTGTACCAGGGCGTCACCGACCCACTCGGTGGCATCAACTCCCTGTGGCCGCTGTTCGGCATCTCCAACCAGTTGCTGGCCACGGTGGCGCTGTGCGTGGGCACCACGGTGATCATCAAGATGGGCAAGGCGCGCTACGCCTTCGTGACGCTCATCCCGATGACGTGGCTGGTGATCGTGACGATGACGGCAGGCCTGACCAAGATCTTCTCCAGTGATCCGAAGCTCGGCTTCCTCTCGCACGCTGCGCTCATCAAGCAGCAGATCGCCAGCGGCACGCTGCCGGCGAACATCAAGAGCATCGAAGCCGCGCAGCGCATGATCTTCAACGACAACCTCGATGCGGGCGTCGCCGCCTTCTTCCTGGTGTCGGTGGTGGTGATTCTGGGCGCGTCGATCAAGGAGTGGATCGCGGTGACGGGCGGCAGCAAGGCCGCGGCCACCAGCGAAGCCCCGTACGTACGGACGCAGTTGACGGGCGCGTAAGAGCGATTTCGTCGGCCCCACGGCGCGGGCCCATGTGTATGGGCCCGCGCCTTATGTTTAGTCGTCCGGTCGTCACGCGACCGTCACCTCCCTCTCACTTTTCTCACGCCATGGCGCGCTCCGCTCATGTTCCCGCTTCGGGTACCGCCGACACGGCGTCGCGCGCTCGTGCGTCGGATGGTGTGATCAGCCGGCTCAAGCGCGCGGCCGCCGTGATTCGGCGCATGATCGGCGTGCCCGATTACGACACGTATCTCGCGCACATGCGTGAACATTATCCGGAATGCACGCCGCTCGACCCGCGCACCTTCGAGCGCGAGCGACTCACGGCGCGCTACAAGGCCACCGGCTCGCGCTGCTGCTGATTGGCGCTCAGCGCCATCCATATCGCCGCGCCCACCGCGAGCCCGGCCCCCATGGCGAACGCCGTCCCGGCCGAGTAACGGTCCCACACGTAGCCGAAGAGCACACTCGCAGGGAGCGCGGCGGCGCCGACGAGGCCGTGATACCAGCCGAACGCCGTGCCGCGCTGCGCCGGAGCCACGAGATCGGCGACCAACGCCTTCTCGGAACCCTCCGTGAGCCCGAAGACGGCACCGTATGCGGCGAACAGCGCCCACGCGTGCCATTGGGCCTCGGCGAGCGCGAAACCAGCGTACACCGCCGCGTAAAGCAACCAGCCAGCCACGATGAGGGGCCGGCGGCCAATCCGGTCGGACAAGGCGCCACCGGGCGCGCTCGACGCACTCTTTACCACGTGCAATGCCACCCACACCAGCGGGATGAGCGCCGTGGGGACCCCGAGCTGCGACGCGCGCAGCAGCAGAAAGGCATCGGTGGAATTCCCGAGCGTGAAGAGCATCACCGGCGCGATACCGGCCCAGAAGCGCGTGGGGAGCGCCACGCGCGCCTCACGCCCGCGAATGGGAGCCGCCAAGTCCGCCGGACGCTCTTCCTTCACCGCCACGAGCGCCACCAGCACCGCCAGCGCGCCCGGCACCGCGGCCACCCAGAACACGTGACGCATCGGCATGGCGAGCCACTGCAGGCATGCCAACGCGATGAGCGGTCCCACCACGGCCCCGGCGTGGTCGGCCGCGCGGTGAAATCCGAAGGCCCGTCCGCGCTGCTCCACCGGGACAGACGCCGCCAGCAACGCATCGCGTGGCGCACCGCGGAGACCCTTCCCCACCCGATCGGTGAGTCGAATGGCGAGCACGTGCGCGCCGGTTTGGGCGATCGCCACCATGGGGCGCACAAGACTGGCCAGACCGTAGCCCAACACGATGAGCGGCTTGCGCCGCGACACTCGATCGGACCACCATCCACTCGCAACCTTGAGCAGCGCGGCCACGGCTTCGGCGGCGCCTTCGATCACGCCCACCATTTGCACGGACGCGCCCAGCGTGCCCACGAGAAACAGCGGCAGGAGCGGCGCGATGATTTCACTCGAGGCGTCGGTGAGAAAACTCACCGCGGCGAGAGCGAGCACATTGCCGCGCGGCCGCCATGCGCGCTGTTCGTCGTGAGGGGATGCTGATGGTTCTCCGGCCACGCGTCGGCCTCCGATCGTCTCCGTCGACGAATAACAAGTGGACCACGACGTGGGTGAACACGTACGCGGCGGTGACGTCCACGCAGCAGACGTGGGCACTCGAGCAACAGGTGTCGCTCGCCGCCGTCGCTGCGCCCACCGGGAACGAAGGTCCCCGGGCACGCGCCATGCAACAGGGGCTGCAGCAGGCCGGTGCGCGGGCGTGCCATCTCGATGCCGTGGGGAACGTGTGTGCGTCCTTCGGTGAAGGCAAGGACGCACCGCTCGTCTGCCTCGCGCATCTCGACACCGTGTACGATGCCGGGCCCCCGCAGGACGGGGTCGTGGCCGTACACCGGCATGCGACGCGGCTGCGTGCGCCGGGCATCGGCGACAACAGCCGGGGACTCGCAGCCATGCTCCTTTTGGCGCGCGTGCTCGGCCTGCCCGACGTGCGTACGCAGCTACGGCGCCCCGTGCATCTGGTGGCGACCGTGTCAGAAGAAGGCGAAGGGAATCTGCGCGGGGCGCGGGCGTGGTTCGATGCGGCGGAGCAACGTGGCGTCGTTCCCTACGCCGCCGTGGCCATCGACGGGCCCGGTGACGAGAGTATCGTGCATCACGCCGTCGGCTCACATCGGCTGCGTGTCACAGTGCACGGCGACGGCGGCCACAGTTGGGTGCATGCCGACGCGGCCAACCCGATTCATGTGCTCGGCGAGTTCATTGCCCGCGTCTCGCGCCTTGGTGATGCCCGTCGTCGCGATGCCGTCGTCCACATCACGCGCATGCAGGGCGGCGAATCACTCACCGGCATTCCCCAACGGGCGTGGGTCGACGTGGACCTGCGCGGGACATCGGCGGCGCGTATCGACGCGGTCAGGCGCGAGCTCATGCGGCTCGTGCAGCAGCTCACGCCACCGACCCTGCGCGCCGAAGTCACGATACACGGCGATCGCCCCGCTGGCTCGCTCGACGACGCGCATCCTCTCGTGGATGCCGCACGGCGCGCCACGGAAGCCGTTGGGGTCACCCCGCGCTCGGCCTCGGCGAGCACCGATGCGAACATCCCGCTGTCACGAGGCATTCCGGCCATCGCCATTGGCGCGGGCGGCTGCGGTGGCGGTGCGCACACCAGCGAGGAGTGGTACGACGACACGACGGGCGCGCGCGGGCTCACGCGCCTGCTGCGACTCGTGCTCGATCTCGCTGTTACCGCGTAGCCACCACGAGCGACACGATACAGGCGACGACCAGCCCCACACTCACCCATCCGCCCATGCGGGACCACCGCGGCGGACGGGCCTCCCCCACCACCTTGGCATCGGCCGCGAGCATCACGAGCGCCACGAGGTGCAGGGGAAGCACCACGGCGTTCACCACCTGGCTCGCGTAGATGAGCGGAATGAGCGGTAGACCAGGGAGCGCCACCACGCTCACGGCGGCGACCGTGAGGCCGACGAACGCGGCGTAGAACCACTGGAAGTGATGCCCATCGAGCCCCAGCGATGCCGGCTCGTTCACCCCTTCGGCAATGGAGTATGCCGTCGCAATTGGCACGATGGCGGCGGCCAGCAGCGACGCGCCAAGCAGGGCGGCACCGAACAACACCGTTGCAAAGGCGCCGGCCAGCGGGCGCAGCGCCATGGCGGCGTCGGCGGCGGTCTCCACGTGTGCGTTCGTGCTGTGCAGCGTAGCCGCGCACGCCACGGCAATCGCCAACCCCACGACACCCGTAAGCAGCGAGCCGATCACGACATCGACACGCGCCCACTTCAACGTGCCCACGGTGATCTTTTTGTCCACCGCATACGACTGAATGAACGCGAGTCCCCACGGCGCGAGCGTCGTGCCGAGCGCCGCCGACAGCGCCACCCATCCCGATGTATTCAGTGGCATGCGCGGTACGATGGCCCCTGTCGCCACCGCCGACCAGTCGGGCCCGGCAAGCACACCGTCGATGATGTACAGCGCGAGTGTCGATGACACGATCAGCAGCACACGCTCGACGCGTTTGAACGAGCCCATCACCACCATGAGCGCAATGAGCGCACCGGCGAGCGGCGCGCTCACCCAGGAGGGAATCCCCACGAGTGATCCGGCAGCCGCAATCCCGGCATACTCGGCGCAGATCGTCCCGAAGTTGGCGAAGAGCAGTCCCAGTACCGCGGCGTAGCCCCAGCCACGTCCCCAGCGACTCCGCACGAGCGCCACGAACCCCTTACCGGTGACCGCCCCCAGTTGCACGGCCATCAGGTGGAACTGCACCAGCAGGATCGTGGACGCCGGAATGATCCACAGCAGCCGGTAGCCGTGTTCGGTGCCGAGGATCGAATACGTGGTGATCCCGGCGGGGTCATCGTCGGAGAGTCCGGCGAGCAAACCCGGCCCAAGCACCGCCAGAAAGGCGGCCCAGGCACCGGGGCGGGCCGACCGAAGTGCCGCGAAACGCAAACCGGTACCGCGGTGGTGGTGAGCCACCACATGCTGCGGGGGGCGACGCATGTTGGAATGTACCCTTGGATGGTGGCAAGGGTACGGGTGCGGGGGCGTGCGGGGGTGGGTCTCGAACAGCAGACGGCAGACGGCAGGAACTACAGCACGCAGTTACGGAGGAATGCGGTACAACAAAACGGGCGCCACCGCTTCGCGGGGCGCCCGATGTCCTTTGCGGTAGGGAAATCGGCAGCGGCGCGAAGCGCACGCTGCCGTGTGGTTCTTCCGAATTCCTCCCCCACTGCGTGCTGTAGTGCCTGCCGTCTGCCGTCTGCAGTTCAAGAGTGCCCGTCGCCCAAACCCACGTCAGACCAGCTCGAACGCCGGCGAACTCGGCGTCGTCTGAAAGAACAGCGCGCGGTGCGACGCACTGTGATGTACGCGCAGATACTTCTCCCGCCAGCGGCTCGCAAAACGCTCCGCATCGACCGTGGGCACCATCGCCCACACCGCACCACCGAATCCCGCACCGAATGCGCTGGCCGCCGTTGCACCAAGTTCGCGCGCGTACCGCTGCAGGTGCACGGTCTCGGCGATCTGATTCTCGAGCGCACGCTCGGCGCCAGCCTGCGACTTGTCCACCAGTCGTCCGAACTCGGTGAGATCGTTGGCAACGAGCGCTTCCGCCGCACGCGGGACGATCACGAACGTTTCGTCGAAGAACTGCCCGAGTCGTCCCACCAGATGTCCGGCCGAGAACTCCTCCGAGGCCGACGCTTCCGCCGCGGTAACCAGAGCGGGCGGGACTTCGCCGAACGGCGCATCACCAGCCGCCGCAAGGAAAGCATCACGCAGCGTGCGGACCTGTTCGCCACCCGTCGCATTCCACGCCTGCACGAGGTGGTGTGCCGTACGTGCGGCGCGATTGTAGCGCTCTTTCGCCGCGCCCGTCTTGGCGGCCACCACGCCACTCACGCCCACCACGAAGGTGTGGGTCGACGGCCACGGGACGGAGCGTTCGAACCGTACCGGCGCCCACGAATACACTTCCAGACGCCCGCGCTCACTGCAGAGAATCGCCGTCTGATCCTGCGCCCCGCCGAGCGTACCCACGCCCTTGTGACCGGTGAGCACCCCGTAGTCCATGCCGTTCTCGAGGGCGCCCACGTACCCCGCGAGATCGGCGCGATCATGCAGCGCCTGCCCCCACAGCGGGTGCGACGGCAGATCGAACAACGCCGAAAACGCGAGTGTGAGCCCCACGGTCAGCGCACTCGAGCTCGATACGCCCGCAGCCGGAGGCAGGTTGCTGGCCAACGCGACTTCGGCCCCCTGCATCTGCTCACCGAAGTTCCGCAGCAGACGGTTCACCACGGTGCGCGGGTAGATCGACCACGGGACCGCCCCGCGGGACGGCGCATCGAGCGACAGCGACAGCGCCTCACGCCGGCGCGCATCGCGTAGCACGACGGTGCGGTCTGCCCGTTTGCGGGCGACGATCACGATGCCGCGCTCCACCGTGCACAACAGCGAACGTCCCCCGGCATAATCCACGTGCTTGCCGAGCACTTCGATGCGACCGGGCACGATCCACACCCGGCGTTCGGTAGAGGGCACTTCCGCCTCGTCGAGGGCCTCGTGCGCCTCGCGCAGCAGCGAGCGATACGCATCGGCCACGACAGGCGAAAAGCCAGCCGCTTCGAAGGTGTGCCGGACGAAGAAATCAGTCACGAGACGGGCCGCTCACGGGCGTGGATCGAGATGGCGCAACCGATCCACAACGCCGGCGATATCGCCGCGGCGCGAGAGGTCGAGCACCGGCGCTGCGAGACGCACGACGCGCACGGGCACCCCCTCGCGCACCGCCAACGCCACGGCTTCGGGAAGCTCGAATTCCCCGCGCACCGACTTCGGGACGCGGCGACACGCCTCCACCACAGCCGGCGTCACGGCCCAGAGGTTCATGCCGACCCAGCGCGCGGCCTCACTCGCGAGGTCGAGCGAGTCACCAGGTTTTTCGACGATGCCCGCGAGGAAGCCGTCATCGCCCACGTCGAGTACGGCAAACGACCGCACGCGTTCGGCGTCGATGTTGCCCTCGTCTACCAGCGCATCACGATCGAATGCGACGACCCCTGCCGTCTCGTCTGCGGCGAGTCGCCGGAACGCTTCCACCGGGTAGTAGTTGTCGGCGTTGAGCACGAGGAATGGCTCGTCACCGATGACCGCCGCCGCGCTCGTCACGGCATTGGCCGTCCCGATCGGTTCGTCCTGCACAGCGAACCGCACACGGGTGCGCACCGGGGGTGCCTCGTGCCCGAAGTGCTGCCGAATGGCATCATGCTCCGGGCCGATCACCAGCACCACCTCGGTGATACCGGCATCGGCGAGTGCCGAGATCACGTACTCCAGAAACGGGCGACGAATGGGGATCATCCCCTTCACGCCCGTTTCCGCCGCGGCGGCCTGCGATGCCTCGAGAGCAGCCGTGGCATCAGCGCGTCGCATGCGCGTGCCCAGCCCTCGGGCCATGATGACCGCCGTGCGAATCATGGGCGACCGAAAGACCAGTTGCGGGACGGCAACTCAGCCGGCCGCAATGGCGGGCCCCTGCGGCGCCGTGCTCGTGCGCCACGCCCCGCGCGTGAAGTCGGGGAACTTCACCGGCGCACTGCCCTTGCGGATCGACTGCTCGCACAACGCATACGGCACACTCCACGCGGCCGCGTCGTACACATCGAAATCGGGCGCCAGCCCTTCGCGCATGCACTGCACCAGGCGATACGCCATGATGAAGTCCATGCCGCCGTGCCCGCCGTTCTTGCGGGCGAGCTCACCGACCGCCGTCCACAACGGATGTTCGTACTTGCTCTTGTACTCGCTGAGCGGCGTCCACTTCTCGCCTCCCGCCGTGCCGTCGATGTAGAGGCGCGGGGGATAGTCGTTGAACACCGCCTTCGAGCCCTGGAGATTATTGAGCCGCGAATACGGGCGCGGGCTGGTGACGTTGTGCTGCAGCAGAATCGTGCGCCCCTTCGCCGTCTTGATGAGCGACGTGTTCACATCGCCCGTCTTGTACGTTTCCGTCCACTTGGGGCTGTCCTTGGGCTCGTGCTGCTCACGCCATTCGGTCAGGCCAGCCTCGGGTGACGACATGGACACGATGTGCTCGAAGCGGTCGCCGCGATGGATGCCGAGATACTGCGCCACCGGCCCGAGGCCGTGCGTGGGATACAAGTTCGTGTCGTGCTGCGTGTGGGGGAAACGGCGCCAGAGTCCCTCGTCGCGATTCTCGAACAGGATGGCACGCAGGTCGTGATTGTACGCCGCCTCGGCGTGCAGCAACGTGCCGAACACCCCCTCACGCACCATGCGGAGCACTGTGAGTTCGCTGTTGCCGTAGCAGCAGTTCTCCATCATGAGGCAGTGCCGGCGCGTCTTCTCCGACGTTTCCACCAGCGCCCACGCCTGTTCGAGCGTGAGGGCAATGGGTACCTCACTGCCGCAATGCTTCCCCGCCTTCATGGCCGCGAGCATGACCGGCGTGTGGAACGGCCACGGAGTGGCGGTATACACGAAGTCGATGTCGTTGCGCTGCACCAGGCGTTCGTAGTCACGTTCGCCGTCGGTGAACACGGCCGGGGCCTTGCGCCCGGCCTTGGTGCACATGGCCACCGCCCGCTGCGCCTTCTCCGGCACCACATCGGCGACCGCCGTGATCTCCACGCCCTCGATGGCGAGCAGTTCGTTCAGGACACTCCGACCGCGCAGCCCCGTACCCACGATGGCGACGCGCACGGTCGCGTGCTTTTCGAACGGCACCCCGAGCATCGAGTCGTTGCCCGCCCACACCGGCGCGGCCAGATCGACGCGCCAGTCGTTGGTGCTGGCGAAGAGCTGCGCCGGCGTGCCGGCCACCGCAGCAGCGGCCGCCGCCGCAGCACCGGCGAGGAGATCACGACGGGACAGTGACGAACGCGGATCAGTCATCCTTCGCCTCGAATTTCGGAGTGGTCACCAATGTTGATGCTGCCAGCGACGCCCTCGACATACACGTGATCACCCAGCACGCAATCGTGTAAGGTGGCATTGGTGATCGTCACGTGGTCACCGGCAATCGTATCGCGCACGGTGCTCTGTCGCACCACGCTCCCCTTGCCGAGCGATACGTTCGGCCCAACGGTGGCATGTTCGATGATGCACCCTTCCTCGACGTACACGGGCTCGATGATCGTCGCGCCCTCGCCCAATGCATCCGGATGGCGCGCCCGCCCCTTCTCCAGCATCACGCGATTCGTGTCGAGCAGCGTCTCCAACTGTCCCGCGTCGTACCAGCCGTCCACGTCGACCACACGGATCTTCGCACCATGGTCGATCATGTACTGGAAGGCGTCGGTCAGATACCACTCGCCCTTGTTGGGTGTGGTGGTGAGCACGTGGGCGATCGCTTCCTTGAGCAGCTGCCAGTTGCGGATGTAGTAGAGTCCGATGTTCGCGCGCTTGCTGATCGGCTCCTTTGGCTTCTCCACGATGCGCGTCATGTGGCCGTTGTCGTCGGTAACCACCACGCCGAAGCGCTGATAGTCCTCGACTTCCTTGGTCCAGATGATGCCGTCGTCGCTGCTGTCCTTCACCACGCTCAAATCCGCGTCGAAGATCGTGTCGACGAAGATGATGAGCACCGGCGCATCGATGTGATCGCCGGCGCGCGCTACGGCACCGGCGGTTCCGTCCTGTACATCCTGCTCGATGAATTTCGCCGGCACCGCGAATGCCTTCGGCGCGAACGCCTCCACCTTCTCCTTGAGATGCCCCGTGATGTAGATGACCTCTTCGACGTTGCCGAGCTGCAGCACATCGTCCATCACGTAGCTCATCACCGGCCGGCCAGCCACCTTCACCATCGGCTTCGGCACCACATGGGTGTGGGGGCGTAGTCGCGTACCTTTGCCGGCGAGCGGGATGATCACTTTCATGGCAGCGGATGTTGGGAGTTATTGAACGGCCAATTGCGCGAAATGTCGGCATCTGACGGTGGGCAGAGGCCGGAGTTACGACCCAAAATGCAGAACGGCGACACCCCGTGGGAAGGGTATCGCCGTATCGACTTTGCATTCGTGGCCCCTGCGCGTGGGGCGCCCTGCATGTCAGGCGTCAGGGAGCGCTGGTGCCTTCGCGCCCGTAGCGGTCCTTGATGCGTACCACATCGTCGAGCTCGGGGGTGCTGGCCTCGAG
>NZ_JBIJAW010000381.1:0-3038 GCF_044345575.1 Gemmatimonas sp.
GGCGCCACCAGCCGCCAGGTGCTCGCGCTGTACGTGGTGCAGGCCGCAACAATGGGGCTCGTGGGCGCCACCGCCGGTGCTGCGCTCGGCATCGCCGTGCAGTTCCTGCTCCCGCGCGTCATGGGCGACTTCCTGCCGGTGGATGTCACCATCGCCCTCGAGCCGATTCCGCTGCTGCTGGGACTGGCCACCGGCGTGTGGGTGTCGCTCGTGTTCGCGCTGCGCCCGCTGCTGGCGCTGCGTCGTGTGTCGCCGTTGCAGGCGATTCGCCGCAACGCCGATCCCGCCGCACTGCCGAGCGAGTGGAAAGACATCGCGCGGCTCGTGGTGGATGCCCTGCTCGTTGGCAGCATCGTGGCCATCGTGCTGTCGCGTGTGGAGTCGTGGCGCGATGGGCTCGCCATGACCGGCGGCATCATTGGCGTGGTGGTCGTACTCTGGCTTGCGGCCACGGCCATGATTGCCCTCGCACGACGCAGCACGCATCCCACGTGGCCGTTCCCTCTGCGTCAGGGGATCGCCAACCTGCACCGCCCCGCCAACCAGACACGTGCGGTCACACTGGCGCTCGGCTTCGGGGCGTTCCTGCTCAGCACCGTGTATCTCGTGCAGGCCAACCTGCTGAGCCGCGTGCAGACCACGGCGGATGCGGCGGCTGGCAACCTGCTGCTGTTCGACGTGCAGGACGATCAGGCCGCGCCGCTCGACTCCATTCTGCGGGCGCGCAATCATCCCATCGTGCAGCAGACGCCCATCGTGACGATGCGTGTGGAGTCGATCAATGGCGTGAGCGTGACCAAGCTGCAGAGCGACAGCACGGTGCGCCGCGCCGGGTGGGCGCTGCGCCGTGAGTATCGCAGCACGTATCGCTACAACACGCAGGAGTCGGAGAAGCTCACGGCCGGCACATGGTTTCCCGATTCGGCCACGCGTGAGAAAGAACGGGCGGCGGCACCGGAGAGTCCGTTCCTCATGTCGCTCGAAACGGGAGTGGCGCGCGAGATGGGCGCGAGCCTTGGCGATACGATCGTGTGGAACGTGCAGGGCGTACCGGTGACCACCGTGCTCACGAGCACGCGCGACGTGAACTTCGGCCGGTTCGAAGCCAACTTCTTCGCCGTCTTCGAGCCCGCCGCGCTGCGCCGCGCACCGCAGCAGTACGTGATCGTGGCCAACGTGCCGAGCGGTGCGCCGCTCGCGGAGATTCAGCGCGATATCGTGCGCCGCTATCCGAACGTATCGAGTCTCGATCTCACGCTCGTCAAGCAGACGATCGGCAGCATCGTCGACCGGGTGACGCTGGCCATCCGCTTCCTCGGGTTGTTCTCGCTCGCGATGGGTATTCCGGTGTTGTTCAGCGCCGTGGCCGCCACGCGTCGCGCACGTCTGCGTGAGGGCGTGCTGCTCCGCACCCTCGGTGCGTCGCGTACGCAGGTGGCGCGGGTGCTACTCGCGGAGTACGGCGCGCTCGGGGCGCTGGGCGCGCTCACCGGCATGGTGCTCAGCTTCGGCGGGGCCTGGGCGATCACGACGTTCGTGTTCGAAGATCCCTTCGATCCGGCGGTACTGCCCACGCTGGCGATTGCCGGGGGCATGCTACTGCTCACCATGACGATCGGCCTGCTCACGTCACGCGACGTGTACCGCGAAACACCGATGATCGCCATCCGCGAGCCGGGATGACCACCGGTTCACACGCGGCGATTCAGCGCGCCTGAATGAGGCCGTACGCCTGGGGTTTGCCGTCTTTCGGCGCCACCCACACGCGGGCGCCGGTCATGCCCTGCATACCGATAGGGATCGGCACCCGCTTCACGCCGCTCCCGTCGGACAGGCGCAGCGACCCGTCTTCGAGAATCACGCCGTCGTAGGCCGGAACGCCGTCGGCGGCGCGCACGAAGTACTCGGCGACGACCACATCGCGCGGGCTCACGCGCACGCCGCGCACCACCACCTCGCTGCCCACCAGACGGCCGAGTCCCGTGGTGGCCATGCCACTGAGCGTGAGCGTCCCGTCGGCCGACCGCAGCACGACAATGCGGGCCGGCTCGGTGCCCTGCCATATGAGGACCCCACGCACGCTGTCGCTGCGGGCCCGCGCGGCGGCACCGGATCCGGTGAGGCGGGCCGCAAACGCCTTCGCCATGGAATCGCCGCGGGCCTGCGCGCGACGAGACATGATGCCGCCCGCGGAGGTCCCGGGGTTGGCGTTGGTCGCTGCCGCCGCGGCGGAGCTTCCGGCCGGGCCGCCGGTTCCACCGAGGGGGCCGTCGCTGCTCCCCGTTGACGGTCGGCGCGCCGTGGGATCGAACATGGCCAGCGACTCCGCCATCTGTCGCTTGATCTCCTCCAGCGAGGCCGCCCGCAGCGAGTCGAGCACCATGGGCGCCCGATTGGCCTCGGCGATGAGCGAGTCACCACGGAGCGCCAACGTATCGAGCCCGGCGACGTCGCCACGAATGGTGACACCGTCATTGCCGCCGCACGCCACGAGCAGAAGCGCGACGAGAGGTAGCGCTGCGTGCGCTGCCCGATACCCGTGAGCCTCCGCGACCCGGCCGGCCGCCGATCCTCGTGACAGGAGCTCCATAGGGGAGAAGCTACGATCGAATGTCGTGTCGTCAACGCGAGACCGTGCCATATTTCGCGGTGGCACCCGCGTCCCGGTTTCCACCGGGCGTGGGCGTTGGTGGGGAGCTCCCGTCACCGCGTCCGGCCCACATCCGTGACGCACCCTGCACAACCGTCACACCCTGGGCACGGCCGCGCTTCGGGTGGTGACGTAGGACAGCACGAGGCGTCAACCAAAGCATGGCCATTTTTTCATCCGACAACACGGCGGCGCCCTCGGGGCGTGACGCGTGGCTGCACGACAACGAACGCGGGCTCACGCTCGCGGCCGACGGCGACTGGGCAGAGGCGAGCGAAGCCTTTGCCGCCGCCGCCGACTGTCTTGCCCGTGCCCTGCCGTCGGATTCGCGTGGGGCGCACGAGCCGCTGGCGCTGGTCCTGAGCAACCTCGCCCAGGCCCTCTACCG
>NZ_JBIJAW010000101.1:0-10142 GCF_044345575.1 Gemmatimonas sp.
CATTAGTTCGCCACTATCAATTTAATCGAGTGCGTTCGATGCGTAATGTCCGGCGCCTATGATGCTTGCCGACCCGAAAACATTCGGCCGAGCACATACACAGCCCAACGACACGCGCTCGCCAATTCGCGTCCGGTGGTGGCAAGTGGTTGATGACGTATGCGCGAAAGCCACGGCCTCAAATAAATCGAATGCCCGGACACCAGCATCTTGGCGAAGAATGCGCCGCGCCCGGCATCGTAGCCCCGCATCAAGGTCTCGAAATCGTTCGTACTCTTGCGACCGTGATGGTGATACACCAGCGGGCGTGGATCGTACGCGCCAGCCACGCCGGCAAGCGACAGCCGGGCCAAGGCATCGATGTCTTCACATGGAAACGGCGTACCCGCTCCAAGGTCCTCGTCGAAACCTCCGATCGCCTGCAGGAAGTCCCGACGGAATGCCATGTTCGCCCCGTGAATTTCGCCGGCACGAAGGAGCGCTCGCGCCGGAAAATCCTGACGCTGCAGTGACGTCTTGATCGTTACCGGCAAATCGTTTGGATCGAAGAGCTCAATGCGACCACCGAGATAACCGAGCGACGGCTGCTCGCGAAAGCACGTGAGAACTTGTGCCAGATAGTCGGGGGCGGCGTAGCAGTCATCGTCGAAGAACGCCACAACAGGAGCAGTGGCAGCCCGGAGCCCAACATTCCGTGCATGCCCCAATCCCTTGCGCGTCGCACGCTGCACCGAGCAATGCGGACCAAACGAATCCGCGAAGCGACGCAGCTGCTCGTGGGTTGAATCGGTCGACGCACTGTCGACGAGCACGAGCTGCCATGGTTCCGACACCTTCAAGGTCTGCAACGCAGCAAAGAAATCACCGAGGCGTTCGGCGCGATTACGCGTGCACGCGATTACGGAGATCGACGGCGTGGCGTCAGCGTCCGGCCGAGACGAGTGCGGCAAAGCCATCAGCTTTGAAACACCTCGAGCGCAAGCTCGATCTTTCCGAACGGCGCACTTACCTGCACCCCCTGGACAGCGCCGCGGACCCGTTCCAGCGCTTCACGAGCAATGGCGATACCCTCCGCCACCGCGTGCTCCTTGCTCTTCTCGTTCGCCTTACGCATCCGCTCGAGAACGGCCGGCGGCATGACGACCCCCGGCACCTCATTGGCCAGGAACTCCGCATTGCGCGCGCTCACCAACGGCCAGATCCCGGCGATGACGGGAATGCGCACATCGTGGATGCTCTCCAGGAAGGATTCCAGCTGCGCCGGGTCGAACACCGGCTGCGTAATGGCGTACTCCGCCCCCGCCTCCACCTTCCAGTGGAACCGCTTGAGTTCGTGCGCCGGGTCGATGGCGACGGGGTTCACCCCCACGCCCACGACGAACCGGGTGGGTTCACCAATGGGGTTGTTCCCCGGGTCGAGCCCGCGATTGAGCTTGCTCACGAGGTTGGTGAGCCCGATGGCATCGATGTCGAACACCGCCGTCGCATCGGGATAGGGGCCCATCTTCGGGGGGTCGCCCGTAATGAGCAGCATGTTGCGCAGCCCGAGCGCGGAGGCACCCAGCAGATCGCTCAGCATCCCCAACAGGTTGCGATCACGGCACGCATAATGGGTGACCGCCTCGATGCCATGGCGCTCGATGATGAGGCTCGTGGCAATGGCTCCCATGCGGCTCTGGGCACGCGGGCCATCGGGCACGTTGATGGCATCCACGCCGGCCTTCGCGAGCGCCGCGGCATCTTGCTCCAGCTTCGCGGTATCGATGCCGCGCGGCGGCACGATCTCCACACTGGTAACGAACGCCCCCGCGGCCAGCTTGGCACCCAACTTCGAGCGCTCGGCCAGCGGCACCGGCGTGCGCGCCTTGCCCTCCTCATCGCTCACGCGCTCGCGCGTGTCGCCAACCACCACACGCGTACGCGGTGCGAGCGGACGCACGCCCTCCACCATCGCCTTGGTGTGCTCGGGGGTGGTGCCGCAGCACCCTCCCACCACCTTCGCCCCGGCCTGCACGAGGTGTCGGGCGTAGGTCGCCATGTACTCCGGGCTGGCCATGTACATCGTGCGTCCACCGACGTCGCGCGGCATGCCGGCGTTGGGCTGCGCGCTCAGCTTTCGCGAAGTGACCGCCGCCATGCGCTCGATGGCCTCGAGAATGGTCTGCGGCCCCACCGAGCAGTTGAGGCCGATCACATCCACGCCCCACTTGTCCAGCACACGCGCGATATCCTCGGGGGAGGCGCCGTACGCGGTGCGTAGCTCGGGGCCCACCGTCGCCTGCGCAATCACGGGCATCGCGGGATTCACCTCGCGCGCCGCCAGTACCGCCTGTTCCAACTCCTCGAGGTCGACAAAGGTCTCCAACACGAAGCAATCCGCACCACCTTCCGCCAGTGCTTCCATCTGCTCACGGAACATGGCCCGCGCTTCGTCGCGGCTCGTG
This sequence comes from Gemmatimonas sp., assembly GCF_044345575.1. Classification (GTDB taxonomy): domain Bacteria; phylum Gemmatimonadota; class Gemmatimonadetes; order Gemmatimonadales; family Gemmatimonadaceae; genus Gemmatimonas. The sequence goes on from NZ_JBIJAW010000101.1 coordinate 2,445, forward strand.
GGGCCGTAGGGTTCGAGACGAATACCCAGCGGCCCAACTGCACCAGCGACCAAACGCTGCTCTCCGGCTGCCTCGCGCGCCACCTCGGCCGCGCGGCGGTTGATGAGCGACACCTGCCCGTCGAGCCCATACTGGGTGAGCTTGGCGCGGTTGGCACCGAAGGTATTGGTCTCCACCACCTCGGCGCCGGCCTTCACGTACGCCGCGTGCACCTCACGCACCAAGTCTGGCGACCGCAGCACCAGTTCGTCGTAGCACTGGTTGATGAACACGCCCTTGGCATACAGCATCGTGCCCATCGCCCCGTCGAACATCACGACCTCGGCCGGGTCGAGCAGTCGGGCGAGCTGGGCCGCACGGGGGGAAACGCCAAGATCGGCGGGCTGACTCGGGTGCGTCGAAATAGTGGTCATATATACCTTACAAGATATGTCGAATTTGTCCGCTGTTCCCGCACCCCGTCGCGATGTCGCCTCGGCACTCGCCTCCCGCATCCTCGTCCTCGACGGCGCCATGGGCACCATGCTCCAGCGCCACCGGTTCACTGAAGACGACTACCGGGGCATCGGGAACACCGACCGCTTCGCCGCCTGGCCCAGCGACCTCAAGGGGAACAACGACCTCCTGGTGCTCACGCAGCCCGAGATCGTGGCCGGCGTGCACCGCGAGTACCTCGCCGCCGGGGCCGACATCCTCGAGACCAACACCTTCAATGCCAACGCCATTTCCATGGCCGACTACGGCATGGAGGCGCTGAGCTACGAGCTCAACGTGGCGGGGGCCGCTCTCGCCCGCCGGGTGTGCGACGAATTCGAGGCACAGGACCCGTCCCGCCCCCGCTGGGTGGCCGGCGTGCTTGGTCCCACGAATCGGACCGCGAGCATCTCCCCCGAGGTGGAGAACCCGGGCGCCCGCAATGTGACCTTCGACCAGCTGGTGGCCGCCTACCTCGAGGCCACCCGCGGCCTCGTCGACGGCGGGGCGGATATCCTCATGGTCGAAACGATCTTCGATACGCTCAACGCCAAGGCGGCGCTGTTCGCGATCGAAACGTATTTCGAGCAGACGGGCACCACCCTGCCGGTGATGATCTCCGGCACTATCACCGACGCCTCCGGCCGTACCCTCTCCGGGCAGACGGCCGAGGCGTTCTGGGCTTCCATGGCCCACATCCGTCCGCTCTCCATCGGCCTCAACTGCGCCCTCGGCGCGGCGCAGCTGCGTGGCTACGTGCAGGAGCTCAGCCGCATCGCCGACTGCCACATCTCGGCCCACCCCAACGCCGGCCTCCCCAACGCCTTCGGGGGGTACGACGAAACGCCGGCGATGATGGCCGAGCACATCGCCGAATGGGCGCGCAGCGGCATCCTGAACATCGTGGGCGGCTGCTGCGGCACCACCCCAGAGCACATCGCCGCCATCGCGCAGGCCGTGCAGGGCGTGGCGCCCCGCGCCATTCCGCAGCCGGACCCGCTCCTGCGTCTCAGCGGCCTCGAGCCCTTCAACGTGGGCCCCACCACGAACTTCGTGAACGTGGGTGAGCGCACCAACGTGACCGGGTCGGCCCGCTTCGCCAAGCTCATTCTCGACGGCAACTACACCGAGGCGCTGGCCGTGGCGCGCCAGCAGGTGGAGAACGGCGCGCAGCTCATCGACATCAACATGGACGAGGGGCTGCTCGACGCCGAAAAGGCGATGACCACCTTCCTCAATCTGGTAGCGAGCGAGCCCGACATCTCGCGTGTGCCCATCATGGTGGACTCGAGCAAGTGGAGCGTGCTCGAGGCAGGGCTCAAGTGTCTGCAGGGCAAGGGCATCGTGAACTCCATTTCGCTTAAGGAGGGCGAAGCGGAGTTCCTGCGCCAGGCGCGTCTCGTGCGCCGCTACGGCGCCGCGGTGATCGTAATGGCCTTCGACGAGCAGGGTCAGGCCGATTCTACCGAACGCAAGGTCGAGATCTGCACGCGCGCCTACAGACTCCTTACGGAGACCGTGGGCTTTCCGCCGCAGGACATCATCTTCGACCCCAACATCTTTGCCATCGGCACCGGCATCGAGGAGCACGCGGGCTACGCGGTGAGTTACTTCGAGGCCACGAAGCAGATCAAGGCCACGCTTCCGCACGCCAAAATCAGCGGCGGCGTGAGCAACGTGAGTTTCTCCTTCCGCGGCAACAATCCGCTGCGCGAGGCCATTCACGCGGTGTTCCTGTACCACGGCGTGAAGGCCGGCATGGACATGGGCATCGTGAACGCCGGTGCGCTCGTGCCGTACGAGGACATTCCGGCCGACCTGCGTGAGCGCGTGGAAGATCTCGTGCTCAACCGCCGCCCCGATGCTACCGAGCGCATCATGGAGGTCGCCGAGCAGGTGAAGGGCTCGGCAAAGAAGGAAGCGGTGGAAGACGCTGCGTGGCGCTCCCTGCCGGTGGAGGAACGCCTCACCCATGCCCTCGTGCATGGCATCGACGCCTTCGTAGTGGCCGATACCGAAGAGGCACGCCAGACCGTCGCCCACCCCATCGAAGTGATCGAAGGGCCACTCATGCAAGGCATGAACGTGGTGGGCGACCTGTTTGGCGCGGGTAAGCTGTTCCTGCCGCAGGTGGTGAAGAGCGCGCGTGTCATGAAGAAGGCCGTGGCGCATCTCATCCCGTACATCGAGCAGCTCAAGACCGCCGACACCAAGCCCAATGGCCGTGTGCTCATGGCCACCGTGAAAGGTGACGTGCACGATATCGGCAAGAACATCGTGGGCGTGGTGCTGCAGTGTAACGGCTACGACGTCGTGGACATGGGGGTGATGCAACCTTGCGCTGCCATTCTCGACAAGGCGCGCGAGGTGAACGCCGACGTGATCGGCCTGAGTGGCCTCATCACGCCCAGCCTCGAGGAGATGAGCTTCCTGGCCAGCGAAATGGAGCGGCAGGGGTTCACCATTCCGCTGCTCATCGGCGGCGCCACCACCAGCAAGGCGCACACGGCGCTCAAGATCGAGCCGGTGTACAGCGGGCCGGTGGTGCACGTGCTCGATGCATCGCGCGCCGTGGGCGTGACCAGCAACCTGCTCAGCGACGAGCGTCGCGACGAGTATGTAGCCGGGGTGCGAGCGGAGTACGCGAACATCCGCGAGGCACGCGCCGCCCGCGGTGGCAACGAGCGTCTCATCTCCATCGAAGCGGCGCGGGCCAACAAGGCGCGCATCGACCTGTCTGTACCGGTGCCCGTGCCCACGTTTACCGGTGCGCGCACGCTGGCGCCCTATCCGCTGGAAGATCTGGTGCCGTTCATCGACTGGACGCCCTTCTTCCAGACGTGGGAGCTGGCGGGGTATTACCCGGCGATTCTCGACGACGCGGTGGTGGGCGCGCAGGCGCGCACGCTGCTCGCCGACGCCAAGGCCATGCTGCACCGCATGGTGACCGACGGCCGCATCGAGGCACGGGCGGCGTTCGGCTTCTGGCCCGCCGTTGCCGAGGGCGACGACATCGTGCTCTACACCAACGACACCAAGACCGAGCGGCTGACCACGCTGCACATGCTGCGGCAGCAACTCGACAAGAAGGGCGACGGGCGTCCCAACAGCTGCCTGGCCGACTTCGTGGCCCCGGTGGACAGCGGCGTGACCGACTACGTGGGCGCGTTTGCTGTGACCACCGGTCACGGCGTGGAAGCACTTGCCGCGGAATACCGCGCCGCGCACGACGACTACAGCGCCATCATGGTACAGGCTCTGGCCGACCGCCTGGCGGAAGCCTTCGCTGAGCGGCTGCACCAGCGGGTGCGCACCGAGTTCTGGGCATATGCAACCAACGAGTCGCTGGACAACGAGGGGCTGATCAAGGAGCGGTACCAGGGGATCCGCCCGGCGCCGGGGTATCCCGCCTGCCCCGACCATGCGGAAAAGGGGACGCTGTTCTCTCTGCTCCAGGTGCCGGAACGCGCTGGCATTTCGCTGACGGAGAGCTTCGCGATGTATCCGGCGGCAAGTGTGAGCGGCTGGTACTTCTGGCGGCCGGAGGCGAGGTACTTTGGTGTTGGTCAGGTGGATGACAGCCAGCGCACGGACTATCAGGCACGGACAGGGCGCCCACTGAAATGATGCGCGGGGACAGGCCGCTCACGGTGGTCTTGCTGCTCGACACGCGAACCGGGCAGTTCGGTGGCGTTGAAAGCTATTGCTACGACTTCGCGCTGGCCTTGGGTCATGCGGGGCATCGGGCACATGTCGTGCTTGCCGGCGCGCCCCTGCCTTTGGACAATCCGGAGCACCGCGAGCTTCGCACACACCACGTTGAGGCGAGTGCGCTGGAGACGGTGCCGCGATCCGAATGGGAGTCGCTGCTCGACCGGATTGCCCCGGATGTCGTGGTACTCGCGAAAGGGTGGTTCGATCGGCGCAATCCATCACTCGATGCCGTGATCGCGTCAAGGGGGTGTGCCTACATCATTTGGGAGGGTCACCCTGCACCGGCTGCACCCGCCGGGAGGATACGACGTGCCGTGCGGCTGCTCCGCGGGGGGTGGCCCAACTATCGCCAACGAGTAGCCCGGCAGCGTCATTGGAGAAGAGCCAGCCGCGTGCTCTGCGTGAGTCATCACGTGCGGGATCTGCTGGTCAGCGAACATGGTCTTCCCTCATCTCACGCCGACTGCATTTACCCGGGTATCGACTTCGCACGCTATGCCTTCGACCCGGCGCTGCGACTCGCGGCAAGGCAGGGTTGGGGTGTGCCGGCGGATGCGCGGGTCGTGGGCACTCTCGGGAGACTCGTTCGCCACAAACGGACCGATCTGCTGCTGCACGCGTTCGCGAAATTGAGGCAAGAAAGTACCGGGGGCTCGCTGTATTGCGTGATCGTTGGATCAGGTCCCGAGCTCGAGGGATTGAGACGGCTCGCCAAGGACCTGAACATCGAAGAGCATACCCGTTTCGTGGGATGGATCGAGGATCCGCGCATCGCGTACTGCGGCTTCGACCTTTTCTGCCTGCCGTCTGAGGATGAGGGCCTTGGGCTGGTGTTGATTGAAGCGGGCGCTTGCGGATGCATTCCGCTTGCAGCGAACGCTGGCGGAATGTCCGAAGTCCTCGATCACCTCGGCCTCGACTTGATCGTCGACGATTGGAGCGTGGAGTCGTGGGCCAACCGCCTGCGCGCGCACCTGTCCTGGGACGCCGACACGCGAGCGGGAGTCCAAGAGACGACACGAAGCAGGCTCCAGAAGCGATTCGACGCGGTTACCCAATGGCAACGCACCATCGACTGGGTGGAGCAGGTGGTCAGGCGTTGATACACGTCGTCACTCGCCTTTCGTATTCGATGGACCGAGCCATTACCAAGTCGTGAATAAGAGGTATTTTCCAATTGCCGAATACGCGGAAGCCGTTGCCTCTCCTGCCTGTGCCCTGCCATGCCGCGCCATCACGACAGCCGCAATCTCGAGAGTATCGGCGCGTTGGCCGAGCAATACCGATCGGTCCTTCGGTCGGCGCTGGACGGGGCTCGCGATGTGGCGCTTCTCGATTTCCCGAACTATGCGAATGTCGGCGACAGCCTGATCTGGCTCGGGCAGCTGGCCGCGCTCCGGACACTCGGCGTCCGCATCCGGTACATCGCCACCGCGGAATCGTTTTCCTGGCGAGAGTTGAACCGTCGACTCCCGCAGCATGCTCCAATTCTCTTCAGTGGTGGAGGGAATCTGGGTGATCAGTATCCGCGCATTCAGGACTTTCGCTCCCGAGTCCTTCGGGAATCGTCGCAGCGCCCGTTCGTCCAACTGCCCCAGAGTATTCACTTCCGTTCCGACTTCGAGGCCGCAGGGTTTTTCGAAACGGTGCGACGACACAGCGCGGCGACTCTGTTGGTACGCGATCAGGAAAGTGCGACATTGGCGACCAGCTTCGGCGTGCAGGCGCTACTGTGTCCGGACGCCGCCTTCTGCCTGGGGCCCATACCGGCGCCCGAGGCGGTCCAGCCGCAGGTGGTTCTGCTTCGAACCGATGAGGAAACGACGTCGCGTTTCGATTCCCTGCTCGCAGGACACCACGGCAGCGCGGTCGACTGGATTCGGGTACCGCACCCTAGGGTGCATTCCTATCTCTGCGATCTGACGTTCGTGGCGGAGTCTCGTCGAATGTTTCCGCTCGTGGCTCCCTTCCTTGGGCTCATTTATTCGATCCTGCCGCGGGCGCGGTACGCGTTCGGCAAGCAAACGCTGGCGCGCGGTGAAGTACTGGTGACGGACCGACTGCACGGGCACATCCTCGCGACACTCATGGGGATGCCGAACGTGCTGCTCGACAACAACTACGGGAAGCTTGCCCGATTCCACCGCGACTGGACCAGCAATTCGCCATACGCATTCGTTCCGCGCGAGGAGGAAACGCTCGAAGCCGTCTGCGCGCGCGCCAAAAGGGCGGGCGAGGCGCGTCAGTAACGGAGTTTCGAGATGATCCGGCCGACCGCACTCTTCTTCAATGCCTGCTTGCGGTAGAAGCGATTCGACCGATCGATGAGTAGCGCCACCTCACGCCCCAGCGCGGTCGCGCGGTTGGCCTCCGCGAAACCACGATACACCCTGTTGACCGAGTTTTTGTTCGCGACATATGGGAGTGCCCGCACGGCTTCCAGAAGCTGCAATTCCGTGGTCGCGAATGTCGTGAACCGTTCGCGCTTTCCGGCAAAGTGCAGCACCAACTGCGTACGAATGCACTTTTCGCAAACACCACAGTTCAACTGCGTCGTCTCGCCTTCCCAGCAGACTCGCAAATTCTCGTGAACAATCGGCTCGTCCGCAATTTCAAGGAGCTTTTCAGCCCTGAAGTGCGTGCCCCCAACGTTCATCAGGCTCGTCGTACCGGATGACCAGTGCGGGTCGAGCCGGAAATGTGACCCCCACGGTTTCGTCGGATCCACATACGGGTCGGACGACGAAATGAGGATGTGACTATATCGGGACGCGAGAAGATGGCCCACCGCCGCCAGCGCTCCGCCGTGCGTCACTCCCCAGTCGACCGAACGAAACAGTGTGTGTTCCCGGAGATTGGTCGCGACCTTCAGGGCCGTCAGGCCGAAGTGATTGGCCACCGCTTGCAGGCTCGCCCAAGCGACGTTTGTCCGGTTCGGCTGAGACAGCGAAATATCGAACCCTTCGACGAGCACCAGTGCATCCGGCGCGAGAGGCCCGCGGAGAAGCGAATAGAAGGAATCGACGCCACCGGAGAACATGAGGGCCGCGCCTTTGAACGCCGGCGCCAACTGCCCCGTCAGTCGCTGACCCTCACCCGTCGGCTCCGACAGCGAGACGTCCGGATACCCCCAGAACTCACGTACCACCTGTTGCAGTGGTGTGAGATGGTCCCGGAATCGTGCGGTCAGCGGGGCGTCCAGCGCCAAGGCGCGACCATGGTGGGCGCAGACGAGCAGGAACGCGGAAACGATCGCTTCGGAGCTCAGTACCAGTGGGAGGTTGGCCTCGAACCACACGGGGCCGCCGTCAATCTCTGCGACGACCCGCGATGCAGGCCCCGGTATGGGTCGCTGGGCGACGACGGTGTGTGGCATGAGTCGGCGATGAGGACGGGAAGACGTCTGGAGTATCAGGTAGGAATCGTGCTCGATTACACGGGCATTTTCACTCGACACTTTCGGGGACGCGGAGATGCCTCAGTACAAGATTCTTGATACGATCCGACCGG
>NZ_JBIJAW010000382.1:0-3033 GCF_044345575.1 Gemmatimonas sp.
GAGGCCGCACGCCGCGCGAACGCGGCGTCGCCGCGAGATCGCCGGACGGCGCGTGCATGGCCGCGGCCAGCACCGCCCGCGACACGCGGGCGACGTGCGTCGCATCGTGGGCGGGGGTGGCATCGTAGGACGCGCGCAACTGCGACGCGATGAACGTCGCGTGCACATCGTCCAGATCATCCGGCCGAGGGAACGTCAGGTCGTCAGCAGCCATGGCGCCCCATCATACCCCGCGATCCTTCGCGTCGGCCAGCAAGGCCCGCAACCGTTCGCTGCCGCGCTTGACTCGCATCTTGAGCGCCGACTCGCCGGCCCCGGTCATCGCTGACATCTCCGAGTACTCGAGCTCTTCCGCGTACTTGAGCAGCAAGGCCTCGCGCTGCAGCGGATCGAGCTGCGCGAGGGCTCGCACCACCGCCGCGTCTTCCATGCCCGACGCGTGCGCCGCCGGCGGCGCCGCCGCCGACTCGATGGCGATCTCGTCCTGGACAAAGCGCTTCGTCCGACGACCGCGCGACGTGAGGAAATTGCGGCACTGGTTGGTCAGGATGCGAAAGAGCCAACCGCGGAACTGATCACGCTCGTCGTACCGGCCGATGGCCAGGTACGCGCGCAGAAAACTGTCCTGAACCACGTCCTCCGCATCGGCCCGCTCCCCCAGCATGTGGTACGCGAACCGCCAGCACGCGTCGTAATGACGCGCCACGAGGGTCCCGAACGCATCCGGGTCTCCGGCACGGGTCCGGACGACCAACTCCGCGTCAGTCATCGGAGTACAACAATCGATCGCCGCCTTTCGTCACTTGGTCCCACGCTCCGCATGGGACCGGCGCGGCGGCATGACACGAGAACTGCCGCGGTCATCCCCCGAACTGCATGAGCGTGATGACCAGCATCAGCACTACGAACAGGGAAGTGGCCGTACGGTTCACCCCACCCATTCGCCGCATGAGCTCGAGCCCTTCACGCGCCGACACCCCCTGCATGCTCACGAGGCGGCTGGCCGCGCGCGCCCGGCGGAAGAGAAACCAGTTGGCCGTCCCCCCGGCTGCCAGGCTTGACGAGACGAACACCGCGATGCTCATGAGCTGCAGCCACTCGTTTTCCGGCTTGCTCAATTCGGCCACCGTCTGCGGCGTGTCGGAGCCGGTCAGCCAGCGGAACACGAAGCCCGGCACGAGGAAGAACACCGTGAAGGGCACATAGAGCTTGCGGTACAGGAACCACGCCGGCGGAAAGGCGATGGCGGCCGGCCAGTTCCACGTGGGCACGAAGCTCGGATCCTCGAAGAACGGCGCGAGCTTCCGGCGATAGCTCTTCTCCCACTTGGGGCCGAAGTACGCCTGCATGCGTTCGTCGCTGAACTCGTCGCCCGGGGCGGCCTGACGGGCCCATCGCGGCAACTCCGGCGGCGTGGCATCCGGCTGGCCGTTGGTGGCGTCACGATCATCGGGCACTTGGTCGCGCTGCTCGTCAGTCATGACGACTGGCTCCGCGCGGCGGGCTGCTGTTGCGACAGGCAGTGCAGCGTCCCGAGGCCCCACACGAGGTCCACCGCGTGGATGCCCACGATCTCGTGCTGCGGCATGAGATCGGCGAGGATGTTGAGCGCCACGCGATCGTTCTTGTCGTTGAACGTGGGCACGATGCACACACCGTTACCCACGTAGAAGTTCGCGTAGCTGGCGGGGAGACGCATGCCGTCCATGATCACCGCGCGCGGGAAGGGCAGCGTGACCACGTCCAGTGACTTGCCGCGCGCATCGTGCGCCGCACGCAGGCGATGCAGATTGTCGAGCGAACGCACGTGATTCTCGTCGTGCGCATCTTCTTCGTGCGCGAGCACTACCACACCCGGCGCCACGAAGCGCGCGATGTCGTCGATGTGCCCATGCGTGTCGTCGCCCACGCACCCTTCGCCGAGCCAGATGGTGTTGGTGATGCCGAGGTACTCGCGGAAGGCGCGCTCGTAGTCCTCACGGCCGTAGCCCGGGTTGCGCACCTGCACGTCGCTCAGCAGCCACTCTTCGGTCACGAGCAGCGTGCCCGCGCCATCAGTTTCGATACCACCGCCCTCGAGAATGAGGGGCTGTCCGTTGTCGTGACGCACGGCATTGATCACCGGCAGGCCGCTGATCTCCGCCATGCGCGCCGGCACTTCATTGTCGAGGGCGAAGTTGTCGTACTTGGCCCACGCGTTGAACCCCCAGCGCACGAGCGCCGTGCTGCCGTCGGCGCGGTGCACGCCCGTGGCGCCGGAGTCACGCAGCCACACACGATCGGTGGGCTGCAGATGCAGCCGGTACTGGCTCTCCTCCACGCCGTGCAACGTGAGGCACGCGCGCGCTTCCTCGGCGACCTGGTCGTTGTGGCAGAGAATCTCCACGCGCTCGAACTGGCCGAGTGCGCGAACGATCTCGGTGTACACCCACGGAATGGGCGCCAACTTGCCGGGCCAATCGGGCTCGTGATGCGGCCAGCCGATCCAGGTGGCGTCGTGGCGCTCCCACTCGGCCGGCATGCGCAGGGCGTTGCTCACTTACTTGCCCAACCAGCGATTGAGGATCGGGCCGTACGCGTCGATGCGACGATCGCGCAGGAACGGCCAGTTGCGACGCGTCTCTTCGATGAGGCCCAGATCGCACGTGGCCGTCAGGATCGCCGGTTCGGTGCCCGCCTGTGCGAGATACCGGCCGAATGGGTCGCAAATGAATGACTGTCCGAAAAACTCGAGACCGTCGGTGCCGGGCTCGGGCTCGTGTCCCACGCGATTGGGCGACGCGACGAAGACGCCGTTGGCGATGGCATGCGCGCGCTGGGCTGTGCGCCACGCATCCACCTGCGCGTCACCGAACGTGGCCTTCTCGGCCGGATGCCAGCCGATGGCGGTGGGATAGAACAGGATCTGCGCGCCGAGCAGTGCGGTGATGCGCGCGCCTTCGGGATACCACTGATCCCAGCAGATGAGCACCCCGATGTCGGCGTACTTGGTGCGCCACACGCGGAAGCCGTTGAAGCCCGGGTGCTTGTCGG
>NZ_JBIJAW010000383.1:0-3031 GCF_044345575.1 Gemmatimonas sp.
GCGCGGGCGATGTTCGGGTCGAAGGGGAAGACGATGGGCATGACGGAAGCTTGCGGCTGCCAGCCCGGCCGGCAAGCGGGCGCCGGCCGGTGCGCGGGAGGGACTCCCGGCCGGGATTATCTTCTCCCGCATGAGCACTCAATCGTCGTCGTTGCGGGTCGCGATCGTGGGATCGGGCCCGGCCGGGTTCTACGCTGCCGAGGCGCTGCAGAAGGGCATGCCCGGCATCGCCATCGATCTCATCGATCGCCTGCCCACGCCGTTTGGCCTGGTGCGTGGCGGCGTCGCCCCCGACCACCCGAAGATCAAATCGGTCACCCGCATCTTCGACCGCATCGCCACGCAGCCCGGCTTCCGCTATCTCGGGCACGTGAACGTGGGGACCGACGTGACAGTGGAGGAGCTACGCGCCCGCTATCACGTGCTGATTTTGTGCTACGGCGCGGAGACCGATCGCCACCTCGGCATCCCCGGCGAGCAGCTGGCCGGCAGCCATGCGGCCACCGAGTTCGTGGCGTGGTACAACGGGCATCCGGACTACGCGACCCGCGCGTTCGACCTCACGCAGCGTGCCGCCGCCGTGATCGGCATCGGCAATGTGGCCATGGACGTGTCGCGCATTCTGGCCAAGCCCACCGCCGTGCTGGCGGGCACCGACCTCGCCGATCATGCGCTGCAGGCGCTCGCCGCCTCGGAAGTGCAGACGATTCATCTCATCGCGCGTCGCGGGCCGGTGCAGGCGGCGTGCACCACGCCGGAGCTGCGTGAACTCGGGGAACTCGAGGGCGTGGACGTGGTGGTGGATCCGCGCGATCTCGAGCTTGACCCGGCCAGCGAAGCCGAACTGGCGGCCATGGAAGACCGCAACCCGGCGAAGAACCTCGACGTGCTGCGCGAGTGGGCGGCCCGTCCGCTCACCGGCGCGAAGCGTCAGGTGGTGCTGCACTTCAACGCGTCGCCGGTGTCGCTCGCCGGCACTGAGCGCGTGGAAGGCATGACGATCGTGCGCAACCGCCTCGAGTCGGACGGCAAGGGCGGCGTGAAGGCTGTGGCTACCGACGAGACGAAGGAGCTGCCGGTGGGACTCGTGTTCCGTTCGGTGGGCTACAAGGGCAAGGCGCTCGCCGGCGTGCCGTTCGACGACCGCCGCGGCGTGGTGCCAAACATCGGTGGCCGTGTGGTGGAGCAGGCCGACAGCACGACGGTGGTGCCGGGGGTGTACGTGGCCGGCTGGATCAAGCGCGGGCCGCAGGGGATCATCGGCACCAACAAGCTGTGCGCCACCGATACGGTCACGCAGGTGCTCGCCGACATCGCTGCGGGCGCGGTGCCGGCGGTGGCCGATGATGTGAGCACGATCGATGCGCTACTGGCCGAGCGGAAGGTGCGCGTGACCAGCTGGGCCGACTGGCAGACGCTGGACAAGGCCGAGCAGGAGCGCGGCGCCGCATCGGGGCGTCCGCGTGTGAAGATCACGAATGTCGACGAGATGCTGTCGATCGTGGGGGCCGGCGCGTGACGCGTCGGTAACCCGCCGCGCAGGGGATCAGCGCGGCGCGGACCGCTGAAGAAAGCGTTCGCGCAGCCGGATGCCCACGGGCGCGCGCAGGGCGTGAATGAGTCGCGCCCGATCGCACGTGGCGTCGAGCCACATGTCGAACAGCTCGACGATGGAGGGCCAGCTCGCGTCGCCGGGTGACACGTGCCCCGGGACGCCGGCGGCGAGCGCTCCGGCCTGCAGCACGCGTGCGTACGCCCCCGGACGCGCTGCTTTGGCGAACCGGTCGACGAAACGCGGATCGCCCATGTGCGCGGCGAGTGTGCTGCAGGGAATGCGCGGGGCCGTGAGCTCGAGGATTACCTCGCCGAACTGCACCCGGTCACCGGCCCGCGGCGCATCCCACCAGTGGCTGATGGTGAGATTCTCGCCAAACAGCCCGGGCGCGCACGGCCGCCCGAGGGTGTCGCTCCACCACGCGTAGTCCTCGGCGCTGTAGAGGTACACCGCCTGATCGGGACCGCCGTGATGCTTGTGGTTGCCGATGGCATCGCCCACGAGGCCGACGGTATCGCACAGCACGGCGCCGCCCACCGGCATCTTGCGGATGCCGGTGCGTGATTTCGACGCGGGCGTGAGCCGCTCGAGCACGCCGGTGTTCACGCTCACGAGCGTGACCGGGGTCATGACCCGGAGCCCTTGGCCGCAGACCGGCGTGCCACGTTACGCCGGGGTCGCGAGGCGCAGGGCGTAGCTTCGCACATCGTCGGGCCATGCCTGCATGCGCGATTCCATGCCGGCGAGATCACCGGCGAAGAGGGCGCGCGTGACTTCCTCGAAGTCGGGGAGATTGCCGCAGACCGCGTGCAGGAACCGGTACGACGCCTCACGCGCCAGCCGCGCGCGCTCTTCGGCCGCCCCGTTCTTGCGCGCGAGCTCCACGAGCTTGCGGAGCGTCACCGACGCGCCGCCGGGCTGGGCATTGAGCCATTCCCAGTGGTGCGGCAGCAACGTGACCTCGCGGGGCACGACGCCCAGGCGAGGGCGCCCGGGGCCGCGGCGTGTGGCGTCGTCGGCCGCGGGGAGCGACTCGGGCGGCTGGGTCGACTCGGGCGCCGCGCCGGTGCCGGAGCGGTCGATATCGACCTGACGGCCGGTGGCGTCGTCGAAGACGAGCAGGGGGCCGGCCTCTGCCGCCCGCTGGCACGCCAGAAACGCGGCGGTCACGGCCTCGAGGGGGCCGGCGGTCAGGCACCGGTGTCCGGCAAAGAATGAGTAAGTCACGTTCGTATTGAAAGTTGTATTGTATCCGGATGAAATAAATACATCCGGATGAAATTGTCAATCGCCTTCGGGTCGGCGCTGCGGGTACCGGGCCAACTGGCGTGCATCTCCCGGCAAGGGTAGCGTCCCCTTCGCTCACCCTCACCCCATTTCGGTCATGCGCTTCCCGTTTCGCGCGGTTCTCACCAGCGCCCTTGTCTGCGGCACCCTCAGCGGGTGCGCCCGTACGGTTCCGGCTCCCGCCACGCC
>NZ_JBIJAW010000384.1:0-3026 GCF_044345575.1 Gemmatimonas sp.
TACGTGTACGCCACGGCCCGCGAGGAGCGCGCCGCCCGGTTCCTCGACGAGGCCGCGGTGGCCACCGCGCAGGGCGCGGGGCCGCTGCGCACGTACCGTTCGGTCGCCGAGGCTGCAGCGTATCGCCCGAGCACGCACAGCGGCTGGCAGGATCATCCCGATGGCGCCGACCTGTTTCTCGATCGCGATGCCATTCGTGCGCACTTCCCCTGGCTGGCGCCCGACATTTGCGCGGTGCTGCATGCGCGGCGTTGCGGATGGTTCAGCGGACAGCAGCTGGGGATGCTGCTGTTCGAACAGGCACGGGCCGCCGGCGCCTCCCTGCTGGCTGGCCGCGTAGAGCAGGTGCAGTGCGAGGGGGGCCGCGTGACCGGCGTGCGCGTGGCGACGAGCGACGGGCGCGACGTGCAGGTGCACACACCCGTGTTCGTGAACGCCGCGGGCCCATACGCGAAGCAGGTCGGCGCGTTGCTTGGCGTGTCGCTCCCGCTATTCAGCGAAGCGCACTATAAGATCGCGATCGAGGACACGCTCGGCGTGGTCGACCGCAACACCGGCCTCGTGATTCTCGATGACGAGCAGTCGCTCGAGTGGAGCGACGACGAACGCACGGAGCTGGCTGCCGATGACAGCACGCGCTGGCTCACCGAGCCATTACCTGCCGGCATTCACCTCCGCCCGGAGGGATACGGCAGCGCGAAGACGGTGCTCATGCTGTGGGACTATCACAGCGCGCACCGCTTCGATGCGCCGGAGTTCCCGCTCCCCGACGATCCGTTCTATCCCGAAGTCGTGTTGCGCGGCATGACGACGCTCGCGCCGGGGCTGGCTGCCTATCTCGAGCGGTTGCCGCACGCGTATGTCGATGGCGGCTACTACACCAAGACGATCGAGAACCGGCCGCTCGTCGGCCCGCTCGGCGTGGATGGTGCGTACGTGTGCGCCGCGTTCTCCGGCTTTGGCCTCATGGCCGCGCCGGCGGCGGCAGAACTGCTGGCCGCCCAGATCACCGGCGCGCCGCGCCCCTCGTACGAAGAGGCGTTTCTGTTGTCACGGTACGAGGACGCGGCGTATCAGGAAAAGCTCGCGGCCTGGGGCAGCACGGGGCAGCTGTAGGCTGCCCCGTACCTGTCCGCCTACTTCTTCGTCGCTCCCCAGCGCGCTTCGAGCGCCTTGAAGGCGGCGAGGCGATCGCGCGCCGCGGCACGCATGGACGCCGTGGGTGGCGTATCGCTCTGCTGCAGCGCGTCGATGGTGGTGAGATGGGCTCCCTCCACCGCCGTGTACGCCGCGGCGAGTTCCGTCTGCCCCGCCGCCTTCGCTTCAGTGGCACGCGTGCGCGCGAGCAGCAGGGCGTCGTGGAGGGCGACACTCAGGTCGTGCTGCTCCTGTAGCGCCACAACTGGTGTCTTCACCCGCGGGTCCATGCGCACGCTGAAGGGTTTCGTGAGCACCGCGCCGTCCACGGTGAGGCGCACCGTGTAGCGACCGGGCATGACCCATGGGCCTTCGGGTTCGCACTTCGTGTTGTATGGCGTGGCCGAAATGGGCAGCGAGCAGCCGTCGGTGGGGCGGGCATAGTGCAGGTCCCAGGTGAACCGCTGCAGGCCAGCCTTCGCCGAAGGCGCGGCGGCCGGACGGAACCAGTACCAGGGCCAGTTTCCCTGATCGGTGGGCGCCGGCGTGGGATCGCTGCTCGCGTAACGGCGCACGACGCGCCCACTGGCGTTCAGAATGTCGATTTGCACTGACTGCGCGTCACGCGGCAGCCAGTACTCGATCATGGCGCCATCCGGTGGGTTCTGCGCCATCGGCTCGTCGGGCGGTACCGGCGTGTCGGTGTACATGCTGTAGCGCACGCGCGTGGCGGTGGCCGGCGCGAACAGCGTGACGTTCGACGCGGCGTTGGCATCCCACTGCCGCAGTGACGTGATGTTGTCGAGAATCCAGAAGCCACGTCCGTGCGTGCCGACCGCGATATCGTCGTTCTTCACGATGAGATCGCGAATGGAGATGAACGGCATGTTCCGGCGCAGCGGCTGCCAGCTGTCCCCGTCGTTCACCGACACCCACACCTGATGCTCGGTGCCGGCATACAGCAACCCGCGACGCTTGGGATCTTCGCGGATCACGTTGGTGGGCGCGTCGCTGTCCATTCCGGTGGTGATCTCCGTCCACGTCTTGCCGCCATCGCGCGTGCGATAGAGATGCGGGCGCAGGTCATCGAGACGGAACGTGTTCACTGCTGCATACGCGGTGTTCGCGTCGAAGTGCGACGCATCCATGATCGACACCTTCCACCACGGCGCGATCTGCGGCGGCGTGACGTTCTGCCACGACTTGCCGCCGTTGCGTGTGACGTGAATGAGCCCGTCGTCGGTGCCGGCCCAGATGGTGTTGGAGTCCACCGGGCTCGGCGCAATCGTGTACACCACGCCCCGGCGCGTGGGCTTCGCGGCTGGCGTGTCGCGATAGATGCCGACGCTGGCGGGTACGTCCCACGTGGGGCGCGAGAGATCGTCGCTGAGGCGCGTCCATGATTGCCCGCCGTTCACCGTCTGCCACACCACGTTGGTGCCGTAGTACAGCTTTTTCGGGTTGATGGGCGAGAAGAGGATGGGCATCGTGCGGATGCCGCGGAAATAATCCGGGCCGTTGCCGGCGGCGCGTCGCCCAATGCCCGCGTTGGGGCTCACGTCCTGCGTTTGTCCCGTACGACGATCGAAGCGGGTGACCGTGCCGCCGTAGTAGATGTTCGGATCGAGCGGATCGGGCGCGACGTAGCTGTATTCGCTCGCACCCACCGGTCGCCAGTCGCGATAGCCGATGCTTCCGTCGTTGCCGCGGCTCGCCACGCACGCCGAACCCGACTCCTGCTGGCCACCGCACACGTTGTATGGCCAGCTGTAGTCGGCAGTCACATGATAGAACTGCGCGGTGGGCTGGTTGTACCACGAACTCCACGTGCTGCCACCATTCACCGTGATCACGGCGCCCTGGTCGGCCACGAGCAGCATGACATCGGG
>NZ_JBIJAW010000385.1:0-3019 GCF_044345575.1 Gemmatimonas sp.
GGGGAGCCCCTGGCCCAGGGGGGTGCCACAGCGGTGGCAGAAGCGGGCGCCGGCGGACATGGCCGCGCCACAGGCGGCGCAGAAACCGGCGCCGGCGGTGCTGTTCGAAGAAGTCATGGGGTTGGAAAGGTACTACTATACGGCATGCCCACGCCAAGCCGTTCCCTGGTGCCCGCCAATCTCACGGGCGCGACTGCCGCGGACATCCTCGAACTCGCGGAAGCCCAGCAGGTCCGTTTTCTGCGCCTGCAGTTCACCGACATTCTGGGCGTTATCAAGAACGTCGAGATCCCAAGCTCGCAATTCAGGAAGGCGCTGCAGGGCGACATCATGTTCGACGGGTCCTCCATCGCCGGATTCGTGCGGGTGGAAGAGTCGGATATGCTGCTGGCCCCTGATCTCGCCACGTTCCAGATCTTCCCATGGGGTGATCCGGCGGCGCGGGTGGGGCGGCTCATCTGCGACATCAACATGCCCGACGGCACCCCGTTCCATGGGGATCCGCGCGGCGCGCTCAAGCGCCAGCTCGCCAAGGCGGCCGCGCAGGGATACGTGATGAACGCGGGCATGGAGGCGGAGTTCTTCCTCTTCAAGCCCACCGAAGACGGCCGGCCCGCCACCGATACGCACGACGTGGGCGGCTACTTCGATCTGGCGCCCATGGACCTCGGCGAGGATGCGCGGCGCGCCATCGTGGACGCGCTCGAGCAGATGGGCTTCGAGGTGGAAGCGTCACACCATGAAGTCGCGCACGGCCAGCACGAGATCGACTTCCGCTACGCCGATGCGCTGCGCACGGCC
The DNA here is from genome assembly GCF_044345575.1 of Gemmatimonas sp. GTDB lineage: Bacteria > Gemmatimonadota > Gemmatimonadetes > Gemmatimonadales > Gemmatimonadaceae > Gemmatimonas. The sequence continues at coordinate 802 of NZ_JBIJAW010000385.1, forward strand.
GACAACATCGCGACGTTCCGCTTCGTGGTGAAGCAGGTGGCGCGGCAGTTCGGGTTGATTGCGAGCTTCATGCCCAAGCCCGTGTTCGGGCAGAACGGCAGCGGTATGCACACGCACCAGAGCCTGTTCCGGAATCAGCAGAACGCGTTCTGGGATCCGAGCCGCGAGTGGTCGCTGAGCCTCACCGCGCTGCACTACATCGGTGGGCTGCTGCGTCACGCGCGCGCGATGACGGCGGTGACGAATCCGCTGGTGAACAGCTACAAGCGTCTCGTGCCGGGGTTCGAGGCTCCCGTGAACGTGGCGTGGAGCATGCGCAATCGCTCGCCGATGATCCGCGTGCCCGAACGGCGCGGGGCGGGAACGCGGCTCGAGCTGCGCACGCCCGATCCGGCGGCCAATCCGTATCTCGCGCTGACCGTGATGCTCGCGGCGGGGCTCGACGGGCTCGCCACGCAGGCCGACTGGCGCGAGCCGGTGAATACGAACATCTGGGAGCTGTCATTCCGCGAACGCCGGCGGTTGCGCATCGACGACCTGCCGCAGTCGCTCAGCGAGGCGTGCGACGAGCTCGAGAAGGACGAAGTGATGTGCGAAGCCCTCGGTGATCACATCACGCAGCAGTTCCTCGCCGCCAAGCGGTCGGAGTGGAACGAGTACAACCAGCGGGTGACGGCGTGGGAGCTGGACCGGTACCTGGCGCGCTACTGAGGGGGAGGATCCCCCGGCAACGGTGCGGCTGAACCATGCGTTGTGATGGGGGCGCTCCCACGGGGGCTGCCGTGTTCGCTCAACTTTGACTGCGTTTGGAGCAGCGATGGATCGTCGTGGATTTCTGCAGCAGGGAGCCGGCGCGGTGGCTGGCGTGGCGTTGTCGGGGTTGGTGCCCGTGTCGGCCGCGTCGGGGCTGGTTTCGGCGCCGCTCCTGTTGGCGCCTGACACGGTGCTGAGCCAGAAGTATCCCTTCACGCTGCCGCCGCTGCCGTATGCGAACAACGCGGTGGAACCGGCGGTGGATGCGCAGACCATGGGGATCCATCACGATCGGCATCACGCGACGTACGTGACGAATCTCAACAAGGCGCTCGAGACGCAGGCAGCGCTGCATCAGTACACGCTGGGCGAGTTGCTCATGGGGCTGCGGCGTTGGCCGGCCGCGGTGCAGACGGCCATCCGCAACAACGGCGGCGGGCACGCCAACCACGCGCTGTTCTGGAACCTGCTGGCTCCGGGAGCGGCGACCGCCGCTGCGCCGAGTGGCCGGCTCGCGGAGATGATCGCACGCGACTTCGAGTCGCTGGCCGCGCTCAAGGCGGCCATGAAGACCGCCGCCGTGGGGCAATTCGGCAGTGGCTGGGCGTGGCTGGTGAAGACCGCCACCAGCCGTCTCGCCGTGCGCGGGCTGCCTAATCAGGATTCGCCCCTGCTCGAGGGGGAGCTCCCCATCGTGGGGATCGATGTGTGGGAGCATGCGTACTATCTCAAGTACCAGAATCGTCGGGCCGACTACGTGGATGCGGTGCTCGCGCGCATCAACTGGGACGTGGCCGGCGCGCAGGTGGCCTGACGCCCGACGCCTGATGCGGGGCGTACACGGCCGCCTCGGCTGAATCTCTCCGCTCCTGTCGTTCGTTGTTCAGCATGGCCCGTATCGTCATTACCACCTGGGGTTCGTTCGGCGATGTGAACCCGTATCTCGCGCTCGGCCTCGGGCTGCGCGAGCGCGGGCACGACGTCGTGCTCTGCATGCCGCCGTTCTACGAGCCGGTCGTGCGCGCCACGGGGCTGGGGTTCGCGCCCGGCGCGCCCGATGCCGATCCGGCGCTCGATCGCGATCTCGTGCGCAAGTGCATGCATCCGCGTCATGGTGCCGAGGCGATCTTCCGGGAGGTGCTCATTCCGGCGCTGGGCGAGGCGCACGCGCAGCTGACGGCGGCCGTGCAGGGCGCCGACCTGGTGGTGACGCACCCGGCGGCGTTGGCCGCCCCCATCGTGGTGGAGCAGCAGCGGCTCACGTGGGTGTCGACCATTCTGTCGCCGCTCAACTTCATGTCGGCGTACGATCCCATTCTGCCGCCGATGGCCCCGTGGCTGCGGCACATCCCGTACCCGGTGCACGTGCGCTTCGCCGACTGGTTGGCCGCCGGGGGGCGTCAGGTGGCGGCGCGCTGGATGGCGCCGGTGCAGGCGTTTCGCGCGTCGCTTGGCTTGCCCCCGA
>NZ_JBIJAW010000386.1:0-3012 GCF_044345575.1 Gemmatimonas sp.
GAAGATCGGCGCCGACGGCACGGTCGGTATCCTGAGCCAGATCGCCGCGAGCTCGCCGCCGATGGTCGTGGGCAATGTACTCATCGTGGGCAACTCGTCGATCCACGGCTACTACCCCATCCGCGCGTCGAACCCGATCGGCACGATCCGCGCGTTCGACATTCCCACGGGCAAGCTGCTGTGGAAGTTCAACCTCGTGCCGCAGCCCGGTGAGTTCGGCGCCGACACGTGGAAGAACGGCTCCAAGGAAGGCACGAAGGGCGTGGGTAAGACCGACGCGTGGGCGCCGTACGCGGCCGACGAAGCGCTCGGCACCGTGTACATCCCCGTGGGCATGCCGCTCATGGACGAATACGGCGGACATCGCCCGGGCGACAATCTCTTCGGCAACTCGCTCGTCGCGCTCGATGTGAAGACGGGCAAGCGGAAGTGGCACTTCCAGATGGTGCACCACGACATCTGGGACTACGACACCCCGATGGCGCCCAACCTCATGGACGTCACCATCGACGGCAAGCCGCGCAAGGTCGTCGCGCAGCCCACGAAGCAGGGGTGGCTGTACGTGTTCGATCGCATCACCGGCCAGCCCATCTGGCCGATGCCGGAAATGCCGGTGCTCAAGAGCGGTGTGCCGGGTGAAGAGTCAGCGCCCACGCAGCCCATTCCCACCAAGCCCGCGCCGTACGCGCAGCAGGGCCTCGTGGAGGCCGACCTCATCGACTACACGCCGGCCATTCGCGACTCGGCGCTCGTGCTCGCGAAGCGGTGCCGCATGGGTCCGTACTACATCCCGCCCGCTGCGGCCGACGGAAAGGATGCCTCGGGCTACAAGTGCGCGTGGTACGCGCCGGGCGCGAGCGGTGGTGTGAACATCGACGGTGGCGCTACGATCGACCCGGAAACGGGGAAGATCTTCGTGGCGAGCATCACGGGGCTCAGCACCACCACGCTGCTCAACGACCCGTGCAGTGAGTTCGCGTACAGCTCGCCGGCCAGCAACTGCGGCCTGCTGGGCGCGCTTCCCACGCCGGAAGGCTACAAGAAGCCGGAGAACGTAGGCTTCGGTGGCCGCGCGTCAGGCTCGATGATCGGCGGTATCTCCATCGCCAAGCCCAAGGAGCACGGCGGCATCACCGCGTACGATCTCAAGTCGGGTGACAAGGCCTGGTGGGCGCCCAACGCGGGCTTCATCAAGCAGACGAGCCGCGATCCGCTCTTCGCGGGCGTGACGCTGCCGCCGCTGCCGGGCCGTGGGCAGGCGCAGGCGATCACCACCAAGACGCTCGTGATTTACGGCACCGGCCGCAGCGGCGGTCTGCCGGGTGAGCCGCCCAAGCTGTTCGCGCTCGACAAGAACACCGGCAAGACCGTGGCCACCGTGCAGATCCCCGCCAAGACCACCGCCGTGCCGATGACGTTCCTGCACAAGGGACAGCAGTACATCGTGTTCGCGACCGGCGCGGAGGAGAATACGAGCCTGGTGGCGATGAAGTTGCCGAAGAAGTAAGGTCGGAAATCGCGATGGGGCTGAGGAGTTTGTCGACTACAAACTCCTCAGCCCCACACGCGATATCAGCCCCTCACTTCTTCCGTTCGTACCGCTTCAGCGCCTTCTGCCCGACCTCGGCGCCGTAGATGTTGCCCGCCGCATCGACAGCGACCCCTTCGGCGCTGCTGGTGCTGGCGGGTTTTGCTTCGGGGTCGGGAATGAACGCCGTCACGTCGCCCGTCTTGGCGCTGCCAATGCGAATGCCGCGCGTCCACGCGCCATGCGGCGGATTCACCGAGCCGCTCTCCGAGTCGGCCACGTAGATCATGTCGTTCTTGTCGATCCAGATGCCGCTGGGCCGGCTGAACTGATACCACGTCTCGAGGATCTTGAAGTCGCGATCCACGATGAGAATGCGGTCGTTGCCGCGGTCGCCGATGAAGAGGCGTCCCTTGCTGTCGAAGGCGAGCGCGTGCGGCTGATCGAGCTGCCCCTCACCCTTGCCCCAGGTGCCCCACGTCTTCTTGAGGGCGCCGGCCTTGTCGAACACGAGCACGCGCGCGTTCGCACCGGCGCGCGACGAATGGCCCTCGGCCACGTAAATGTCGCCATTGGCCGCGGTCACGATGGCGTTGGGCTGCCAGAAGAACGCCGAGTCGCGGCCGCCGCCGGGGGCACCGAGCGACATGAGGTGCGTGCCGGTGGGGCTGAACTTGTGGATCTGGTGTCCCTTGCCGGCGGGCGCCTGCGTGGCGCCGAGCGTGCAGGCGCAGTCCACCACCCAGATGTTGCCGTCGCGGTCCACGTGAATGCCGTGCGGCGAGAGGATCATCCCCGCGCCGAACGACGCCACCAGCTTTCCGGCGGCATCGAACTTGAGTACGGGCGCGAGCTGCGATCCGGCGCAGTTGTTCACACTGCAGCGTTCGGCGACCCAGATGTGCTTGCCGTCCTTGTCGATGGCGACGGCACTGGTGGAGCCCCACGTGCGACCGTCGGGGAGCTTAGCCCATCCCTCGACGGTGGTGTAGGGGTTGGGCTTGTCGTTGACCGGGGGCATCGTGGGCGACGATTGCGCCGCGAGCACGAAGGGCGTGGCCGCGAGGGCGGCGAAGAGGGAAGGTGTGCGCATGCGCGAAAAGTGCACCGCGAAACGGCGGGACCGCAAACGGCGGTTGACTGCAAACGGCGGTTGACTGCAAACGGCGCGGAACCGCAGACGGCAGACGGCAGGAACTACAGCACGCAGTGCCGGAGGAATATGGAAAGCGGCGGTCGGCGCGATGCGCCGCCGCCGATTTCCCTACCGCAAAGGAAATCGGGCGCGACCGCTTTGCGGCGCGCCCGTTCTTCCGAAATCCTCCGGAACTGCGTGCTGTAGCTCCTGCTGTCTGCCGTCTGCTGGTAGTCGCCCACGAGTGGAAAAGGCGATCAAGGCAATCAGCGCTACACCGATAGGGACGCCCCCGTCATCACGCCGACCGCCTCCGCCATCGTGATCTCCGTCTTGTTCACCAGCGCCG
>NZ_JBIJAW010000387.1:0-3005 GCF_044345575.1 Gemmatimonas sp.
TACATGTGCGCGAGCCCTGCGTACTCCGGCGTCTGCGTGAACGCCCCGTTGCGCACATTGATCTCGAGGGTGGCGATGGGCACCCCGTGGTTCTCCACCACGATCACTTCCATGCCATTGGTGAGCAGCTTGCGGCGCAACACCTTCTCGAGCTCGGCGCGGGATTGGGCATGAAGCAGCGCAGGAGCGGCGATTAATGAGCCGGCAGCAACCAGGGCCGCAGCGAGTCGCCATCGGGAGAATCGGCGTACGAGTCGCGAGGATATGGTCGAATGAGCGGTCATGTGCGAACGAGAAAGGGACGCGCGTCGAAGGGTGCGGAGACTGCCCCGTCTCAGCATAACGAGGTCCTCCTTGCTGCGGTTCGGGAAGGGTCGTCGCTGCAGTCACTCATTGGCAGATGTGGTCACATGTGACTACATTTCAGGATGCGCACCGTGGGCATCCGTGAGCTCAAGGCTCACCTCAGTCGCGTTCTGCGCGACGTGCAGAACGGCGAAACCGTGCTGGTGACGGACCGCGGCCGGGTAATCGCCGAGCTTCGCCAACCGGGGCTGTCGGGCCCAGCGTTGTCGCCGGTGGAACAGAAGCTGGCTTCCATGGCCGCGAAGGGGGTGCTCAAGCTGGCCGAGCGACCCAAGTGGCATTACGACGCGAGCCCGGTCCAGCTCCCGCCGGGTACGGCCGCGCAGCTTCTCACCGAAGACCGCGACGAACGATGAGACGGGGTTCGTGATCCTCGAGCGAACGGTTTATCTCGAATCGAGCGCCCTCCTCGCGTGGTTGTTCGGTGAACCGGTATCCGGCGACGCCATCCGGACAACGGTGAACGACGCGCATCGGGTCGTGACGTCGGCATTGACGCTCGTGGAGTGTCATCGTGCGATTCACCGGGCAGCGAGTACGGCGCGGCTCAGCCACATCGAGGCCCTCGCCCTGAAGCAGTATCTTTCGGAGCTTGTGGACAGCTGGCTCGTCGTCTCCCTCGACGATCCCGTGCTCGATCGTGCGTCGGGACCGTTCGCGGGCCCCATCATCCGCACACTCGACGCGCTGCATGTTGCCTCAGCCCTGGAGTTGGCGAGAGAGTTCGGCCCCATCGAACTCATCTCACTCGACGAGCGCGTCCGTGCCTGTGCCGTCGCGTCCGGGCTCACCGTGACGCCGACCCTGATCTGACCGATGACCCTTCCTGCTGCGCTTTCGACGCTCGACGCCTCGCGGCTGTCCGCCAACGCCCCACTCGCCCCGTACACCACGTTCCAGATCGGCGGCCCCGCCGACTGGCTGTACGAGGCGACCAGTGCCGACGATCTCGCGGCGGCGATCACCGCCGCGCGTGACTCGGGAATGCCGTGGTTCGTGCTGGGGCTCGGCGCCAATGTGCTCATCGGCGACCGGGGGGTCCGCGGGCTGGTGATCCGCAACCGGGCCGCAGCGCATACGATGAGTGAAGACGGCGTGCTCTGGAGCGAGAGCGGCGCCGTCATTCAGGATCTGGTGCTGGACACGGTGCGGGCCGGCTGGTCGGGGCTGGAGCACTACATCGGCATCCCCAGTACGGTGGGCGGGGCGCTCTGGCAGAACCTGCATTTCCTCTCGCCGGCGCCCGAGCGGGAGCGCACGATGTTCATCAGTGAAGCGTTCCGCGACTGCGAGATCCTGTCGCAGGAGGGGGATCGCCGGGTGGTGGACGCCAGCTACATCCAGTTCGGGTACGACGACACGGTGTTCCACCATCGCCGCGACGTGGTGCTGAGCGCCCGCTTTCAGCTGACCGCGGGGGACCCGTTCCGCCTGCACCAGATCCTGCAGGAGAACCTGAGCTGGCGCGGCTCGCGCCACCCGTGGCTGGGGATCCACCCGAGCGCCGGCTCGATCTTCCAGAAAATCGAAGGCGTGGGCGCCGGACGCCTCATCGACCAGTGCGGCCTCAAGGGCTTCCGCGTGGGTGACGCGCAGATCTCGCATATCCACGCGAACATCCTGGTGAACCTGGGGCACGCCACGGCCGCCGACGTGCGGGCGCTGATTGCGCACGCGCAGGCGGCGGTACGGGAGAAGTTCGGCTACGAACTGACGCCGGAAATCGGGTTCATCGGGGAATTCTAGGGGGCGTTCCTCTCGCGTTTCCGCAGGGCGGAGTCCCGTGCGTGGTTAGGGGCGTCTCTTGGGGCGTAGTCCCGAGCGTGGTTGGGGGCGTGGTTGGCGCGTAGGCGGGGCGTCGTTGTGGGCGTCCTTTTCGCGTGGTCCGGGGCGTTTCCTACGCGCGATCGACTACGCGTTGGCACAAACGCGTTGGCACGAACGCATTGGAACTGACGCGTTGGAAAGGACGCGGAGAGGCGCGTGCGACTACGCCGGCACCAACGCTCCTACGCGGGCACCTACGCCCCCACCCTCGCGACGGCCGAAGGCCCGTCGCCCGTAGTTGCCCGCGTCGGCGCCAGCGCCCCTCCGCGTTTGTGCCAATGCGTTCGTGCCAACGCGTCAGTTCCAACGCGTTTTCGCCAACGCGTAGGCGATCGCGCGTAGGAAAACGCCCGGGACCACGCGAAAAACACGCCCACAGCCACGCGCGGGACCGCGCCTAAACCACGCGCGGGACCGCGCCTGAACCACGCAGCAACCCCTCCTTCTCTCCCCGTGTCGAAACGGAAGCCCGCCCTCGTCCGTACCCTCGGCAGGCCCCCCACCCTCGACACCTCCCGACGTGCTCCGTCGTTTTCCTTTTGTAGCCCTGCTGGTCTCCCTGCTCACGCTCCTCGCCCCGCCGGCATCTGCCCAGCAGGTGGACGTGATCCGCGGCCGCGTGACCGGCGAAACCAATGAACCGCTCGAGAATGTGCAGGTGGTCATCACCTCCCTCTCGGGCAATGTGAATCGCACCGCGCGCACCGACCGGGCCGGCCGATTCACCGTCACCTTCCCCAACGGCGACGGCGACTACATGGTCACCATCGCCGCCGTCGGCTACGCCCAGAAGCGCTTCGAAGTGAAGCGCG
>NZ_JBIJAW010000388.1:0-2997 GCF_044345575.1 Gemmatimonas sp.
TCCCACGGGTAAGCATCCCCCAATTTCGGCCCCGAGGCTCCTTCCCCGAACACAGGACCGCCGGGAGAATGGGAGAAAAGGGGGAACTGAAATTGGGAGAAAAGGGGAAAGGGAGAAAAAGAGACCGTGAGCCTGCCCCGGTTTAGTGGACACCTCGATCGCCCCGGACTTAGTTCCGGGGAGGAGGTTGTTCATGAGCAAGCGTGGCCAGGTCCATCGGCAGTACACGGCGGAGTTCAAGGCGGCGGCCGTCCAGCGTCTGCGCGAGGAGCTCGTGCGTGGGCGCTCCCTGAGTGATGTGGCGCGGGCACTCGGGATCACCAATGGTGTGCTGTCGCGCTGGCGGCAGGAGGCCGAGCAGCGCGAGGCGCGGAGCGAGGGGGAGCCGGGGGAGTCGCTGGAGGCCGAGCTGCGCCGGTTGCGTCGCGAGGTGGAGACGCTCCGCCAGGAGCGCGACTTCGCAAAAAAAGCGGCGGCGTACTTCGCGAAGGAACTCCCGTGAGTGCGAAGTACGCCTGCATGGCGGACCACGCCCCGCTGTATCCGATCCGCGTGATGGCGCGCGTGCTCGGCGTGAGTGCGTCCGGCTACTACGCCGCCCAGCGTCGGCCGCCGAGTGCGCGGACCCAGCGCGATGCGGATCTCACGACTCATATTGCCGTGCTGCATCGAACGAGCCGCGGGAGCTACGGGGCGCCGCGCATTCACGACGCGCTGCAGCAGGCGGGCACCGCAGTGAGCCGCAAGCGGGTCGCGCGCCTCATGCAGGCGGCGGCCTTGGTCGGCACCACGCCGCGGCGCTGGCGGGCCCACGCGGCGAGTGATCCCACCGCGCCCACGCCCAACGTGCTGGCGCGCGCCTTTGCGCCGTCCGCCGCGCTGAACACCGCGTGGGCGGCGGACATCACCTATCTGCCGTATGCGGGCGGCACGGCGTATCTCGCCGTCGTCCTCGATCTCGCGTCGCGCCGCGTCATCGGCTGGGCGCTCGAGTCGCATCTGCTCACCACGCTCCCCATCGCGGCGCTGCAAAGGGCCCTCGCCACGCGCCCGCGCCAAGGGCCGACGCTCCATCACTCGGACCGCGGCGGGCAATACGTCAGTGCGCCCTACCGGCAGCTCCTCGCGACGCACGGCCTCACGCCGAGCCTGAGCGCGACCGGCAACTGCTATGACAACGCCGTCGTCGAGAGCTTTTTCGGCACGCTCAAGCGCGAATGCGCTTTTGCGTCCTGCCCCTCGGTGCGGGCACTGCGCCACACCCTCGCGGCCTACATCGACGGCTGGTACAACCCGCACCGGCTCCACTCCAGCCTCGGCTACCAATCCCCCCTGCAGTACGAAGCACGGCTCCGCACATCGGCGAGGGCCGCCTAACCCCGGTGTCTACCAAACCGGGGCAAGCTCACCGCCTATCTCCTTTTCTCCCTTTCCCCTTTTCTCCTATTGTCAGTTCCCCCGCTTCTCTTTTTCTCCAGCCGTCAGCGCCGCGTCAGCACCCACCCCTCGCCGCGCCGGGCTACCCGCGCTCCGAGGGCTTCGGCCACATGGTGCACGGCGCGCTCCGGGCTTTCGGCTTCAAGCGCGATCGACAGGTGGCGGTCGGCCAGCGACGGGTCCACTGCGATCGACAGCCCCGTCCAGCGCTCAAGCCGCTCCACGGCGTTGGCCAACGGTTCGTCGGCGAACAGTAGTGCCCCGCTCGTCCACGCCACGCTGCCGCGCACCACATTTGAACCGAGTGCGTCGTGGTGCCCCGCGCTGTCGGCAAGGATCGCCTCGCCCTCGTGCAGGGCGCCCTGCCAGGCCCCGGCCGAGACCTGCACCTCGCCCTGGGTCACCGCCACCAGCGCCCGCGGCATGCCACCCTGAGCCGCCGCGATCGATCGCACGGCGAAGGCGGTGCCCACGTCGCGGACCCGTACACCGGCGGCGTACACGACCAGCGGGGCCGTCGCGGTGGCCACGTTGAACAGCGCCTCGCCCGAAAGGTCGAGCGTGCGCGCCGAATCGCCGAAGGTGCCGCGGCTTGTGAGCGAACTGCCCGGGGCGAGCGTCACCCGGGACCCGTCGGGGAGCGGGTACGTCACGGCTCGGCCGCCGGCCGCCACCGCGAGTTGGACCGCCGACGACATCTCGCCGCCGCCTTGCGCCAAGTGGTCGCGCTCCTTGCGCCACACGAGCGAAGCGACGGCGGCCACGGCCGTCGCCGCGCCGGCGGCCCACCAGAGCGGCGCGCGCAACCCCCGCCCTCTACCTGGCGACGGAGGGCGGGTCCGGTTGGCCTGACCCGGCTGACTGGGGAGGTTGGTGGACGGCACGGTGGGGCTGGGGTGGGAGTGCACCTGTACCATTCACCGCCGCGTGGAAAATTTCAAAACGTGTGGGACAAGCGGCGACCTGCAGGGGCAAGCGGTTACTTGGTCATTCCAGCACATGCCCCGGTGCCCGCGGCATCGGGCGTTCCATACATGGTTTTCACCACCTGGGCGGGTATGCCACCCCGTGCCGGGGTCACGAGGAACATCGTCGCGTAGTGCGCGTCGCAGATATCGGGGAACGACGTGCCGGCCAGCTGGTTCACGATGGCGGGGATGGTGTTCGAGTGGCCCACAACCAGCACCACCCCGCTCGCCTGCATCACCGCAGCCGCCACGTTCTTCACGTGCTGCCCATCGAGGTTGATGACCGTCGGCGTCACCCCCACCCGCTGCTGCACCACGGTCGCGGTCTCCACGGTCCGCTTGCGCGTACTCACCACGATCGTGGAAGGCACCGCGTTCGCCAAGGCGGCGTCGAGCGCCCGGGCGCGCGCCACCCCGGCCTCGCTCAACGACGGATCGTCCGCCGGCGTGGGCTGCTTCTCCCCGTGACGCACCAGCACCACCAGCGACGGCTGCGCCACAAGGTCACGCGGTGCCACCGCAAAGAACGCGGCCGAGGCCAGCACAAACGACCAGACGGCACGACGAAGCGACTGTGAATCACGCACCATGC
>NZ_JBIJAW010000102.1:0-9988 GCF_044345575.1 Gemmatimonas sp.
GTCCCATGTACCCCGATGGCGCCACCGCGCCGCCGGGGAGCGAGGCTTCTGCTTCACCGGCGAACGCCGCCACCTGCGGCTGCAGGAGCCGGATGTACCGGTCGATGTCGGGCTGCAGCGCGCGCAGTGTGCGCACCACCTGGGGGGGCATCAGGGCCACGGCGCTATCGGCGACGGGCGCCATACCGCGCATCATCGCCTCGAGATTCACCGTGACCGGCCCGTTGCCGCTGTCGATGGTGACGAGCATGCGCCGGCCGCCGGCCATCGCGCCGGAGATCACGGCGCGCGTCTCACCGGCGCGTTCGCTCTCGTCGCGCGCCGAGCGCACCACGACCTGCATGAGGGAGTCCACGCCGCGTTGCACCTGCACGATACGCTGCAGCTGATTCCGCTCGAGCTGCTGCCGCTGTTCGAGCGTGAGCGCGGCACTCTCGAGCTGCTTCTTGAGACGCAGCAGTGCGAGCCCCTCCGGTGCCTGCACCAGCGGCGACGGCGACGACTCGAGTTCGATGCACACATTGCCGCCCACACCGGCAGCCGACGACGGGCGACGCAGCACGACACGCGCCCGTGACGAGGCCGGCGTAGCGTCCACCTGTGCCTCGAGCACGGCGGGCACCAGCGCCGTCAGCGCTCCCGAGAGCGCGAGGGCCCACCATGAGACCTGCACCATACGTGGCGACATGCGTCAGTACCGCTCGATCGTCTTGTCCACGGGCAAGGCGCCAAGCAGCGCCTGCAGCGTGGCCTCGCGCGCGCTGGACGCGGCGAGATAGTAGTGATTGAGCACGGGATCCTGCGGCGCATCGCGCAGCGCCACACGCGAGGCCTCCATCATCTGATCGAGCGCAGCCAGACGGGCGCGGAACACTTCCGGATCACGCACGGTGCTGTCGTTGGAGGCGAGCCACAACGAGGCGCGCTCGTAGTCCCGCTGCGCCTGATTGAGCGCGGCGGTGGCCGCGTCGACGCTGGCGAACGACTGATCGGCGAAGGGCCGGTCGGTGCGCGACGCCAGCGCACCCGCACCCGCACCCGCCGCCTCAGGCGCGTCACTGCTCAGGCGCCCCCACACGGCACCGCCGCCCACGAGCAGCAGCGCGGCCGCCGCCCGACGCAGCAGCGGGGCGAACGAGCGGCGCGCGCGCGGTGCCACTGGCAGCGGCGCGCGCGATGACGACGCGCCGCGCTGCTCCTCGACCACGGGGGCGCGCCCAAGCTCGGCCATGATCTGCTCGAACTCCACCAGACGCGGCGCCTCGGCCGACAGCTCACGTGTACCGAGCGCGCCGGCCATCGCCACCACCTGTGCCACGGCGTCGCGTTCGTTCCGACACTCGGTGCACATCGACAGATGCGCAGCCTCGTCGGCCGTGAACGGTGCCTCGTCGAACGCCGCGAGACGCTCGAGCGGAATGTGCGCACGGGGCGCGTTACTGGGCTGCATAGCTTCCTTCATAGTTCCCACCGTATCCACCATCGAATCCACCGTTCGACGACCGCTGATCCATCAGCGGTGCCAGCAGCCGGCGCAGCTTGGCGCGCGCCTTGAACAGCTGCGATTTGGAGCCGCCGGGCGTGATCCCCAGTTCGCTCGCAATTTCCTCGTGCGTGTACCCTTCCACGTCGTGCAGCAGAAACACCGTGCGCGCGCCGGGGCTCAGTTGGCGCGCCGCGCTTTCGATCGTCTGCGCGAGCATGCTGCGCTCGGCGTCCTGCTCCACCACGGCCGAATCCTCTTCGATGGCCGTTTCGGTGGCCGCGAGTCGCTTCACCCGACGCAGCGCGTTCAGCGTGCGATTGATCGCCACCCGGTGAATCCACGTGCTGAACTTCGCGTCGCCCCGCCACGACGGGAGGGCGCGAAAGATCTGGATCCAGACCTCCTGCGCGATATCCTCGGCGAGGTCGGGATCTCCGGCGAGGCGGCGGACGACCGCCTCCACGTGCGGCGCATGCTGATTCCACAGCAGCCGCATGGCGCGTTCGTCCCCGTCGATCGCCCGTCGGACAATGGCGGCGTCGGTTTCCATGGGGGCTACGGAATCTGTCACCACGGTCATCCCAAAGGTTTCCCCAGTCGGTAGTCACACCCACCACCGTTGCCCCCACCCCCCTTGACCCGTCCGGGGTATTGACGGGCACGACTTGTCGCCTTAGATGCCCTCGAGAGGGTTCGACACACCGCCGGCGCCGTGAGCCGGTGCCGCTCGACCCGCGCTTCACCCTACGGCCGGACTTTCGCGTTGTTCCTGCTCACTGCCGCCCTGGCCATCGCCGCGGCCGACGTCACTGCCGTGGCGCGGCCATTCGCCGGCGGTCTCCCCGAACGGGAGCCCGCGGCGGTCGGCATGTCCGCCGAACGGCTGGCCACGATCGATCGCGTCGTGCAACGCGGCATCGAGGCGGGTGGCTATCCCGGCGCCTCGCTGGTGGTGGGGCGCAAGGGATACTCCGTGTGGCAGCGCGGCTTCGGCACGCTCGACTGGGCCCGCAAGTCACGGGTCACGGCCGACGAAAGCATCTACGACCTCGCGTCGCTCACCAAAGTCGTGGCGACCACCACGGCCCTGATGGTGCTCTACGATCAGGGCAAGGTGGAACTCGACGCCCCGGTCTCCCGCTATCTCCCTGACTTCACTGGTGGGCTCCGGGATCAGGTCACGGTACGGCACCTGCTTACCCATCGAGGCGGTCTCTCCGCGGGCCGTGAACTCTGGCGTATCGCGAGCACCCCGGCCGAGGCGCGGGCCGCCGTAATCACCGCGCCCATCAACTGCACGCCGGGCGCCTGCTACGAGTACTCCGATCTCGGCGCCGATCTCCTCGGCTTCATCGCCGAGGCCGTGAGTGGAGAAAGCCTCGACGCGTTTCTGCAGAGGACGGTGTTCCGCAAGCTCGGCATGACCGACACGCGATATCGTTTGTCCGATGCCGATATCGCCCGGACGGCGCCGACGGAGATCGCCCCGCCCCGCGGATATCCACTGCGCGGCGAGGTGCACGACGAGAACGCTTATGCCCTTGGCGGGATCGCGGGGCACGCGGGGCTCTTCAGCACGGCGGCCGACCTATCGGTGTTCGCACAGATGCTGCTCGACGGAGGCGTATCCAATGGCGTCCGCGTCATCGCCGACAGCACGGTGCAATTGTTTACTCGTCGTGCCGCAGGGCATCGCGCGCTGGGCTGGGACACCTGCGCCGGCGGCGCCGGCTGCGGACAGTTCATGTCCGAGCGGGCCTTCGGCCACACCGGGTTCACCGGCACGTCGCTGTGGATCGACCCCGATCGCCAGATGTTCGTGGTGCTGCTCACCAACCGCGTTCATGCTGCGCGGGCTCGACGCCCGAGCAAGGTGATTGCCGACGTGCGCAATGACCTCGCCGATGCCGCGGTGCTCGCCGTGATGGATGACCCGGGCGGCGTCCTCGCCATGCCGGCGAGCTTCCGCGCCGACCTCGCGCAGGACTGGAATCGGCCACTGCGCACCCGCCGGGCCTCGAGTGCCGCGGCGCGGCGCAAGGCGGCGGCCAGACGGGCGGCAGCCAAGCGGGCCGCGGCCAAGAAGAGTTCGGGCAAGGCCACGGCGCCGAAGAGTTCGTCCAAGAAGACCGCGTCAGCCAAGAAACCCGCCGGCAAGAAGACCTCGGCGAAGAAAGCCCCGGCGAAGAAGGCCACGGTCAAGAAAACCACCGCCAAGAAGAGCCCTGCCAGAAAGGCGCCACCGAAGAAGAAGTCGGCCAAGGGCCAGTCGAAGCGCTGACCAATCCCGAACCCGGGACCGGGGATTGCCCTACCCGCTATAGTTCGACATGAACCCCGCCCCGGACGAAGTCATGAGCGAGCAGCCTGACGTCACGCCCCCCGACCGCGATCCGTCGACCGATCCCGATTCCGAATCGCACACCGGAGTGATTTCGGCTGATCAGGCCAAGCTGGCGTTGCGCCGGGTCAAGGATCCCGAGTTGAACCTCAACATCGTCGACCTCGGCCTGGTGTACGAGATCGCCGTAGATGGCAGCACGGTTCGGGTGGACATGAGCCTCACGTCCCCCGGCTGCCCCTCTGGCCCGGAGATCATGGGGGAGGCCGAGCAGCAGCTGCGCACGCTGCCCGGTGTGACTGATGTGCAGATGAACCTCGTGTGGTCGCCGCCCTGGACGCCCGAGCGGATTGAGCCGCGGGTGCGGGCCTACATGGGTTTCTGACGGGCGCCTGGCGCTCCGGGTACGCCGCGGTTTACGCGAGCTCCGCCTGCACCGGCACCAGTCGCGGGCGTGCCGCCCTACGCTCCGCACGGGCCATCCGCACGAGCGTCGCGCCAACGGGCACCAGCGTCAACGCCCCGGCCCACAGGAACAGATCCGCCACGTTCGCCACCATCGTCAGGTCGTCGGACAAGCGCACGGCGAGGAAGTCGGCCACGCCTACGGGGCCGGCAACGATGCTGGCGAGATTGCCCACCGCCCCGCCGCTCACGAGGCCGAGCGCCAGTGTCGAGCGCGCATCGACCGCGGCCATGGCCCGCACTACCGACATCACGAGCCCGAGCGCCAGCACGGTCACCACCACGTTGATGAGCCACGTGAACGGACCGATGGAGGTGCCACCCGCGGCCCCGGTGTTCCAGACGAGGGTGAGCGACAGCCGGTCGGTGAGGAGCACCCATCCGGTTTCGCCAAGCGACCGGACAGCGATTTCCTTGGTGAGCAGATCTACGCCGCAGGCAGCGACCGCGATACCAGCGTAGCGGCGGATCGCGCTGTCACGGATAAGCGGCGAGAGAATCGACGGGCGGGAGATGAACATCGTCGGGCGGCCGGAGGGAAACGAACACCGTTCGCACCGGAACCATGCACCTCACGTGCCGCGGAGCCACCGTGGGGCGGTGCTGTCGCCGAGGCCCGACACATCAATCCAACCGTTTAATTTACAATAACTTACGAAACCCGGAACAGTTTCGTCCCACCCCGTCACCGAGGTGGCTGTTGGCCTGACCCCACACCTGACCGCGACACCACGACCATACCGTGGCGATATCGCAACACCCGAGGCGGGGTCAGCCCGGCTTGTACGGCGAGTCGTCCCTGTTCGCGAAGCCGGCCAGCGCCTTCACGAAATCAACGCCGAGCACTTCGACCTGCCATTTCCGGAGTTCGGTGACTTCGGCGAGGTCGTCCACGTGGCGCGGCTTCCGGCGCGCTACGGCTTCCATGCGATCACGCGAGCAGAGCACGCCGGGATCGAGATCGAGCTTGGTCGCCACTACGTCGCGCACGCTCTTGAGCTTCGCCACGCGCTCGTCGAAGTCGGGGTCGCGATCCCAGCGTGCACTCTTCGGGAACCGGGGCAGCTCTGAATCAGGCACCGCGTTGCCGCGCGCCACCGCCTGCAGGGCCTCCGCCGCGCGCGCGTCGTTCATGCCGCGCGGAAATCCCTTGATCGCGAAGAGCGCCTCGCGCGCGGTGGGGGCGATCCGTGCGAGATCGAGCAGCACTTCGTTGCCGGCCACGCGGAAGGTGGCGCGATCGAGTTCGGCCGCGATGCCGTCGCGCCACTTCACGAGCTCACGCAGGCGCGCAAGTTCGCGACGCGTGAGGTCGCGCGCGCCCTTGAGACGCAGGAAGGCCTGATCGGCGCCATCGGTATCCCACCGCGTGCCCTCGGCGCGACCGAACTCTTCCCGCGCCCAGTGGAGGCGGCCCTTCTTCTCGAGTTCGTGGTGCAACCGGTCGCGCAGCCCCAACAAATGACGCGTGTCCTGCGCCGCGTAGTCGAGCATGTCGGCGGGGAGTGGACGCATGCTCCAGTCGGCGCGCTGATGCTTCTTGTCGAGCTTGAGCCCGAAGTACTGTTCGAGCAGCGCCGCGAGCCCGAAGGCGCGGATGCCGAGCAACTGCGCCGCGACGCGCGTGTCGAAGAGATTCGTCACCCGCCATCCGTAATCCTGATGCAACAGACGCAGATCGTAATCAGCGTCGTGCAACACCACTTCCACGGTGCGATCTTCGAGCAGCGCGCCGAGCAACGAGGGCGTGCCGATCGGCAGCGGATCGATCACCGCTTCATGATGCGACGTGGAAAGCTGCAGCAGGTAGATGCGATCGACGAAGCGGTGAAAACTCGCCCCCTCCGTGTCGAGCGCGAGGGTGCGCACGCCGGTGAGACCGGAGAGGAAGCGATCGACGGCGTCGGCCGTATCGAGATAGAGTGGTGCGGGCGGCAATGGCATGTCTCCCTGTAAGCTACACTGGCGGGTAGTTTCGGGACCATGACCACTCTCGAAGAGACTCGCTCTCCGGCCCCTCAGGCGCCCGAGGGGCGCGGCTGGCTCACCGGCGACTTTGCCCGCGCCGCGATCACCGTGCTGGTCGTGTGGTTCGGACTGCAGCTGCTCTGGTCGGTCCGGTCGTTCGCGATTCTCGTCTTCCTCGCCACCCTGTTCGGCATCGCGGTCGCCCGGGGTGTGGACCATCTTGAGCGGTACCGCATCCGGCGGGGGATCGCCTCGGCGCTCATTGTGCTGGGGACCCTTGGCGCCATCGGCGGTGTGCTGGCACTCAGCGCCCCCACCCTCCTCGAACAGGGCCGCGAACTGCAGCGGGAGTTCCCCTCGGCGGTCGCCAAGGTGCAGACGTGGATCGACAGCCGGAAAGGGGGCCTGCTCGGCTCGCTGATTTCCTCGGCGGCCGGCACCACGGCGGTGGCCGATTCCACCCCGCCCGCGGCGGCGGCGGTTCCGGCGGCGGTTCCATCGGGGGCCACGGCGGCCACGGCGGCGCCCGTTCGTGCAGATAGCATGCCGGCGTCGGCGGCCTCGCCCACCGACGCCATCAAGCGCCGGCTCAGCGAGTGGCTGGGTACCGCGTCGAAGTATCTCTTTTCGTTCGTGTCCAACACGCTGGCGGCCTTCGCCTCCTTCGTGCTGCTGATCTTCCTCGCGATGTACATCGGCGCCGAGCCCGACGTGTATCGGGGGTGGCTGCTGAGCGTAGTGCCGGCCACGTCGCGCGCGCACACACGCCTCGTGTTCGATGGCATCAGCACGGTCCTGCGCAAATGGTTGGTCACGCAGCTCGTGGCCATGGTGGTCATCGGCACCGTGTCGTTCGTGGTGCTGCTCCTGCTCGATGTGAAGGCGGCGTTTGCGCTCGGCTTCATTGCCGGCCTGCTGGAGTTCATCCCCACCGTGGGCCCGGTGCTGAGCGCCGTGCCGGCCGTGCTCATGGGCTTCGTGGACTCCCCCGAGAAGGCGCTCGCGGTGGCGGTGGCGTACTGGGGGATCCAGTTCCTCGAAAACAATCTGCTCATCCCCTTCCTCATGCGGGGAGAGATGGACCTGCCGCCGGCGATCACGCTGATCGCCCAGACGCTCATGACGCTGGTGTTCGGCTTTCTCGGCCTGATGGTGGCGGTGCCGCTCACGGCGGCGGTGCTGGTGCCGCTGCGCATGATGGCCGAGCGGGAGAACGCCCGCGAGAAGGTGCTGCTCGCGGCCAACGAGAGGCCGCCGGAGCGCTCATGATCGCGCAGCTGCCGGGGTTTCAGATCGGCTACGAGGAGCAGGGGGAGGGCCAGCCCATCGTCTTTCTGCACGGGTTCCCGCATGACCGCACGCTGTGGACGGCGCAACGGATCGCGCTGGCGCCGCAGGCGCGGTGCATCGTGCCTGACATCCGGGGCTTCGGGCATTCGAGTACCCACGGGCCGTACAGTGTGGACCAGTATGCCGACGACGTGGCGGCACTGCTGGACTATCTCGCGGTGAAGCGGGCGGTGGTGTGCGGGCTGTCGATGGGCGGGTACGTGGCCATGGCGCTCTGGCGGCGGCACCCGGACCGGGTGAAGGCGCTCGTGTTCTGCGATACGCGGGCCGGGGCGGATACTGACGAGGGGAAGGCGCGGCGTGATGAACTGGCGGCACTGGTGAAACAAGGGGGCACGCGGGTCATCGCCGATGCGCAGCTCACCGGCATGGTGGGCGCCACGACCCGCGAGCGTCGCCCCGAGGTGGTGGCCGCGCTGCGCGCGATGATGGGGCGCCAGTCGGCCGCCGGCGTGATCGGTGCCCTGCAGGCGCTCCGGGACCGTCCCGATGCGCGCGAGACGCTGCGAACGATCAGCGTGCCGACGCTGGTGCTGGTGGGAGAGGAGGACGTGCTTACGCCCATCAAGGAGGCGCGGGCCATCGCGGAGGCATTACCTTCCGCAGCGCGGGTGCGACTCGAGATCATCGCCGGGGCCGGTCATGTGCCGTGCCTCGAACGCCCCGCCGCCACCACGCACGCCCTTTCCGACTTTCTCGCTACGCTGGCATGACCACCGACGCCGCCGCGCCAACTATTTCCGAAGCCGAACGTTCCACCGCCGCCCGCATCGGGCAGGTGCTGTTCAAGAATCGCGGCTGGCTTCCCGTGCCCTTTCTTGCCGTGCCACTGCTCGCGCCCGGGGTGCAGAGCCGCACCACGTGGATCGTGGGGCTCATCATCGTGGCGATCGGCGAACTCATTCGCACGGCCGGCGTCGCCGCCGCGGGCACCGTGACGCGCCGTCGCTCGCGCGAGGTGCAGCGCCTGGTCACGTACGGTGCATTCGCGTGGTGCCGCAATCCGCTCTACGTGGGGAATTTCCTCGCGTGGATCGGCTTCACCGTGGTGAGCGGCGTGTTCTGGTTCATTCCGGTGGCCATCGTGATTTTTGCCATCGAGTACACGCTCATCGTGCGCTACGAGGAGGGCGTGCTCGAGTCGATCTTCGGGCAGGAGTATCTCGACTACAAGGCGCGCACGCCGCGCTGGTTCGGTCGTCCGCCTGCCGGTAGTACCGAGGGCCCGCACGACTGGAAGGAAGCGATTTGGAGCGAGCGCTCGACGATCCTGCAGTACGTGGTGCTGATCGGCGCGTTCTGGTACAAGGGCCAGATGTAACCGACCAACGAAAGAGGGCCGCTACGCACGATGCGCAGCGGCCCTGTTTCGTTTCTCGCGGCGTGACTCAGCGCGTGGGGCGTCCCGGCGGGTTGGCGCCGCTGAACACTTCGCGGTTCTTGCCGATGAAGCTCTTGAGCTGCACGGGCACGTCTTCCTCGGGGAAGATGGCCGTCACCGGGCACTCGGGCTCGCAGGCGCCGCAGTCGATGCACTCGTCGGGCTGGATGTACAGCTGGTCTTCACCCTCGTAGATGCAGTCTACGGGGCAGACGTCCACGCACGACTTGTCCTTGACGGAAATGCAGGCTTCAGTGATGACGTAAGGCATGTGACGAAGCTCGGGTCTGGCCGACCGGGATGGGTGTGGCTGGCGAAACGGGAAGATACAACGGTGTGAACGCGGGACAAGTTGGGAAAGTTCACTTCCGCCAGGGGGGCAGGTCGCCCCGCTTGAGCTCAGGGTTCTCACGGAACAACGTGAAGGTCCGCCCGATCACCTGAATCACCTCGGCCCCCATCTGCTCGGCGGCGGCGTTGGCCGCCTCCTTGGCCGACAGGTCACCGGCCTTCGCGACCTGCACCTTCACCAGCTCCTTCGTGCGCAGCACGTCGTCGAGGCTCTGGAGCAGCGCCGGGGTCAGGCCCGCGTGGCCGATGTGCACGAGCACGTCGAGGTGGTGTGCTTCGGAACGCAGCCCTGCGCGCTCCTTGCCGGTCATGCTCATGGACGAATCCCGTCGAAGGCGAAGTACGTGTACGGATTGATCGGGGGGCCGTCCCACCAGGCCCGGCCTCGTCCACGCTTCATGACCTGAAAGTGCAGGTGCGGCGTGTTCGGCGGTGCGTTTCCCGTCGTTCCAACGTAGCCGATCACGGAGCCCTTGGCGACTCGGTCCCCGATGGCCAGCCCGCGGCGGTAGCGATCGAGGTGCGCGTAGTAGTACACGAACCGCTCCTCCTCGTCATAGGCATAAATCACGATCCCGCCGACAGGCCCCTCGAACAGTCGGCCGATCACATGATCAGCGGCGGCCATGACCGGCGTCCCCTTGGG
>NZ_JBIJAW010000103.1:0-9987 GCF_044345575.1 Gemmatimonas sp.
GCGTCACGCGTGGTGCCATCGAAATCCGTATGGTTGTGTCTTTCTGACGCCACACCCACCCAAAACCCTTTACCCACAACCCTCCACCCTGAACGGGCGTGCGGTCAGTCGCACACGCCCGCCCCCACCCACGCCCGCCCCCACCCACGCCCGCCCCCACACACGCACCGTGTGCGACTGACGGCTGCCCCGTTCAGGGTTCAACGTCGTGGGTTGAGGGTTCTGGGTGGGTGTTACACCCACACACGACCCGCAACACACGACCCTCGACCCTGAACGGGGCAGCTGTCAGTCGCCCGCGGTGCCTTGCGGCAGCGCCTTCGCCCACCGCGCCGTAGAATCCGGTGTCTCCCTTACCGGCCCTCCCATGCGCAAAGCCCTCGCTCTCTCCCTCGCTGTCGTCGCCTGCGCACAGCCCGCGACGTCCCCTCGCCCCTCCTCCGCGCCCCGCGTGGGCCCGGAGAAAGGCTCGGTCCTTGTCGTCGGCGGCGGCCAGCAGGGGCCGGAGATCTTCGCGAAGTTCATCGAACTCGCGGGCGGTCCGGATGCGCTCATCGTGGAAGTCCCCACGGCGGGTGGCGACAGCATCGACCTCGCCACCGTGGGGCGCGGGCTGCGCGCGGCGGGGGCGAAGAACGTCGTGGTGTACCACACCACCAGCAAGGCGATCGCCGATGCCGATACGTTCGTGGCGAAGATCGCTAACGCCCGCGGTGTGTGGTTCGGCGGCGGGCGGCATTACCGGCTCGTGAACTCGTATGCGGGGACCAAGAGCCAGCGGGCGTTCGAGGCCGTGCTCGCGCGCGGTGGTGTGGTGGGCGGGTCATCGGCCGGGGCGAGTATTCTCGCGAGTTATCTCATTCGCGGGGCCCCGTCGAACGACAACCGCATGATGAATCACCCGCAGTACCTCACGGGCTTCGGGTATCTGCGCAACACCGCCATCGACCAGCATGTGGTGGCGCGCGAGCGCCTGCCCGATCTGTACGACTCGCTCACGATCCGTCGGCGCGATCTCCTGGCCATTTCCGAAGACGAAGGGACGGCGTGGGTGGTGCGCGGTGACACGGCCGAACTGATCGGCCGCGGCAAGGGGTTCGTATACAACGCGCGCGAACTCACCGATGCGGGGCGGCCGTTCGTCACGCTGCTCCCCGGCGACCGCTTCGACCTCGGCGCGCGTCGCGTGCTCTCGCGCGCCGCGTCGGCGTCTCGACTCGACGCCGCGTTCCTCGATGAACTCTTCGGCGCCTACGCGAACGGCACGCGGGGGCCGCTGTCGGTCATGGTCGCCCGCAATGGCCGCGTGCTGCTCAACCGCGCGTACGGCATTCCCGTGCAGCCGCGCTTCACGCCGGAAACGGCCGTCCCGCTCTTCGCGCTCGGCAAGCTGGGGGGCGTGCTGAGCGCGTCGTTCGCCCCCGACAGCACCGGGCGGCTCACCACGGCCTCGGTGCGCCGCGCGCAGGGGATCGGCGGCATGCAGCGGGCGCGCTACGACACCGTGAGTGGGCAGTGGACCGCCAACGTCGACGATCTGTATCGCTTCGAACTTGGCCGGTTCCCCGTGCGCCCGGGCGCCCGCGATACGGTGGCACCGCCGGCCGTGTTTACGGTGGACACCTCGCTTGGTCGGGTGCGGCACGCGGTGTACGGGACTGATGACGGGATGCGGTCGGCGTGGGTGCGTTTTCCGTCGGAGCGCGTGGTGATTCTGCTCCTCTCCAACGACGCGACGGCTGACGCAGAGGCGCTCACGCAGCGACTGAGCGAGCGGCTGCTGATGTCGCGCCCCTGATGCACGGCCGAGAGACCAACGATGCATCGCGCCCCCGACGTCAACGGACGTGGGGGGCGTCGTGCTTCACGCCGAGCGTAATGCCACCGGCTCCATCTTTGGCGCCAGCAGATGGATGATGAGCAACGCCGTGACATACGCTGAACCACAAATCAGAAATACCGGCACGTAGTTGCTGCCCGTCGCCTCGAGGATGCGCCCCGTGAGGCGCTGGAACAGCACGCCCCCAGCGGCGCCGGCGAAGCCCCCGAGTCCCACCACCGAGCCGATGGCGTGCCGCGGGAACATGTCGCTGGCCGTCGTGAAGAGATTGGCCGACCACCACTGATGCGCGGCCGCCGCGACACTCACGAGCGACACGGCCACCCAGAGCGTGGGCGCGAGCGGCGCCGCGGCCGTGGGCACGATGAGCAGCGCAGCGATGAGTAGCGCGCTCTTGCGTGCCTTCGCCACGGGCCAGCCACGCTTGATGAGGAAACCCGACAACCAACCACCGCCCACCGATCCCACGTCAGCAACGAGATAGATCACGATGATCGGCAACGCGAGTTTTCCCAGCTTGATCCCGTAACGCGCGTCGAGGAACTTGGGCAACCAGAAGAGATAGAACCACCATACACCGTCGGTCATGAACTTCCCCACGAGGAAGGTCCACGTCTGCCGATAGCGCAGCAGTTCGAGCCAACCGACCCGCTTCGAAGGCTCCGCTTCGGTTTCCTGTCCGTCACGGATGTACGCCAGCTCCTTGGCCGACACGTGCGGATGCTCGTGGGGGCGCCGATACATCGGCCACCAGAAGAGCAGCCACACGAAACCGAACGATCCGGTGATTACGAACGCTTCACGCCATCCCCACGTGAGCGTGATCCACGGTACGAGAATCGCCGTGATGATCGCTGCGACGTTCGAGCCGGAATTGAAGATGCCGGTACTGAAGGCACGTTCGTGTCGCGGAAACCACTCGGCCGTCGCCTTGATGGCCGCCGGAAAGTTGCCGGCCTCGCCAAGTCCAAGCACGAAACGCGCAAGCGCGAAGCCGAATACGCTCTGCACCATACCGTGTGCGGCGGCCGCGATACTCCACACGACCACGGCTGCGGCAAAGCCCAGCCGCACGCCAACGCGGTCGATGAATCGCCCGACAAAGAGAAAGCCGATTGCGTATGCCGCCGTCCAGTATGACGTGATGTCGGCGTACTGCGTTTCACTCCATCCGAACTCGGCCTGCAGGGTCGGACCGAGAATGCCCGTGATCTGCCGATCGATGTAATTGATGGTGGTGGCGAAGAACAGCAGTGCGCACATGGTCCAACGATAGCGCCCGATCTTTTCCATCGAACTCACCGGAAGGAAGAGAGGAACTGCGTGATATCGCGATGCGTAACGCGGTTCACGTCACCGGGTATGGTGAGCTTGAGCGCGCTGGCGGCGGTGGCGAAGTGCAGGGCCTCCTCGGCCATGGCTCCCTGCTGGAACTGGTGGAGCAAGGCCGCGACGAAGCTGTCCCCGCCCCCCACGCGATCCACCACGCCCATGCGATAACGGTGTGCACTCCACATGCGATCCGCGAGCGCATCGAGTAGGTGCGCCTGCCACGCATGTTCACTCGCGCTGAGAATCTCGCGCTGAGTGACCGCGACGCGCGCGCACCCGAACTGTTCGTGTACGGCACGCGCCGTAACCTCCACCGCATCGCGCGGCTCGGGCCAGTCACCTGCCGTGGCGATGCCCAGCATCACCTCGATGGCGCCCGGATTGGCGACCAGCAACGCGGCGCGTGCCGCGAGCGGCTGCATGAGCGGACGTGGATCACGGCCCGCCCAGAGTGCCGGGCGATGGTTCAGATCGAGACTCACCGGGACACCGAGCGCATGGGCCGCGTCGACGGCGTGGCGAACACCCCGATACGCGCCGTCGCCGAGTGCCGCCGATACTCCGGATACGTGGAGCCAGGCGGCACCGGTGAGAATGCTCATCCAATCGAACTCGTCGCCGCGTTGGCTGGCGAACGCCGACCCCGCGCGATCGTAGGTCACCGCCAACGGCCGCTGACCGGCACCGGGATCGAGAAAGTAGAGACCCTGACGTCCGAGGCCGCGTTGCGCATGTGACATATCCACGCCGTCGCCCTGCAAAGCACGAACGCTCGCTTCTCCCAGGGTGTTATCGGGATAGAGCGTCACGTGCGCGGAGCGTCCGCCCAGCCACGCCAGGCCGGCGGCGACATTCGCCTCGGCGCCACCCCACTGCGTGCGCAACTGCGGCGACTGAAAGAACCGTTCGGCCGAAGGCGGAGAGAGTCGTAACAGGACTTCGCCGAAGGTGATGATGGGCGCGCCGCTCACGGGCTGACTCATGGACGCACTCCGATACGGGCGCGCGCCTGAGCCACCTGCACCATCACGGTCTGTGCGCGGGACGTGAGCGTACTCCAGTCACGATTCGCAACGGTCTTCGTATCGACAAGTGCGCTACCAAGGCCGACGGCGACGGCGCCCGCCGCAAGCCAGGTGGCCACGTTGTCGGGAGTGACACCGCCGGTCGGCATGAGTTCGAGAAAGGGCATGGGGGCGAGCACGCCCTTGATGAACGCCGGACCGAGGGTGTCGGCCGGAAAGACCTTTACGAGATCCGCGCCCGCCGTGTGGGCGTGCATGATCTCTGTCGGCGTGTAGGCGCCAGGGAGAGCGGCGACATTGTGCGCGTGCGCCACGTCCAGCACGGCGGCATTGTACACAGGGCTCACCACGTAGCGGGCGCCCGCTTCGATCGCCTGCGTGGCCTGCTCGGACGTGAGCACGGAACCGGCCCCGACGAGCAACGCGTCGTTGCGACGCAGGAGCCCGATAAGTTCCAGGGCCCCGGGCGTGGTAAGGGTGACCTCGATGGCGGTGATGCCACCCGCATGGAGCGCGGCAATGGCATCCAGCGCCTGCGCCACCGAAGGCAGCCGCACCACGGCCACGGCCGCGCGTTCAATGAGCGCATCGACCACCGCACGACGCGGCGATGCGCCAGTCGCCGCGTGCGTCCCTGTACGGACGTCCGTCATGATACCCCTCCTGTAGTCGAGGCCCGATCGAAGCGATATGTGCGCCGAGCAAGGTCGTAGGCAAGCGCACGCGCCATGCGGCGTGCGTCGTCGAGATCGATCTGGTGACGAGCGACCAGTCCCGCGAGATAGTTCGCATCCATGCGCCGTGCGAGGTCGTGCCGCGCGGGAATGGAGCAGAAGGCACGCGTGTCGTCGATGAAGCCCGTCGTGTTCCAGATGCCCGCGGTTTCGGTGACCTGCGTCCGGAAGCGCTTCATGCCCTCGAGACTATCATGGAACCACCAGGGCGGACCAAGCCGAAGCGCGGGATAGTGGCCGGCTAGCGGAGCCAGTTCGCGCGCGTAGGTGCTCTCGTCGAGCGTGAACAGCACCAGCGTGAACGCGGGGTGCGCGCCGTACGTGTTGAGAAGCGCCTGCAGGTTCCGGGTGTACTCGGTGGCCACAGGAATGTCGGCGCCCTTGTCGGGCCCGAAGCGTTCCAAGACGCGCGGGTGATGATCGCGCAGGGCGCCCGGATGCAGCTGCATGACGAGGCCATCTTCCGTGCTGAGACGCGCCATTTCCATGAGCATGTGCGCCTCGAAACGTTTCTGATCGGGGTCGCTGGCCGTTCCGTCGAGCGCGCGCGCGAACAGCTGTTCCGCCTCGTCCACGCTGGCATGCCGGGTGAGCGGTTCCACCACCGCATGATCGGTGGCGGTGGCGCCAAGCGAGGCGAAGAAGCGCCGACGGCCGGCGAGTACCTCCAGGAAGTCGGCGAACGAGCCGATGCGGGAACCGGTCACCGCCTCCAACTGGGTTAGCGCCTGGCGCCAGTCCGGTTGCCCGATGCGGAACACAGAATCCGGGCGGAACGTGGGGACCACACGCCCGCCCCATCCGTCGGCGCGCAACGTGGCGTGATGCTCGAGCGTGTCACTCGCGGCATCGGTCGTGGCGAGCACCTCGATGTTGAAGCGCTCGAACAGCGCCCGCGGTCGGTACTCGGGTGACGCGAGTCGCTCCGCGATCTGATCGTAAATGCGTTGCGCCGAATTGCCGGACAGCTTGACCCGCACGCCGAACAGTTCGTGCAGTTCATGGTCGAGCCAGATTCCCGTGGGCGTGCCGCGGAAGAGGTAATAGTGGTCGGCGAAGCGCTGCCAGGCGGCCCGCGGATCGGTCTCGGTCGGGGTGCCATCGCGCGTGGGCACGCCGAGCGACTCCATGCTCACCCCCTGCGAGTACAGCAGGCGGAAGATGTAGTGATCGGGGGTAAGCAGCAGTGCCGTCGGCTCTGGGAATGGCGCGTTCGAAGCGAGCATCTCGGGATCCACGTGCCCGTGCGGCGAGATGATCGGCAGCGGGCTCGTCTCCTCGAACAATGCGGCCGCCACTCGGCGCACGGACGGCTCGACATCGAAGAACCGGTCCGGATGCAGCACGAGCGGCTCGACGCCGGGCGATGCATGGACGGCGGGTGCGGACGTGCTCCCGGCAGAATCGGAGTGGCTCACGGGCAGGATCGAGCGGGTGGGCTTAATTTGTTCGTACTCCGAACAAAATCAAACCGGACGCTACGGTACCGCCAGACGAAAAGCAATACACGGCGGCGCCACTGCTCATCCCGGCGCATCCTTCGAGATTCCGCACATGCGAAAGATCGATACCCGTCAGTTCGTGCGGGCGACCCGCTCCACCTCGCGGGACATCAACCGCCAGATCGTGCTCAATCTGGTTCGCGAGCACCAACCGGTCTCGCGGGCGGATCTGGCGCGCCGTATGCAGATCGGCCGTGGGATGGTGACGGCTCTGGTGGACGAGCTCCTTGCCGAAGCCGCGATCTTCGAAGGCGACGCGGCAGAGGCGCCGCGCGGGCGCCGCCCGAAGATGCTGTATGTGCGCACGCGTGATCGGTTCGTGATCGGCGTGGATGTGCGGTTCAGTCGCACGTTCCTCATGCTGTCCGATTTCAGCGGTGTGCCCCTGTTTCGCCTGTCGTACGACACGGTCACCGACCCCACGACCTTCGTGGTGGGGCTCGCAGAGCATGTGCGCGCTCTGCTGGCGCAGGTCCCCGATACGGTCCGCTGTGAGGGGATCGGGCTCGTCGTACCCGGCATGATCGATCAGGAGACGGGCCGCGTCCTCTTCGCGCCGCAACTTGGATGGCGGGACGTGGCGCTGCGTGAGCCGCTCGCCCTTGCGACGGGGCTGCCCGTGTCGATCGAGAACGCGTCCATCGCGTGCGCGCTCGCGACGATGTGGCTGGGCACACGCGGCCATGAGTCCCCGGCCGACTTCGTCTACGTGACCGTCTCCGATGGCGTGGGCGCTGGCATCGTCGTGAATGGAGAAGTCGTCCGGGGAGCGAGCCACTCGGCCGGTGAGTTCGGCCACATTCCGCTCTCCCTCGAGGGCCCTCGCTGTCTGTGCGGGTCGCAGGGCTGCCTCGAGGCCTATACCTCCAACCTCGCGACGATTTCGCGCTATCTGGGTCGGCCGCTCAGCGCCGACGGCACCCGGCAGGACCTGCGCGACAGCGGACTCACGATCGAGGAGCTCGTGGCACGCGCGCACGTCGGCGACCGGCAGGCCCGCGCCTCCCTCGAAGAGACCGCGCGCTATCTGGGTGCCGGATTGGCGGCGGTGGTGAATGCCCTGAACCCCGCGCAGATCGTGCTCGGCGGGGAGATCGTGGCCGCGTGGAGCGACATCGAGCCGGTGCTGCGCGCCGCGTTTACGACACGGGTGCTCACCGCACAAAGTGCCTCCACCATCATCGTACCCGACCTGACCGCCGCACCGCGCCTCCGGGGCGCCGCCGCCCTCGTGGCCGCGCCCATTTACGCCGCACCACGTCTCGCGTAGCGACATCATCACGGCCAGACGCTGGCGTAATCCTCTGCAGCGGGAATCTTTGTGCGCATCATGCGATCCTACGCTCCTGCTGCCGGAACGGCGTTACTTGCCGCGCTCTGTACGGTCAGTTTCCCCCTCGTCGCCCAGTCGACCACCCCGTCCATGTTCACCGTGCCGGCGTGGGCCTTCCCCCTCGTGAATCCGTCCGGCCCCGTGCCGCCGCCGGACAGCGTGGAGCTGGTGCGCATCCCCAACTCCACGCGTGCCTTCACGCGCAAGCAGGTGGGGAACGGGTTCGACAGCGTCGACTGGTTTCCGGAGCAGCACCCTCGCATGCCGGCGCCGGTGCAGTACGGCGTGCGCCCCGACGGCCGCGCGTGTGCGCTGTGCCATCTCCCCGATGGGCAGGGGCGCCCCGAGAACGGCACCCTCGCAGGCCTTCCGGTGGAGTACATCGTCCGCCAGATGCGTGCGTTCCGCGACGAGACCCGCGTGAGCGCCGCCCCAGGCAGCCCCACGGGGTCCATGCATCGGGTGGCCAAGGGCTTCACGAACGACGACGACATCCGTCTTGCTGCGCAGTACTACAGTCGTCTGCGGCTCACGCGGCGCAACGTGATCCGCGAAGTGCGCGACGTGCCGAAGACCACCATTGCCGGTATGCTGTACGCGTACAACGGTGACGGCACCGAGCCCATCGCGGGTCGCCTCATCGAGGTGCCGGAAACGCTGGAGCGCCACGAGCTCAAGGATCCGTGGGTGCCGTACATCACGTATGTCCCCGTAGGCAGCGTGGCGCGCGGACGTACGCTCGCGACGCGCGGCCCGGCCGGTGCGGCTACTGCCTGCGCCACCTGTCATGGCCCCACACTGCTCGGCGTGGGCGAGGTACCGGCAATCGCCGGCCGGTCGCCCACCAACATGCTGCGGCAGCTCATCAACTTCCGTACGCGCGCGCGGCACGACAGCACGGCCGCTCCCATGTACGCCGTCTCTGATGTCCTCTCGCTCAACGACATGGTCGCGCTGGCCGCGTACATCGGCAGCCTCCCACCGTCGGCTCCTTCGCGCCGAGCGGCGCGCCGGTAACTCTCAGTAATCCTCAGTAACCCCCAGCATCTCTCGCCATGCCCTTTCATCGTTGCTGGATCCTGGCCGGCTTGTCGATGGTCGCGACCGAGCTTTCGGCGCAGCGCGCCACCACGACCACCAAGCCGTTCACCGTGGTGGAGACGAGCATTGCCGACCTGCAGGCCGCCCTCGCTGCGAAGCGCGTGACGTCGCGGCAGCTCGTCGAACAGTATCTCGTGCGCATCGCCACCTACGACCAGAAGCTGCGCGCCAGCATCACGGTGAATCCACGCGCCCTCGCTGAAGCCGACGCGCTCGATCGTGAACGCGCGGCTGGTAGGGTGCGCGGGCCGTTGCACGGCATTCCAGTGGCGCTCAAGGACAACATCCTCACGAAGGACCTGCGTACCACCGGCGGGGCGTTGGCGTTCAACGATCTCGTGCCGCCGTACGACGCGACGCTCACCACCAACCTGCGTACCGCGGGCGCGATCATCATTGCCAAGGCGCAGCTCACGGAACTCGCCAACTGGGTGGCCAGTGGCATGCCGGGCAACTACAACGCGGTGAACGGGCAGGGGCTCAATCCGTGGGACCCGCGCACCGACCCGCGCCCCGGCTTCGACGACGGACGCTCGGTCATGCAGACCGGGGGGTCGTCGAGCGGCATCGGCACCAACGTGTCGTTCTGGGCCGGTAACGTGGGCACCGAAACGTCGGGCTCCATTCTCTCGCCGGCGCACGCCAACATGCTGGTGGGCATCAAGCCCACGGTGGGGCGCATCAGCCGCTACGGCGTGATTCCCATCACGGCCGACCAGGATACCCCGGGCCCCATGACGCGCACCGTGTCGGATGCGGCGATCATGCTGGGCGCCATGGAAGGCGCCGCGCCCGATCCCAATGACGCCGCCACCAAGGTGTGCACACCGCCGGCCAATCGTGATTACACGAAGTTCCTCGACGCCGCCGCGCTCAAGGGCGCGCGCATCGGCATCCCGCGCGCCTTCTTCTACGACAGCGTGGTGTCGGGTGGCAGCACGCGCCCGCGTGGCGGCCTCACGCCGGCGCAGCGCACCATGATGAGCGAAGTGATCGAGGTGCTGCGCGCGCAGGGCGCGACCATCGTGGACCCGGTGGTGATTCCCAGCATCGTGGCGCCCAAGGCCGACGACAACCTCATCGACTGGAACCCGTGCAGTGGCCTCGACAACGCGCGCGG
>NZ_JBIJAW010000104.1:0-9966 GCF_044345575.1 Gemmatimonas sp.
GGTGCGACGCCTACCTCGTCACCGAGGCGGGCGCGGCGGTGTCGCGTGAACGATTGGGCAGCTGGGCCGCCGGACTCGAGGGCATGCCGTACGGCGCCACTCGCTCCATCAATGGCGTGACGGTGTCGTTTCACCCCGCGGGCCATATTCTGGGCTCGGCGCAGGTACGCCTCGAATACCGCGGCGAAGTGTGGGTGGTGAGTGGCGACTACAAGACCGACCCCGACCCCACCTGCGACCCGTGGGAACCGGTGCGCTGCCACACCTTCATCACCGAAAGCACCTTCGGTCTGCCCATCTATCGCTGGCCATCGCAGCAGCAGGTGTTCGCCGACCTCAACACGTGGTGGGCAGCCAACGCTGCCGCCGGACAGGTCTCGCTGCTCTGCGCCTACGCCCTCGGCAAGGCCCAGCGCCTCATCGCCGGGCTCGATGACAGCATCGGCCCCATCGTCACGCATGGGGCCGTGGAGCGCATGACGGCGCTGTATCGGCACGGTGGCGTGTTGTTGCCGTCCACACGTCACGCAAGCGACGCCCTGCGCGACAAAGCCATTGCCGGTGCCATCGTGATCGCGCCGCCCAGCGTTACGGGCTCCACGTGGCTGCGGCGATTCGGCGAGGTGCGCACGGCGTTCGCCAGCGGGTGGATGCGCGTGCGCGGTGCCCGACGTCGGCGTGGCGTCGATGCGGGCTTCACACTCAGCGATCACGTGGATTGGCCGCAGTTGCTCGCCGCAGTGGACGCCACTGGGGCCCAGCGCGTGTGGGTCACGCATGGCTTCACGGGTCCCGTGGTGCAGTGGCTGACCGAACGCGGGCTCGAGGCCCGCGCGATCGCCACGCGTTGGGAAGGGGAACGTGACGACGCCGCGGTCGACGCCAGCGAAAGTGACACGGGGAGTACTGCCGGCGAAACCGTTGTGGAGTCAGCGCCGTGAAACAGTTCGCCGCGCTCTACGATGCCATCGACGCCAGCACGGCCACCTCGTCGAAGGTGTCGGCGCTTGCGTCGTTCTTTGCGCACGCGCCGGCTGCTGATGCGGCGTGGGCGGTGGCGTTTCTCGTGGGCCGTCGCCCCAAGCGGCTGGTGAAAGCCCCCGATCTGCGCGCGTGGGCGGGAGAAGCTGCTGGAGTTGCGCCGTGGCTGTTCGAAGAGTGCTACGCGCAAGCCGGCGATCTCGCCGAAACCATCACGCTGCTCGTGCCCGAGGGCGACGATCACGACCCCGAAGGACTGGCCTGGTGGGTGGAGCACCGATTGCTGCCGTTGCAATCGCTCGAGCCCGTAGCGCAGCGCGCCGCACTGCTCGATGCGTGGCGTTCGCTGAGTGGCTCGGCGCGCTTCGTGTTCAACAAGCTGCTCACCGGCGCGTTTCGCGTGGGCGTGAGCGATGGTCTCGTGGTGCGCGCGCTCGCGCAGGTGAGCGGCGTAAGCGCCGAAACGATCGCGCACCGGCTCATGGGGAAGTGGGAGCCCACAGCCGCGTGGTACACACAGCTCGTGGCCACCGAAACCACCGATGCGGACTGGAGCCGTCCATACCCCTTCTTCCTCGCCTATCCGCTCGAGGCCGAGCCCACGTCACTCGGTGAGGTGCGTGACTGGCAGATCGAGTGGAAGTGGGACGGCATCCGTTGTCAGCTCGTGCGCCGGTGTGGCCGCACGTTCCTCTGGAGCCGCGGCGAAGAACTGTTGACCGGCCGGTTTCCCGAGGTGGAAGCGTGTGCCGAGTGGCTCCCCGACGGCACCGTGCTCGATGGCGAGTTGCTGGCCTGGCGCGATGACAAGCCGCTGCCGTTCAGCGAGCTGCAGAAGCGCATCAATCGCAAGACGGTAGGAAAGAAGCTGCTGGCCGACGTGCCGTGTGCGCTGCTCGTGTACGACTGTCTCGAGACAGAAGAGCATGACGTGCGCGCGGAGCCGATGCACGCGCGACGCGAACACGCCGAGTCGCTGGTGCGCCGGCTTCCGGGTGGCGCGACCATCGGGCTCTCTCCGGTACTCGACGTGGGAAGTTGGGAGGCGGTACGCACCGCGCGCGGTGAGTCGCGTCGCGAGATGGCCGAGGGGCTCATGCTCAAACGCCGCAGCGCACCGTACGGTGTAGGCCGACGCGTGGGTGACTGGTACAAGTGGAAGGTGAACCCGCTCACGGTCGACGCGGTGCTCGTTTATGCGCAGGCGGGTCACGGGCGCCGCGCCGGGCTCTACACGGACTACACGTTTGCGATCTGGGATGGCGATGCGCTCGTACCATTCGCCAAGGCGTACAGCGGCCTCACCGACGCCGAGATCCGGCAGGTGGACACGTTCGTGCGCAACAATACGCTCGAAAAGTTCGGCCCGGTGCGCACGGTGAAGCCCGAGCTCGTGTTCGAACTGGCCTTCGAGGGCATTCAGCGTAGCCCGCGACACAAGAGTGGTATTGCGGTGCGTTTCCCACGCATCGCGCGCTGGCGGCGGGACAAGCCGGCAGGTGAAGCCGATACGCTCGACACCGTGAAGGCCCTACTCGATGGCTGAACGTGGGAAACGCGTACACACGAAGATCACCGAGGGAGATGAGCACACGAAGAACAACATTTCCTCTGTGTCCTCACCCACCTCGGTGAGCTCTGTGTTGCACGCGTCCCCCCCACGTGCCGATGCAGCGCAGCGCATCCGGCCAAGGAAACGCGCGAACACGGAGCTCACCGAGGGGGATGAGCACACGAAGAACAGCGTTGCCTCCGTGCCCTCACCCACCTCGGTGAGCTCTGTGTTGCACGCGTCCCCCCCACGTGCCGATGCAGCGCCGCGCATCCGGCCAAGGAAACGCGCGAACACGGAGCTCGCCGAGGGAGGTGAGCACACGGAGAACAGCATTTCCTCTGCGTCCTCACCCCACTCGGTGAGCTCCGTGTTGCACGCGTCCCCTCAGTTCGAAAGAGCGACCCAGCGTGTACACGACTGGTTCGAATCGCGCAGTTGGCACCCCTTTCAGTTCCAGCGCGACGTATGGGACGCGTACGCACGCGGCGAATCGGGACTCATCCACGCCGCCACTGGTACCGGCAAGACGTACGCCGCCTGGATGGGACCCGTCATCGAAGCGATGGCCGAAGAGCCGCAGGCACGGAAGGCCCGCCGCCGCGCCGACGCGATGCCGCTGCGCGTGCTCTGGATTACCCCGCTGCGCGCGTTGGCGGCCGACACCGAGCAGGCGCTCAAGCTCCCCATTGCCGAACTGGGGCTGCCGTGGACGGTGGAATCACGCACCGGCGATACGTCGCAGTCACGCCGTGCGCGGCAGCGCGAGCAGCTCCCCACGGCCCTCGTCACCACCCCCGAATCGCTGTCGCTGCTGCTCTGCCGCAAGGACAGCGCGGAGATCTTTCGCGACCTGCGGTGCGTAGTGGTCGACGAATGGCACGAGCTCCTCTCCAGCAAGCGTGGCGTGCAGGTGGAGCTCGCGCTCGCCCGGCTGCGCCGCCTCTGCCCCGCGTTGCGCACATGGGGCGTATCGGCCACCCTCGGCAATCTCGACGAGGCCGCCGACACGCTGCTCGGATTCACCGATACGGGTGCGCCGAGCCCCCGGCGATTGGTGCGGGGGGTGGTGCCCAAGGAGGTGGAAGTAGAGGCGCTCGTGCCGGACACGATGGATCGCTTTCCGTGGGCCGGGCACCTCAACACGAAGCTCCTCCCTGAGGTGATGCGTCGGCTGGAAGCAGCCGACAGCGCCATCGTGTTCACCAACACGCGTTCGCAGTGCGAGATCTGGTTTCAGAGCATCATCGCCGCCAATCCGGCGTGGTTCGAGTTCACGGCCATTCACCACGGGTCGCTCTCGCGTACCCAGCGTGAGGACGTGGAAGACGGGCTCAAGACCGGCCGCTATCGGATCGTGGTGGCCACCAGCTCACTCGACCTCGGCGTGGACTTCGCGCCGGTGGACCTCGTGATGCAGGTGGGCAGCCCCAAAGGCGTCGCGCGTCTGCTGCAGCGCGCCGGCCGCTCCGGGCACTCGCCGGGGCGCGTGTCGCGTATCGTGTGTGTCCCCACGCATGCCTTCGAGCTGGTCGAGGTCGCCGCCGCGCGCGAAGCTATTCGGGCCGGCGCCATCGAAAGCCGGTCCCCGCTCGACCGCCCGCTCGACCTGCTCGCGCAGCATCTGGTCACGCTCGCCCTCGGCGGCGGTTTCACGCGTGAAGCGGTGCTGCGTGAACTGCGCACCACGCGAGCGTTCCGACTGCTCACCGACGACGAGCTCGACTGGGTGATCGATTTCGTCACCCGCGGCGGCGAGGCGCTACGCGCCTACCCCGAATACGCGCGAGTCGTGAACGACCATGGCACGTATGTGGTGACCGATCGGCGCGTCGCGCTTCGCCACGTGCTCAATATCGGTACCATCGTGAGCGATGCGGCCATCGCCGTGCGCTACCTGAAGGGCGGCCGGTTGGGCACGGTGGAAGAGTCATTCGTGTCGCGGTTGTCACCCGGCGACAAGTTCATCTTTGCGGGGACGCCGCTGGAGTTCGTGCGTCTGCGTGATCTCACGGCGTGGGTGAAGAAGGCCAAGGGGATGAGCGGGGCCATTCCGCGCTGGCAGGGGGCGCGCATGCCGCTCTCCACCGAACTGGCGGCAGCAGTGCGAGATCGGCTCGAGGAGGCGCGACGCGGCGAGTACACGACCCCGGAGATGCTGGCCGTGAAGCCGGTGCTTACGCTGCAGGCGGAACGCAGCGCCATTCCGCGCCCGGACGAGCTGCTCATCGAACGCACCGAGACGCGCGACGGCCATCACCTCTTCGTGTACCCATTCGAGGGGCGCCTCGTGCACGAGGGGCTCGCGGCGCTCTGCGCGTATCGCATGGCGCAGCTGCAGCCGTTCTCCTTCTCCTTCAGCTGCAACGATTACGGCTTCGAGTTGTTGAGCCACGAGCCAGCGCCACTCGAGGAGGCGCTCGACGCGGGACTCTTCGCCACCACCCATCTCCTGCACGACGTGACGCAAAGCCTCAACGCGGCGGAGCTGGCGCGTCGGCAGTTCCGCGAGATCGCGCGTGTGGCCGGACTCATCTTCCAGGGGTACCCCGGCCAGTCGAAGAGCGTGAAGCAGTTGCAGGCGAGCAGCAGCCTCCTGTACGACGTGTTCGTCAATCATGACCCCGGCAACCTGCTGGTGGCGCAGGCGCGCCGTGAGGTGCTGGAACGTCAACTCGAGGCCAGTCGCCTCGGACGCGTACTCGAGCGCCTGTCGCGCAGTACCGTGCGCCTCGTGGATGTGGAGCGCCCCACGCCGTTGGCATTCCCGCTCATGGTGGACATGACGCGCGCCAAACTCAGCACCGAGAAGCTCGCCGATCGCGTAAAGCGCATGACCGTAAGCGCCGAGAAACCGGCCAAGAGTGGCGTGATGAGCACGTTCCGGTTCGGCGCATGACCACGCTCACGATCGAGGTGGCCGGCGCAACGCTCCAGTTACTCCCTGAGCGCGCACTCTGGCATGAAGCCGAGCGCACGCTGTTCGTGGCCGATCTGCATTGGGGCAAGGCAGCCGCATTCCGCGCCGCACACGTGCCGGTGCCCATGGGCACCACCAGCAGTGATCTGGCGCGGCTCTCCAGTGCTATCGAGGCCACCGGGGCACAACATCTCGTGGTGTTGGGCGACCTGATGCACGCGCGCACCGGACGCCACGACGAAACGTTTCGCACAATCGCGGCATGGCGTGAGCAGCACGCCGCCCTCCGCATTACGCTTGTGCGCGGCAACCACGATCAGCACGCCGGCGATCCACCGGCCGCGCTCGACATCGTGTGCACCGACGCGCCGTTCGTCTGCGGCCCGTTCGCCGGCGTCCACGAGCCGTGCGAGGCGCCCTCGGGATACGTGCTGTGCGGTCACGTGCATCCCAGCGTGACGGTGCGCGGGCGCGGCCGGCAGACCCTGCGTCTTCCAGCGTTCGTGTTCGGCCCGCGCCGTGGTATCCTGCCCGCCTTCTCCAGTTTCACCGGCGGCGGGATGTACGAACGACAAACCGGCGACCGCCTGTATGCGATCGCCGGTGACGAGGTCGTGGCGCTGGACTGAGGCGCGTTCAGTGCCCGTCCTTACCGCGCGCCTTCTGTACGAGCAGGAAGAGCACCACGAGCACACCGCCGCACACCACCCCGAGCAGCGCGTCGAGGACCGGCTTCGTCACCACGGCCAACGGGCCGGTGGCGTGCGCCCAGCCTTCCAGCAGCACCTCGGCCGCATGCCACCCATGGGCGATGATGCCACCACCCACGGTGAACATCGCGGCGGTACCCAGCACCGACAGCGTCTTCATCAGCAGCGGTGCCGTCTTGAGCAGCACGCTGCCCAGAGGGTTCCCGCGCTGGTGGAGCGCGAGCCCGGCGTCATCGATCTTCACGATCCCCGCCACGAGACCGTACACGAACACCGTGGCCGCAAGGCTCACGATGGTGAGTGACAGGATCTGCTGCGAAATGGGCGCCGCAGCCATGGTGCCGAGCGCGATCACGATGATCTCGGCCGAGAGCACGAAGTCCGTGCGAATGGCGCCCTTGATCTTGCCCTGCTCCACCGCGAGCAGTTGCTCCTCGGTGTACTCCGGATGCATCACCACCGCGGCGTGGGCCTCGCCTTCGTCGCGGTGCAGATACTTGTGCACCAGCTTCTCCACGCCCTCGAAGCAGAGGAAGAGACCGCCGATCATCATGAGCGGCATCACGGCCCACGGTGCGAAGGCGCTGATGAGGAGGGCGACCGGCACCAGGATCACCTTGTTCCACAGCGACCCCTTCGCCACCGCCCACACCACCGGCAGCTCGCGCTCCACCCGCACGCCGCTGGCCTGCTCCGCATTGAGCGCGAGATCGTCGCCCATCACGCCGCTCGTCTTGCGCGCGGCCACCTTCGCGAGCACCGCCACATCGTCCATCATGGACGAGATGTCGTCCAACAGAACCAACAAACTGGAAGCCATGGGATTGATAAGGATTACTTAGCGCAGCGATGCCAACAGCCGTTCGACGAAGCCGTTGAGACTCTGCCCGTTGTCCATCCAGCGCACCACCGCGACGACATCGTTCACGGGATCGACATAGATGTAGTTGTTGCCGGCGCCCACATGAACGAACGCCTCGGCAGGCGCCGACGCCACGTACTTGCGGTCGGTGTTCACGAACCAGTTCATGTAGCCGTACGTGGGCTCCACCTTGGTCGGCGTGAGCGCCTGCGTCACCCACGCGTCGCTGAGCAGTTGCTTGCCGCCCCAGTTACCGCGTCGCAGCGTGAGCAGGCCGAAGCGGGCCATGTCCCACGCGCTGATCACCATGCCGCCACCCCAGTGGCCGCCACCGCTCACACTCTGCACCTCGCGGCCATCG
Organism: Gemmatimonas sp.; assembly: GCF_044345575.1. GTDB lineage: Bacteria > Gemmatimonadota > Gemmatimonadetes > Gemmatimonadales > Gemmatimonadaceae > Gemmatimonas. Next base: position 7,387 of record NZ_JBIJAW010000104.1, read on the forward strand.
AGCACGATCCACGAATTCTCGTAGCCGTACCACCGCCAGCTGTTCGAAGCGCCGATCGGATCCATGATCCGCTCCTTGAGGACCTCAGGGAGCGGACGACGCCACACCTGGAGCGCCGCCAGCGCCAGTACGTTCACGCGCGTGTCGTTGTACTCGTAGGCGCTGCCAGGCGTCTTGCGGGCGCGCGTGGTCCACGTGCTCGCGTCCTGCGCCGGGCGGTCGGCCCACTCGGGCTTGCCCCACAGCGTGCCTTCCCAGTCGCTCGTTTGCCGCAACAGATCATCCCACGTGATCGTGCGATTGTGCGGCGTATCGAACGGCGTGAGCAGCTTGTCGGTACCGGGCCAGTCGCGTGAGTACACCGTCCCGTTGGGGCGCGCCCGCACGATGGGCGGTACGTATGGCGCCACCGTGTCGCGCACGTTGCGAATGCGCCCGTCGTCCACCGCGAGCCCCACGACCGTACTCAAAAAGCTCTTGGTCACGCTGTTCGTGATCTCGTTCGCCGTCGGGGTGCCCCACGTGGCCACCACGTAGCCCTTCCGCACGATGATGCCGGTGGCACCGCCACGCGGCGGCAGCGGGCCGATGGCGTCACCGAGCGGCTCGCGCCCGAACGTCTGGAGATGATTGAGTTCGAGATCGCGCGGCGACTTGCTTTCCTTGCTGATCGCGAAGGCGATCGCGTCGGCGAGCTTCACGGAATCGACACCCACCGCCGAGGGCGACCGGCGCTCCCACGAACCGGCGGCGGGCACGTAGGGCGTGGCTGCCGTCTTCGCCTTCTGTGCGCTAGCGGAGGGCGCGAGCGGGAACAGCGCCAGCATCGGGAGCGCCAGCTGTGCCACCCCCAACATACCGCTGCGGCTGCCGACTCTCTGCGCCTCATTCGCCAAGCGAATCATGCGATCGGCCCCTTGCCCTTGGCCTTGCTGATCACGCCCGGCACGTTGTTCGCCTTGAGCAGGTTGTTGAACGCCGGCACATCGACGTTCTCGATGGCCTCTACTTCGGCGCGAATGCCCTGCCAGATCTTCTCGAGTTCCACGAGACGGTCCTTCACCGGCTGCGTGAGCGCGGTATTCCCCTCCACCTGGCCGAGCAGGAAGCCGTACTGCCCGTTGATGCCGTTGGCGTAGTTGATGATGTCCTGACCGTTGGCAGCCTTCGTCGTGAGCCGCGGGTCCATCTTGTCCAGCTTCCCCGCGAGCGAGCGCCCGGCCTTGCTGATGGTGTCGGCGGCACTCGTTTCCCGCGCGCGCGACACGTAGCCCTGCACCTGCGTCTTCACATCACGCAGGCGCAGCACCGATTCGTGGATCTCGTTGATGCGCGTGGCGAGCAGATTGGCCACCGAGTCACGCTCGGCGATCACGCTGACCGGCGCATCGATCCGGGGGTCCTGCTTGACCACCAGCGGCTGCGTCAGCACCGTGCTTCCCACGGTGAGCCGCACGGAGTAGGTGCCCGGCGATACTCGAGCACCACCATCACCCGGTGCCCCGAAGAGCAACACGTTGCCCACGCGCGTCGGCATGGCGCGACGCAGGTTCCACGTGACGCTGTTGAGCCCCGGCTTCACGGCGAGCCGGCTGAGCGAATCACGCGTGGCGAACGCCCGCACCACGGTGCCCTTGGCGTCGAGGAACTCGAGCGACACGGCGGTGGCGCTGTCTGGCGCCGCGGCGACACGGAAGTGCACCGTGGCCCCATTGGGCGGATTCTTGCCCGCGTTCTGCGGCGTGCCGAAGCCCCCGCTGCCGGCGAACAGAATCGCTTCACGCGGCGCGTACAGATGCGCCTTGCTCTGCTCCAGCGCATCGGCACGCTGACGCAGCACGGACAGGTCATCGAGAATCCAGAACGCACGTCCTTCGGTGGCCGCGATGAGATCACCGTGCTTCACCTGCAAGTCGGTCACCGGCACCACGGGGAAGTTGCCGCGGAACGGCAGCCACTGCGCACCCGCGTTGTACGACACGTACACGCCGGTTTCGGTGCCGGCGTACAACAACCCCTTGCGCGCGGGATCCTCGCGCACGACACGCACCGGCTCACCGTCGCGCAAACCGGTCACGATGCGCGTAAAGGTGGCGCCGTAGTCCTTCGACACGAAGATGTGCGGCGTGTTGTCACCCAACCGATCCTTGCGGAACGATACGTAGAGCGTACCGGCATCGTGCGGTGACACCGCGATCTCGTTCACCAGGCCGTCGCCCCACGCGGCGGGCGTGATGTTCATCCAACTCTTGCCGCCGTCGCGGGTCCGCTGAATGAGCCCGTCGTCGGTGCCCACGTACATGGTGGCGGCATCATGCGGCGATTCCTCGATCACGACGATCGTGGCGTACACCTCACCGCCGGCACCTTCGTTGGTGATCGGACCGCCGCCCCACCCCTGACGCGTCTTGTCGTTGCGCGTGAGGTCACCGGAGATCGGCGTCCAGTTCTGCCCACGGTTGGTGGTCTTGAACAGCACGTTGCCGCCGTGGTACACCACCTTGTCGTCGTGCTGCGACACCTCGATGGGCGCGGTCCAGTTGAAGCGGTACTTCGTCTTGTCGGTGGGCTCGGTGAGGT
>NZ_JBIJAW010000389.1:0-2978 GCF_044345575.1 Gemmatimonas sp.
AGCGTGTAATCGCACCCCTTCAAGTGGGCGAGCGTGTGCTCGAGCACCTCGTGAATGGGATGATTCCCCGAGATCAGGCGCGCGGCGCCCGCACCGGTCCCCTCGGCCTGCAGCACCGCATGCGCCGCTCGCGCCACACGCGGATCACTCGCGAGGCCGAGATAGTCGTTCGATGCGAAGTCGGCCACGCGTTCGCCCGCCAGCAACACGGTGCCGGCGCGACGCTGCTGCACCTGCCTGAGCGCGCGCTTGAGTCCGGCCGCCTCGAGCACGCGTAGCTCCTCGTCGAGCGCGGCGTTCATGGTCGACGGCGGGAGCAGGGCCGTATCGATCGTCACTGAATCACGAACGTGAGCTGCTTCTTCGACGGGTGCGCCGAGCAGGCACCGCCGAACGTGCCGGGGGGCACCGTGTAGTCGGTTTGTCCACCGGCCGGCACGGTGAACATCGCCAGCCGATGCTGGATCGTGTCCTCGTTCACCACGCGGATCTTCCGCTTCGCGCCGCTGCCACCCACGCGCACCGTATCGGGAAGTGGCGTGTCGCGACCGAACGCGTCGGAGATCACGGCCACGCCACCACGCTGCACACGAATGAGCGTGTCGGGGCGCGGCCATGTCCACCACACGGCGGCCGCTGTACCAACCAGCAGCGCACTCAGCGACAGCAATCGACGAGCGTTCATGGCATCAACGACCTGTGAGGCTGGTCATGGCGCGCGCACCGGCACGCGCACCAGTACCGAGTCGCCGTTGGAGAATCGCACCGTGAGCGGTACGGAATCACCCGCCGCGAGCGCACGCGTGAGCTGATTCAGCATCACATGCAATCCGCCGGGTGCCATCACCAGCGAATCGCGCGCGCCGATGCGCACCGACGTCCTGGGCATCATGTGCGACATGCCGTCGTGCTGCATCGACTCGTGCACCTCGGCCGACGCGGCCAGCGCTGTCGCGACACTCACGAGGTCGACCGTCACCGAGTCGTGGTTCACGATGGTGAGATACGCACCACCGGTCGCGCCGGAGTCGGCCGCTCGGGCCCACGCGGCCGTGACGGCGCGCCCCTGCGGTGTCTCTGTGGGCGCGCAGGCCGCGGCCAGCACAGCTATTGCTGCGCCTGCGGCAAGAACACGAAACGGGCGCATCAGCATCGTGATCACCTACAACAATTGCGCGAGGTCGGCCGCGAGTGCCTCCCAGCGCGTGCCGAACGGATACAACGCCACCAGCTTACCGGCGCCATCGAGGAGGAAGACCTGCGAGGAATGACTCACCAGATAGCCGCTGCCCGGAGTGCCGTCTTCGCGTGCCGCGGCCACACCGTACGCTTCCATGACCTTGGCCGTCGTCGGCGCGTCGCCACTCAGCCCCACGAACGTACTGTCGTACTGCCGCGCATATCGCTCGGCCACCGAGACGCTGTCGCGATCGGGATCGACGGTCACGAACACCCAGCGTACGCGGGCGGCCTTGTCGCCCAGTTCGGCCTTGGCGCGCTTCCAGTCGGCCAGCGTGGTGGGACACACGTCGGGGCAGTGCGTGTATCCGAAGAACACCACCAGCGGGCGCCCCTCGGCCGGGCCCAGCGTGTAGCGGCTACCGTCCTGCCGGGTGAACGCCACCGTCGGCATGTCGCGCGGCGGGTCCACGGCCACTCCCTCGAACCGAGGGCGTGAATCACAGCCGGTGAGCAGCGCCCCCGCGAGTGCCCATGCGATCAGGCCGCGCACTTGTCGCACAGGCCGTACAGCACCACCTCATGCGCTTCCAACCGAAAGCCGTTGGGGGCGAGATGCTGCAGGTCCCCCGGGCATCCGTGGATCTCGAACACGCGACTGCACTGGCGGCAGCGGAAGTGATGGTGATGGGCCGATCCTGACCGCTCGTAGCGCGGCGGCTCGCCGGGGAGTTCCACCGGCACCAGCCACCCGCTTTCCACCAGGGAATTGATGGTGCGATACACCGTGGCGATGCCGAGCTTCGAGACATGGCTGCGCCCGAACTCCAGCACCTCCGTGGGGCCGAGCGGGCGTGGGACTTCCTCGAAAACCTGGCGAATGGCGTCGCGCTGACGGGTGTTGCGTTCCATGAATCCAAATATGACACGGTGGCACCGCGGGTGGCATCGGTGGCGGCATTTGCCCCTTCTGGATTGATTTGCCACATGGCCGACGACCACGTCCACCCGGAATCCCTCCCGCGTCCTGCGTGGACCCGCTGGCTGCTCGTGAGTGCCGTGGCCATCGCCGCGGCGCATCTGCTCGACGAAACCGCCTGGCGCCTCGTCCGGCTCCCCGCTGTGTACGAGAAGGATTGGGGGCGTCTGCTGCGCAGCATGGGGTTCCTGCCCACATGGCTGCTGCTCGCGCTGGCCTATTGGCTGCAGGTGGAGGATGGCGTACTACGCCGCCGCGGGACGTGGCTGCTGGTCTTGGGGCCCACGCTCGGCGGCCTGAGCGCCGAGGTGCTCAAGTTGTTGCTGAGACGGCTCCGCCCCGACGCCGAGCAGTTCGGCTATGCCTTCCGGGCGTTTGCCGACGGTCCGTGGTCCAACCGCGGCATGGGGTTACCCAGTTCGCACACGCTGGTCGCGTTCGCCGGAGCCTTCGCGCTGGCGCGCCTGTTCCCGCGCGCCCGGTGGGTGTTCTACGCTCTGGCCGCGGGATGCGGGCTCACGCGGGTCATGGCCACGGCGCACTACCTGAGCGACACCGTGGTCGCGGCGTGTGTGGCGTGGGCGGTGGTGGCGTTGGTGGCGGCGCGCCTGCCCACAACGCCGGCCCGTTAGGCGGCTATCCTTCCCGGTATGAGCCACGCGCTGCTGTTGTCGAGCCTGGGACTGCTCGGATCGGGGCCGCTGTTCGCGCGGTGGTCCCGGTCGCGGCCGTCGGTGCTCACGTTCATCGACGGGTTTGTGCTCGTGAGCATCGGCGGGCTGGTGTTGCTCGATGTGGTGCCGCATGCGTTGGCTACGGC
>NZ_JBIJAW010000105.1:0-9923 GCF_044345575.1 Gemmatimonas sp.
GCGGCGGTGACACTCGCGGTCGAGGGTAAGGGCGTGCCACTCACGCTGGCCGTTACGGTCAGCAGGGCGCCGCCGCACGTGGTGGGCTCGATCACGACCACGCGGCGCCCGTTTGCGTCGGTGGCGCCTTCATTGCGCACAGTGCTCGTCCCGCCGGTCACTGCCACCGAGACGGTGGCCCCGACCAGCGGATTGCCCTCGGCGTCGCGCGCCGTGACTTCGAGGAGCGTGGAATCCCCCGGTGCACTGACCACCGGGTCGGTGAGGCGGAGGCTGCTGCGCGCGAGGCTCAGGGTGGTCGCCTCGATGCTCACGTTCACCGGACGGAGCAGGGTGTAGTCGGCAATGGCCACGATCTGGGCGCTCTGCGTCAGCGGGCTGCCGATCGCGCCGGTCGTGACGCCGAGGGTGGTGGTGAGCGCACTCGGTTGCGTGACCCGCCACTCTCGGCCGCGGCCGCTCAGCCACACCGGCACGTTGGGGACGGGGAGCCCGAGGGCCGTGCGCGCCGTGACGGTCACGACGGTCGTGGCCGCCGCAAGGAGCGAGGTATTCGCCGCCACCACGAGTGACTGCGCGCTGTCCACCGCCGTCGCCGGCGCGCCGGCGGGCGAGACGACGAGCGACAGGGTGCGCGTGCTGCGGCTGCCGCTGTCATCGACCACGGTGACGCTCAGCGGATAGCTGCCGGCGCTGGCGTAGACGGTCTTCGCCTGGGTGCCGGCGACCTGGGTCGCGCCGTTCCCGAGATCCCACTCGTAGTGCACCACCGAGCCGTCGCGATCGAGCGAGTACGAAGCGTCGACCGTGACGGTGTCCCCGGGCCGCGGCCAGCGCGGCGAGACCGTGAACAGGGCGGTGGGGGCGACGTTGGCGGTATTGCTGCGTGGCCCGCTCGTGGCCGGCTCACTCGGCGTCAACGGCAACGCGCTATCCCCGCGGCATCCCCATACGAACAGGGAGGCGAGAACCAGCGGCCAGCGTCGGCGTGGTGATCGGAGCATGAGGGCGAGCAGAGTGCAACGAAGGTGAAGGCGGCGTCATAAAGACTGACCTTTCAAGTTTCGACGGCCAGCCGCAAAACTTGAGGATGAAGCGCACTTCGTGTTTGCCTTCGTGCGGCTGTCGCGTCCGGTTACGGCGTTCCCGTAAGTGTAAAAACTCTGCTCTGGCCTTGTCCGGCGGCGCCCGAGAGCCAGGCGGTGATCTGGTTGCTGCCACTCCCAATCGTGAGCGCCTGTCCGCCGGTGAGGGGGACCGTCGCAAAACCACTGGCGTCGGTCACTGTGCTGAAGGTGGTGGAGGCGCCGAATCGCGCTCCGCCGGCGGTGACCTGCCATGTGACCAGAGAACCGGCGATGCCAGCGGCGTTCGCGTCGGTGAAACGGATCGTGGGGGCGATGCTCGGACTCGCGCCGGCGGCCACGGTCTGCGAGTTGCCAGACGAAATGGCCACGGTGCCGATCCCCCATTTCGCCATGAGTGCGCGCTCCACGTTCAGGCGTTCGGTCGCATCGAGCGCCCGCGGAAGAATGAAGAACTCGCCGATGACACCGGCCCAGTTTCGGGCGAGCTGGAGGTCGCGGGTTGGGGCATTGTACGTCATCGTTCCCGCCCCCGTGATGAGGGCGATGCCGTTCCGTCGGAGCTGGCGCTGAGGCGTAGCGCCCGGCGCGACCGTGAACGACCACACGGCAGCGTCATAGTTGGGGATTTGCGCGCTGATGCGCGCCGAGCCCATGCAGCACGTCCCATAATCCCAATAGACGAGACCGCCGGTCCATGGGAGGTGCACCAGCATGCGGTTCGAAGTGAATGAGCGTTCGCCGAACACGTTCCCATCGATGGCGGCATTGGGCCGTGCCACGAGGAAGATTTCCGCCGCCGTGGTCAGCTGGTCGAGCGCGTTCGTCGCTTGCAGTGTGGTGAGCGCGGTAAACGCGATGGCGGGTCGGCCATTCACGGCCAGCGCGGACACCGTTGGACCCGAGGATCCCGAGGCCACGACAGCGTGCCGCGTGCGTCCGGAGAGGTCACTCCATCGCGTGAGCACGCCGGCATTCGTCGAAATGCTGGCACTGTTGGACGCGTCAAACCAGACGCTCATGGCGCAAGACGACAGGCCCGTGGGACAGCCACTCAGCGCCGCTGTTCCCGTGAAGGTGACGCTTTGGCCCACCCCGGATGCGGCACTGTACCACGCGACGAGCGTATTCACTCCGGCTCCCAGGGACCAGGCGACGCTCGCATAGCCACTGGCGTCGGTGGTGCTCGTGGTGCTGCCAACGCTGCCACCACCCGCGGCCACCTGCCAGGTGACTGTTGCCCCCGAGATGGGAACCCCCGCGTCATCGGTCACCCGCACCTGCGGGGCCGTGGCGACGAAGGCGCCTGGCACGGCCGTCTGGTTGTTTCCGGCCGTGAGCGACAGGGTGCCCAACGACCATTTGCGCATCAGCGACGCGTTGACCAGGCTACGCTCCGCATTGGTGAGGGCGCGCCGGAACAGCAGGACTTCTCCCACGTCACCATCGAAATAGCTGATTGTCCCTGCAATGTTCAGGCGCCCGATCGCCGCGCCGCTCCAGGTCGCGACGGCGTTGGTCGAAGCGTCACTGGCGAGCACGGCGCCATTGCTCATGAGGGATCGGGCCCCGCTGGCCCAGCGGCCGACGGTCACGCGTCCTGGCTCGGCGGCAATGCTCGTGAACGCCGGTACCACTGCGTCGAGGTTGTCGGTATAGGGCGCGAATCGCAGCGACGTACCGGTCTGGTAGCCCAGCAGCAGGTTGTTGAACGCCGTGGGCGTCGTGCCGCCAATCACGAAATTCGTACTCCGCCCCGAGCGGCGCCGCTCGACGACAAGCAGCGTGTAGGGTGCGCCGCTGGCGACGTCGCTGATGGGAAGAAATTGACTGGTGCCGTTGAAGCGGAGCGCCGTTCGGCCAATGAACCCGCCGGCAACGACGGTGGGACCGGCGGTGGCCGTGCTATGCCGTTGCGCGCCGCTCTTGTCGCGCCAGGTCGTGAGTGTTCCGGACGTCTGGGTAAGCGTACCGGCGTCGTCGGCATCGAACCATAGCGCCGGACCGCAGACGCCATACGCGGTGGGGGCGGCGGCGGTGACGATCACCGAGGCCGGCAGCGGTGTGCCGTTCACCGACGCGGTGATCGTCAGCGGGATCCCGCCACACGCGGTAGGCTCGATGACGACCACGCGACGACCATTGGCGTCGGTGGCGCCTTCGTTGCGCACGGTGCTGGTGCCACCGGTGACCGCCACGGAAACCGTGGCCGCGACCAGCGGATTGCCCTCCGCGTCGCGCGCCGTGACTTCGAGAAGCGTGGAATCGCCACCGGCGCTCACCACCGGATCGGTGAGGCGCACGCTGCTGCGCGTGAGGCTCAGATTGGTCGCGCCGATGCTCACGTTCACCGGACGGAGCAGGGTGTAGTCGGCAATGGCCACGATCTGGGCGCTCTGGGTCATCGGGCTGCCGATCGTGCCGGTCGTGACGCCGAGCGTACTGGTGAATGCACTCGGCTGCGTGACCTGCCACTCCCGGCCGCGGCCGCTCAGCCACACTGGCACGTTGGGGACGGGGAGCCCGAGCGCCGTGCGCGTCGTGACGGTCACGACGGTCGTGGCCGCCGCGAGGAGCGACGTGTTCGCAGCCGCTACCGCGGATTGTGCGCTGTCTACCGCTGTCGAGGGCGCGCCGGCGGGCGAAACGACGAGCGTGAGCGTTCGCGTGCTGCGGCTGCCGCCGTCATCGACCACGGTGACACTCAGCGGATAGCTGCCGGCGCTGGCATAAACGGTCTTCGCCTGCGCGCCGGCGACCTGCGTCGTGCCGTTGCCCAGGTTCCACTCGTAGTGCACCACCGAGCCGTCGCGATCGAGCGAGTACGAGGCGTCGACCGTGACGGTGTCACCGGGCCGGGGCCAACGCGGCGACACCGTGAACAGCGCAGTAGGGGCGACGTTGGCGGTATTGCTGCGCGGCCCGCTTGCGACCGGTTCACTCGGCGCCACCGGCAACGCGCTGTCCCCCCGACATCCCCACACGATCAGGGAGGCGAGGATCAGCGGCCAGCGTCGGCGTGGTGCTCGTGGCATGACGGGCGAGCAGGGCGCAGCAAAGGTGAAGGCGGCGTCATTCGACGGACCCTTCAAGTTTCGACGGGCGTCGGCGAATCTTGAGGGTGAGGCGGGCAGCATTCCGGTCATCGTGCGGCGGTGGCGGCGCCTTACGGCGTTCCAGTCAGCGTAAAGACCACGCTTTGGCCTTGGCCGGTTGCTCCGGCGAGCCAGGCGGTGAGCTGGTTGCTGCCGCTCCCGATCGTGAGTGCCTGCCCGCCGGTGAGTGGGACCGTTGCGAAGCCACTGCCGTCGGTCACGGTGCTGAACGTGGTGGACGCGCCGAATCGCGCTCCCCCGGCGGTGACCTGCCACGTGACCGGGGCTCCCCCGATGGGCGCACCGGTGGCGTCGGTCAGTCTCACGGTGGGCGCCACGCTTGGACTTGTCCCTCTCGTGACCGACTGGCTGTTGCCGGCGCTGATGACGTAGGTGCCGATCCCCCAGCGCGCCATGATCGCCCGCTCCACGAGCTGTCGTTCCGCCGTGGAGAGTGCGCGGTTGTAGATCAGTACCTCGCCGATCGACCCCGTACCGTTACGCCCGCTGCAGCAGAAATCTCTGCCCAAGTAAACATCCACGACCGCGCCGATACGTGCAGCGCTCACTGTGCTGGTCGTCGCCGCCCCATCGAGAAGGGCCGACGCGGAGGGTGCGGCGTACGCGAGGCCGTAGAGGTGTGGAATCCTGATGTTCGCGGGGGTAACCCCGGGCAACGGCGAGTAAGCCCCACCCGTGTTCACGACGTAAGGCGTGAGCTGACGTGAGTTGACGTCCGGGTGCAGAATGAACCCGTTGGCTCCGCGCGCGTTGGCGAGCCATCCGTGCGTGTTCCACGTCGTGGCGACGGACTGCCCGACGACATAGACGGTGATCCCGGCCGCCAATGTCGGCGAGACCTTCAGGGACGCCTGCGCGACGGCCGCATCGAATGCCAGCGCCCGGCGGCCATTCAGGAGAGCGGTCCCGCTGGCAGGGTAAGTGGGACCAACATCCCCGGTGATGGGCATGGCGACCAGCGCGGAAGCGCTCTTGTCGCGCCACTGCGTGACGCGAGAGCCCGTCACGGTCACCGTACTCGCGTCCTGCGCATCCAGCCACAGTACGGGGCTGCACACGCCGTACACACAGCTTGACGCCGTGGCGGTGAAGGTCGCGCTCTGGCCTGTGCCGACGGCTGCACCATACCACGCCACCAGTGTATTGGTGCCGCTCGAGCCTAGGGTCCATGACACGGTGGCGTAGCCGTTTGCATCGGTAGTGCTCACGGCCGTGGCGGTGCTCCCGCCACCGGCGGTCACCTGCCACGCAATCGTCGCCCCGGCGATGCCGACGCCTGCCTCGTTGAGGACGCGTACTTGCGGTTGCGTGGTCACCGCTGCGCCGACCGCTGCCGTTTGGTTGTTGCCGGCGGTAATGGTCAGGCTGCCGAGCGACCACTTACGCATCAGCGACTGGCTGACCGTCGTACGTTCCGCATCGCTGAGCGCGCGACGGTAGATGAGGAGCTCGCCGACGTCGCCATCGTAGAAGGAGAGCGAGCCGCTATGGTTGGCCCGACCGATGGCCGCACCGGTCCACTCCGCCAGCGTACTCGTTGAGGCATCCGCTATCACGCCCGCCCCGTTGCTCATCAGCGAGCGCGCCCCGCTGCTCCAGCGTCCGACGAGGAGGCGTCCAGGCTCGGCCCCGATGCTGGTGAATGGCGCAACAGCCCCATTGAGATTGTCCGCGTTTGGCGCGAGGCGAAGAGAGTTGTCGGTCGCGTAGCCAAGCACGAGACCGTTCAACGCGCTGCCGTTACTGCCCCCGACGGCGAAGTTGAGGCTGCGGCCGGAGCGCCGACGCTCGACCACGAACAGCGTGTACGGTGTACGGCTCGCCACGTCGGCGATCGGCACGAACTGCGTGGTCCCGTTGAAGCGCAGCGCGGTGCGGCCGTTGAAGGCGCTCGCATTCACCGTGGGGCCAGCGCTCGCCGTCGCGTGCCTCGCTCCGCCGCTCTTGTCTTGCCAGGCGCTCAGCGTTCCGCCGCTCTGCGTCAACGTGGACGCGTCATCCCCGTCGAGCCAGAGTGCGGCGCCGCACAGCCCATAGACCGTCGGCGCTGCCGCGGTGATGGTCGAGGTTGCGCCAATGGCCGTCCCGTTCACATTGGCGGCCACGGTGAGGGACGCACCGCCGCAGCTGGTTGGTTCAATCACCACCACGCGTCGGCCACTGGCATCGGTGGGCCCTTCATTGCGTACGGTGCTCGTGCCTCCCGTTACGGAGAGGGAAACCGTGGCACCGACGACAGGATTTCCCTCCGCGTCCCGTGCCGTCACTTCGATCAGTGTGGAATCCCCAGCGGCGCTGACGATGGGATCGGTGAGGCGCACCGCACTGCGGGTCGCACTCACACTCGTAGCGCCGATGCTCACGGTCACCGGACGGAGCAGGGTGTAGTCGGCGATGGCCACGATCTGGGCGCTCTGCGTCAGCGGACTACCGATCGTGCCGGTTGTGACGCCGAGCACACTGGTCAGCCCACTCGGTTGCGTCACCCGCCATTCGCGTCCACGGCCGCTGAGCCACACCGGCACGTTCGGCACGGCGAGCCCGAGGGCGGTGCGCGCCGTCACGGTGACAATCGTTGTGGCCGAGGCGAGCAGCGAGGTATTCGCCGTCACCACCAGCGACTGCGCACTGTCCACCGCCGTCGCCGGCGCACCGGCGGGCGAGACGACGAGCGTAACCGCGCGCGTGCTGCGGCTGCCGCTGTCATCGACAACGGTCACGCTCACCGGATAGCTGCCGGCGCTGGCGTAGACGGTCTTCGCGTGCGCGCCGGCGACCTGCGTCGTCCCGTTCCCCAGGTTCCACTCGTAGTGCACTACCGAGCCGTCGCGGTCGAGCGAATACGAGGCGTCGACCGTGACGGTATCGCCGGGACGTGGCCAGCGCGGCGACACCGTGAACAGCGCGGTCGGCGCGGTATTGGCGGTGTTGCTGCGTGGGGCGTCGTGTGTTTCGTGCGGGGCCGCCGTTAGCGGGGTGTCAGCGCCGCACCCCCACGCCATGACTGAAGCGTGGAGCAGCGCCCACCAGACACCACGCGAGCGCCGGCTCGGCTGAGGCCGGCCTGGGCGGCACGTTTGCCACATCGTTACGAGCCGGTATACCGAACGGAGATCGTGACGGTACCGGTATAAACGCCCGCCGCCTGGGTGGGGGTGGGAGACACGGTGGCACCCAGGCACAGCGACGTCCGCCCACTCGATCCAGTGGTCGGCGAGAGCGCCACGGTCAGCGTGTTGCCGGTCAGTGCCGTGCTGTTCGCCCCACTGCAATCCGGACCGGTGCGCTGGCGCCACGTGCCGATCGGGAGCGTGACGCCGCCACCCTGCAGTGTCAGCACCGACGGCAACGATTCGTACGTGATGTCGACCGACAGCGCGGCCGCCCCGTCGAGCAACAGACGCATGGCGCGGGCATCCGATGGCGCGATGGTCGCCGGCGTGCCGGCGTACACGGCGGGGAAGCTCATAGGGATGGCGGTCACGGTGATCGGCTGGAGGACGCTGGCCGTGACGGTGCTCTGTGCGGTCAGACTCTGCCTCGAGGAGGATGGCTCCCGGGCAACCACCATGATCGCGTCGGCGTAGTTACCGCTGGCGGTGGCCAAGGTAGGTTGAACGCTGGCACCGAGACGCAGCACGCCGACGCCGCTGGCATCGAGGGTGATCGCAATGTCGCCATTGTTCACGGGGGCCACAGTGGTCGGCGTACCGCTCGCGCCCGTGGCGACCGTGCCGGTCCAGCCGCCGATCTGCAACGCCGTTCCAGTGGTGCCCGTGAGCAGCGTCGGGAGCGTTACGGTGAGGACGAGCGAGGCGTTCGCCGGCCCCTGTACCGTAAACACGGCAGCGCCGGCGGCGCTTGGGGCGATCACGCGCGACTGTCGAGGGGCAACCTGGCCGAAGGTCAGTGGCTGGGTCGCCACAATACGCAGCGTTGGGGCCTGCGCTTGGGCGACAGACGCGATCGCGGTGGTGAGTGCCACCGCGACGCCGAACAGGACTAGCAGGCGAGACTTCATGGTGCCTTGCCCCCCGGGGGCGCTGCGTTGACGGTGCGCACCTCGGTGGTGCGGCCGTCGCCGGGATCTTCAACGAATGCGTAATTGATGCGGGTTTCGCCGAACGGCACCAGCATCGCCCATTCACGAACCACGGAGGGCACGAGTACACGCCCGTCTGCAGAGAGCGTGGTTTCGGAGCCTGCCGATACCGGCACGGCATCCATGACCGGCAACCCGGCGATGAGGAACCGTCCCTGTGCGTCAGTAATGACAGCCTGACCACCGACCCGGATGGTCACGTCTGAGAGGCGTGGCTCATCGGGATCGAAGCGGCCGTTGCGATTGCGGTCCTCAAAGGCGATGCCGCTGACGCGAGCGCGGAGGGCCACGAAGTCACCGCTCAGCCGCACACCTTCGCCACGGCCGGCGACCGTGGCGGTTCCCATGATGGTGGTGGTGCTTTGCATGCGTCCGCCCACGCCGCTCGCCATATCCTGGAAGAGCGTCGTGAGGGCCCCCTGATACTGCAGCTGCATGCGGAACGACGGAGCGCCTGCCCCCCGCAGCCAATCGATGCCGCCCTGCACGAACAACTGTCGCCCGAGGCTCGTACTCATCTGTCCCGTGACGTACCGGGGGCGCCAACGCGCGTCGGCCGAGGTCCCGATCGACACGAAGCTGCGGCGCACCCATACGGGTCCGCGAGGGAGCTGAGGCAAGGTCACCGTGGCGCCTCGCAAATCCGAAGCGAAACGACCGGCGATCGGGTCGCGGCTGACGACCCGATCGTAGGTAGCCTGAATGAGCGTCCGCCGCACGCGCGTTCCGAGCGTCGACGTCAGAATCTCGACGCGACCGCGCGGACCATCTGTGCCGCGCCACTGGGAGGAGATCCAGGCTTTGCCGAGGTCCCGCAACGGGCGAATGGTGATGCCCGCCGATTGCTCCGCCGTTCGGAACTGCGCTTGGCGCTGCAACCAGAACGGCACGCGCGTGGAATCCACGGCCTCACCGCCGGCCTCGAGTCGCACGTGCAGATTGGGCTGGATGACCGCGCGCGCACGCCACCACCCGGTGCGCGTGCCCTCGCCACGGAGCTGCACCCAATCGACGGGCGAGGCCACAAGTGCCGCATATGGCACGCGTTCAGCGATCGCTGAGCCGCGTGGGCGCAGCTCGTACGCGCCCACCCGGGCCGTATATCGTGAACTCAGCCCAATGCGGAGGTCGGCATTGCCCGTCACGCCGCACGGGCCGATGCGGCGGCGGCAGTCGCTTTCTGGCGTGTCGTTGTCCTGCAGCGTGACCCCGTACTCGATCGTTCGCGCAGGAATCAGATCCTGCTCGAGCGTGAGTAACGAGGCGTGCCGGGTGACCCCGTTGGGCGTATAGATCGCGATTTCGATGGTGTTCTGCCCAAAGTCGATGGGCATGGGCAGCGACCAGCGGCCGCTGCTGTCTGCGACCGTCACGCCGATCACCTGACCGTTGCGCGACAATTCGATTTCCGCGCCCGGCGGTGCTGTCCCGGTTCGGCGCATATCGCCAAGCTGTGTCGAGCGGAGGAACGGCGAGTTCGACAACGCGATGCCCCGACCGGCCATCACGACCGGTCCGGTGGCATTCCCGGAGCCGAGACGCCACTGCCGGAGCCATTTGTTGGTCGGAGCTCCCCCCATCCAACTGACATCCGCGATCGTGCGCGACATGGTCCCCGCT
>NZ_JBIJAW010000106.1:0-9897 GCF_044345575.1 Gemmatimonas sp.
CGAGTACATGGCGTTGCAGCCGCAGGTGGAGCGCCCGGCGCAGTCGGCCTCGCTCACGCTCCCCAACGGCATCGCCTATCTCGACGTGAATCGGCTCACCGAGCAGACGGTGGATGCCGAGCTCTCGAGGCATCGCTCGGCGCGTGCGTGGGTCCTGGATCTGCGCGGGGCGCTGGCCGACTCGAGCCACGTGGGCCTTGCCGTGTTGCAGGCGGTGCGTGAGCGGCCGGTGGCGGTGGTGGCGCGCGAGCTGCACCGCTATCAGTCGACGCCGTGTCTCACGCTGTCGCTGCGGGAGCAGGCGGCACAGTGCCCCGACGAACGCGAGGTGCGGTCGCGAGTGGTGCGAGGTGACACCGCCGGTCATTTCGCCGGCCGGTTGGTTGCCCTCGTGGACGAACGCACGAGTGGCGCGATGGAACGCCTCGCGCTCATGCTCGAAGCAAGCACCGACATCACGTTCATTGGCAGCAGTACGGCAGGTTCTCCTGCCGAAGCCGTCCCGGTGGTCTTGCCAGGCAAGCTCACGGTGTATGTGCCGGCCGCCGAGCTGCGCCGCAGTGATGGTTCGCAGTGGCAGCGCGTCGGTATCTCGCCGCTTATCGATGCGCGTCTGACCTTGCGCGGGTATCGGAGCGGCACCGACGAGGTGCTGCAGCGCGCGCAGGAGTGGCTGGCGCAGCAGCTCGATGGGCGAGGCGGGCGGCGAAGAGAGTGAGTTTCGCCCTCCCCATCGACGATGCCCTGCCGGCGCTGCGCGACGCCTTGCGTGCGCGCACGGTGGCCGTGCTCGAGGCGCCACCTGGCGCGGGCAAGACCACGCGCGTGCCGCTGGCGTTGCTGCAGGAGCCATGGATCGCCGGACAGAAGCTGGTGATGCTCGAGCCGCGCCGGCTCGCCGCGCGTGCCGCTGCCCACTACATGGCGAAGCAGCTGGGTGAGCAGGTCGGCGGGACGGTGGGGTATCGCGTGCGCGGCGAAACGCGCGTGTCGAGGCAGACGCGCATCGAGGTGGTCACCGAAGGGGTCCTGGCGCGGCTGCTCTCCGCCGACGCGACCCTCGAGGGATACGGCGCGGTACTGTTCGACGAATTCCACGAACGATCGCTGCACGCCGATCTCGGGCTCGCGCTCGTGCTGGAAACGCAGCAGGTGCGCGACGATCTGCGGGTGCTGGTGATGTCGGCCACGCTCGACGGCGACGCCGTGGCACAGCTCCTCGCTGACGCCCAGGGAGCGGCGCCGGTGGTGCGCAGCAGCGGACGCATGTTCCCCATCGAGACGCACTATCGCCCGCCGCGCACCGACGAGCGTATCGAGGCCACTACGAGTCGTGTGGTGCGTGAGGCGCTCGACGCGAACGACGGTGATGTGCTGGTGTTCCTGCCCGGCATGGGCGAGCAGCGCCGTGTAGAAGAACGTCTCGCCGGTTCGGTACCTACCACCGTGCGGGTACACGTGCTGCACGGCACCATGCCGCTCGCCGAGCAGGACGCGGCGCTCGCCACGGCCCCGATGGGCACACGCAAGGTGGTGCTCAGCACGAGCGTGGCCGAAACGAGCCTCACCGTGGAGGGGGTGCGCGTGGTGGTGGATGCCGGTCAGTCACGGGTCCCGCGCTACGACGCCACCGCCGGGCTCACGCGCCTGCACACGGTTCGGGTGAGCCGCGCATCGGCCGATCAGCGCCGCGGACGCGCCGGACGTGTGGCACCCGGTGCGTGTTATCGACTGTGGGATGTGCACGAAGAACACGGGTTTCTCGCCAGCACCCGCCCCGAGATCATCGATGCTGATCTCTCGTCGCTGGCGCTCGAACTTGCCGACGCCGGCATCGCCGATCCGTTGCAGCTGCGCTGGCTCGATGCCCCGCGTGCCGCAGCGTTTGCGCAGGCGCGCACACTGCTCGCCCAACTCGGCGCGTTGAGCGACGAGGGGCCGCTGGGTCGCGTCACCGCGCACGGCAAACGCATGGCCGCGTTGCCGCTCGCGCCGCGATTGGCCCACTTGCTGCTCGTGGCGGCGGAACGTGGACAGCTCGTGCTCGGTGCGTCCATTGCCGCACTGCTCGAGGAGCGCGACGTGCTGCGCGGTGAAGGCTTCGTGCGGGCGCCGGCCGATCTGCGTCTGCGCACGGAGTTCCTGCATGGCGATCGTGAGGCCGCGTCGGCGTACGGTGCGCACGCAGACCGGGACGGGGTGCGGCGGGTGCGGCAGAGTGCGGGGGAGCTGGTGAAACGGGTGAAGGGCGGAAGCTCGGACAGCGGAAGCTGGGACAGCGGAAAATCGAACAGCGGGAACGACACAACGTGGGACGACGCGGACGTGGGTACGTTGCTCGCGTTGGCCTTCCCCGACCGTGTGGCGCAGCGTCGCGCCGGCAGTGAAGGGCGCTACCTGCTGCGCAACGGAAGCGGCGCGGCGCTGCCGAAGGGGGACAGCATGTACGACGAGCCGTTTCTCGCGGTGGCCGAGCTCGAGGGGCAGCCACCGGAATACCGTATCGTGCGTGCGGCACCGTTGTCGCTCGACGACCTTCGTGCCGACTTCGGGGAACAGCTCGTGCGCGCGAGTGTCGTTGCGTGGGACGAGCGTTCACGCAGCGTGAAGGCGGTGGAGCGCACGAAGCTCGGCGCCATCACGCTCGAGGAGAAGCCGCAGCGCGAGCCCGATGCCGACGCCGTGTGCACCGCGCTCGTGGAGCAGCTGCAACGTGTCGGGGTGAGCGCCTGGCCGTGGCGGGAGGGCGTGCAGAAGCTACGTGAACGGCTGGCGTTCGTGCATCATCACGACGCCACGACCTGGCCCGATGTGTCCGATGGCGCACTCGTCGACACGCTGGCCGAGTGGCTTGGCCCGTATCTCGATGGCGTACGCACGTGGGCGCAGCTGGAGCAGGTGGACTGGCACGAAGCGCTCTTCTCCCTCGTGCCGTGGTCGCAGCGGGCGGCGCTCGATCGATTGGCGCCCACGCATCTCGAGGTGCCGAGCGGATCGCGCATCGCACTCGACTACAGCGAACCGGCCGCGCCAGTGCTCGCCGTGAAGTTGCAGGAAGTATTCGGCTGGACAAGCACGCCCACGCTCTTCGACGGACGAGTGCCGGTCACGCTGCATCTGCTCTCACCGGCGCAGCGCCCCGTGCAGGTCACGCGTGATCTCGCCGGCTTCTGGAAGCACAGTTACTTCGAGGTGCGCAAGGAACTGCGTGGCCGCTACCCGCGGCATCCGTGGCCCGACGACCCGCTCACGGCCGAGGCGACGAGACGGGCGAAGCCGCGCGGGACGTGAAAGGCGAGGGGTGAGAGAACTGCTCGTCGGAGGCGCAGAGCCACGGAGGCACGGAGAACTACAAAAAGGTGTGCTGTTCTCCGTGTCTCCGTGGCTCCGTGTTCTCCGACGAGCTGTTCAACCCAAGCCGGCCCTTACGCGAACGCCCCCGGAAGGACGCCGACGAACTGCTTCATCTCTTCGGGGGTGCCGATCGATACGCGCACCCAGTCGGTGTAGGGCGGGAAGGCGCGGCCGATGGTGAAGCCCTTCGCGGTGAAATACTGCTGCATCTGTTCCACCGGCTTGCCCGTCTGGAAGAACACGAAATTGGTCTGCGACGGCGCGACCTTCTTGCCCAGCTTCGTGAGGGCGTCGATCAGCATCGTGCGCCCTTCAGCGTTCTTCGCCTTCACGAACGCCTGATACTCGGTGTCCATGAGCGACGCGTTGGCAGTGGTGAGGCCGAACACGTTCGGATCGCCGGTCACGTACTGGGAGAGCTTCTTGATGATGTCCGGTCGCGCGATGGCGAAGCCGATGCGCAGCCCGGCCAGCCCGTGAATCTTGCTCGCGGTGCGTGACACGATGATGGGTTCGCCCTTGAGCACGAGATCGGTCATGCTCTTGTACCCGGGGTGCGTCACGAAATCGTAGTACGCCTCGTCTACGATGACCGTGGAACGCTTCGCCGCGTTGGACACGAAGTCCCGCAGCGCCTGGTCGTCGGCGAGGTTGGACGTGGGATTGTTCGGGTTGCACACGAACACGAGCTTCGTGTTGCCGTTGATCTTCGCGTCCATCTGATACAGGTCGTGATCGAAGCGATGATCGAGCGGCACCTTGTGCACGGTGGCGCCGAGCGTCTCGCCCCAGCGCGGCAGATCCTCGAACGTGGGCCACGGGGCCACGATCTCGCCGCCGTGCATGTTGTACGCGAGCGCGAGAATGGAGAGCACCTCGCTCGAGCCCTGCGTGACGAGCACATGGTCCACCGGTACCCCCACGTGTTTCGCGAACGTTGCCGCGAGTTCCTCACGCACGGGCGGCACGTACCAGGTGTGTTGCGCCCAGTTGCCCATGAGCGCGTCCTTCGCCTTGGGCGACATGCCGAACGGGTTCTCGTTGTAGCAAAGGCGGATGGGCCCCGCCGCCCGGCGGGCGGTCGTCACGTCGCGCTCCATCTGCTCGAGGAGCGCCGAGTACGGGAGCCCGCCACCGAGCACACGCGACATCTCCGACGCCGGCAGCAAGCCGGGGAGCGCCACGGTGGCGCCAAGACCGAGGCCGGTGTTGCGCAGCCATTGGCGGCGGGAGAGACCAGCAGAGGACTCGGTGCTCACGATTCACCTCGCGAAGGGAGAAAAGGCGGGGCCGGCATCTGCACCGGCGACCCCTCAAATGACAGCCGTCCGCGCCCGATCGCCAGAGGCAGGGCCGGTTGCTGTATCTTGCGCGCCATGTCGTGGAAACGTTGGCTCCTCACCGCTCTCTCGTTCACCGCCATGCTGGGGATCTCGGCGTGGGTGGTGTCGCGGCACTGGCCGACGGGAGGGATGCCGTGGCTGGCGTGGCCGGTCCACGCCGCGGCGCTGGCGACGGTGACCGCCGAGATCGTGACGCGCGCGCTCAAGATCCAGGCGTCGGCGCGCGCGTGCGGCATTCCACTGGCGTTCGGGACGGCGCTGCGGGTGTGTCTCGCCGGCGACTTTGCCGCGGCCATCACCCCGGCCCGCTCGGGGGCTGAGCCGTCGCGCTTTCTGGTGCTGGCCGAGAGCGGGACCGGGCCGGCGCAGCGCGTGCTGGTGCTCTTTCTCGAGCTGTTCCTCGAGATGTGGTCGCTGGTGCTGGTGTGCACGGTGCTCGCCGTGCTGTTCCGGGGGCGCGGCGCGAGCACGAGCGGCCTGCTGGCGTTGGTGGGGGGCTACAGCACCTTCGTGCTCGGGGCCGGCGCGGTGGGCTGGTTCCTGTCGCGGCGCAACGCCCATGGCCCGCCCCCACGATGGGCCGCGCCGTTGCGGCTCCATGCGGCAAGGTGGCGGGCGGTGCAGCGCACGTTGCGCGCGCTGCGCGGCGCGGTGCAGTCACTGCGTACCGCCAATCCCGTGCTGATGGGGCTGGCGTTCGGAGGGAGCGTGCTGCACGTGTGCTTCAAGGTGGCCACGCTGCCGATGCTGGTGTTTCTGGGTGATCCGGCGTTTGCCTTGACGATGGACAGCCTCGCGCCGCTCGTGTTGTGGCCCCTCGCGCTCTTCTATGGCGGCGTGGTGGTGCCGGCGCCGGGTGGTGGCGGGTTCATCGAGGGCGCGTTCGCGGCCACGCTGTCCAATGCCATCCCAGCGGGAATCTTCGTTGCCGCGTTGCTCTGGTGGCGCTTCTACACGTTCTATCTCTACATCCTCATCGGGGGCCTCGCCGCTGGTGATGCGGCCCTGCGCGCCCTGCGTCCGCGTGACGCCACCCCGTTGTCTCCCATCAGCCCCCCGACGGCGTCGTGAGTGCTTCCCCGGTGTCCAGTCGAACGATTTCGCGCGTCACCGCCGCTCATACGGAGCTGGAGGCGGGCGAGGGGGCCACGGTGCCGCAGTGGCAGCTCATCGGCGGCTTTCTCATCATCTACGTGGTGTGGGGGTCGACGTACCTCGCCATCAAGTGGGGCGTGCAGAGCATTCCGCCCTTCGCCATGGCGTCGATGCGGTTCCTCATCGCGGGGAGCGCCCTGTTCGCCTTTACGCGGTGGCGGGGCGCCCCGGCGCCGACGCGCCTCCAGTGGCGGGACTCGGCCATCGTGGGCGCGCTGCTCCTGTTCGTGGGCAACGGGGCGGTGAGCTGGGCCAGCCAGCGGGTGAGCTCGGGGTTGTCGTCGGTGCTGGTGGCCACGGTGCCGCTCTGGCTGGTGCTGTGCGAAGCCTGGCAGGGGAAACGCCCGCGGGTGATGCAGGTCGTGGGCGTGCTCGTGGGGCTGGTGGGGGTGGGGCTGCTGGTGCTCCCGTCGTCGCGCGCGGCCGCCGGGGCAAGCGGGGGCGCGGTAGACCCGCTCGGGGCCGCCGCCCTCACGCTGGGCTCACTGAGCTGGACGGTGGGGTCGCTGTACTCGCGGAGCTCGAACCAGGCGCGGCCGGCCGCCCTGGCGATTGCGATGCAGATGCTGACCGGCGGCGTCCTGCTGGGGCTGCTGGCGCTGGTTACCGGGGACTGGGGGCGGCTCCACCCGTCGACGGTCACGCTCAACTCGGCATTATCGCTACTCTATCTGATCACCTTCGGCTCACTTATCGGCTTCTCCACGTATATGTGGCTTCTGAAGGTGGCCAGCCCCGCCGCCGTGGGCACCTATGCCTACGTGAATCCGCTCGTCGCCGTCCTCCTCGGCGTGGCCCTCGGCGGCGAACGGCTCCCCGCCACCGCCTATCTCGCCATGGCCATCATCGTCGGCGGCGTGGCGCTGGTGAGCGTGGTGGATGCTCGGAGAAGGCGGTGAGCGCTGAAAGCCGAAAGCCGAAAGCTGAAAGCTGAAAGCTCCCCGGCCGCGACCGGGATGCTCGCGTGGGTGGGGGAGTTTTCAGCTCTCGGTTCTCAGCTCTCAGCTCGTACCTCTCCGCGCTGCCTGAAACGCCACGCCGCCGATTCCGTAGTGACTCCCGTCCCCAACATCTGGAGTCGTCGGTGCGCTCTCACATCAAGGTCGTCGCGCTGGTCAACCTGCTGTACAGCGCGTTGGGTATGCTCGCTGCCCTCGGTACGCTCTTCGGCAGCATTTTCGGGTCGATCGCCACGCTCAACCCCATCGTGATGGTGGTGGGCAGCGTCACCGGCGTCATCGCGGCCGCGGTCATCGGCGCCATCAGCCTTTTCGGCCTCATTGCCGGTTTCGCGCTGCTCAATCACCAGAACTGGGCGCGCTACGTCATTCTGGTCGTCTCCGCCTTCCGTCTCTTCCGCTGGCCGTGGGGCACGCTCTTCGGTGGCTACTCCATCTGGGTGCTCACCCACGAGGAGACGGTGCGGGAGTTCAGCTTGCGGAGTTGAGGGCGGGAACCGACAGCCGTCGAGTGCTGACTGAAGACCGAAAGCTGAAAGCCGAAAGCTGAAAACTCCCCGCCGCGACCGAGATCTCGTTCGCGGCGGGGAGTTTTCGGTTGTCAGCTCTCAGCCCACAGCTCGCAGTACCTCCGGTTGCCCTCCGCGTCCCCACACCGTACCCTCCCAACATGACCCTCTCCCCCTCCCAGCTCGGCACCCTCGGCGTATTGGCCGATGTCATTCTCGAGGGGGCGCCGACGGCGAACGAAACACGCGCCGAGCTGCTGGCCCGGTGTGTCCATCGGCTCGAGTCGCTGCCGCCGCATCGTGGGCGCCTGATGGGGACCGCGCTCGATGTGCTCGGGTCACCCGTTGCCGTGCTACTCGCCGGGCAGCGCCCCCGGGCGTTCGCCTCGCTGCCGCCGGAGGCCCAGCGGCGCTGCCTCGACGCCTGGACGGATTCGCCGCTCGCCCCGATTCGCTCGGCGTGGCAGAGTGTGCGCCGGCTGGTGCTGCTCATGCACTACGCGCGGCCGGAGGTCACCGCGGCCACGGGCTATCGCGGCCCCTTCCAGCTGCGCCGGCAGCTGTACGCCTGGGAAGGGCCGCTCCCCGCCGGCGAGAAGGAAACGCCCACGGAGCCGGTGGCGCGCGGACCGGTCGTGCTCCCCGGCGCGATCGCCCCGCAGCCGCTTCCCGCCAACGTCATCGCCGGCCGATCGCTTACCGCCACCGTGCAGCGTCGCGCCGACGTGGTGGTGATCGGCACCGGTGCCGGCGGCGCCGTGAGCGCCGCGCTGTTGGCCGAGGCCGGTTACGAGGTGGTGGTCCTCGAGGGGGGCGAGTGGCTCACCCCCGCCGACTTCAACGAAGACGAGGCGGCGCTCACCGAACGCCTCTTCGCTGATGGTGGGCTGCGCACCACCGACGATGCGTCGGTGACGATGCTGCAGGGCGCGGCCGCCGGTGGTGGCACGCTCGTGAACTGGATGATCATGCTGCGCACCCCCGACTACGTGCTGGAGCAGTGGGCGCGCGAGTACGGGGCCTATGGCATGACGCCGCGCGAGATGGCCGCCGTGTTCGATCGGGTGGAGCGCGACGTGCGCGCCGGTCTGGTGCCGGAAGACGCGCACTCGGCCAACAACCGCCTCCTCCTCGACGGCGCGCGCGCGCTCGGCTGGCGGGTGCGCAGCGGCATGATCAACGCGCAGCAGTGTGTGCGCTGCGGGTACTGCAGCTACGGGTGCCGCCATAACGCAAAGCAGTCCACGCTGCTCACGTATCTGCCGCGCGCGTTCGCGGCCGGCGCCACGCTCTATTCCGAGGCCAGTGTGCAGCGCGTCGACGTCGTCGAACGTGACACGGGTACGGGCACCCCACCCCGCAAGCGGGTCACGGCCACCACGCCCGGTGGCCAGCAGATCATCGTCGACGCCCCCATCGTGGTGCTGGCGGCGGGAGCGGTGGGTACGCCGGTGCTCCTGCAGAAGTCCGGGCTCGGCGGCGGCGGGGTGGGGCAGTGGCTGCGGTTGCACCCTACCACCAGCGTCAACGGCGTGTACGACCGCCCGATCGACGTCAGTTCGGGGATCCCGCTCACCACCATGTGCGACGAGTTCATCCGGTGGCAGGGCACGGACTACGGCTTCTGGCTCGAAACACCACCGCTGCATCCGTCCTTCACCGCGGCGGCCATGCCCGGATTCGGTTCGGCGCATGCCGCCCAGATGGCGCGCAACATGCACCTCGGCGTGCTTATCGGGCTCACCCGCGATGGCGCCGAACGTTCCGTGTCGAGCGGGCGTGTTCGGGTGAACCGCCGCGGCGAGACCTCCATCACCTATCGTCTCACCCAGGAAGACGAGAAGCGCGTTCGCGCGTCGCTGGCGGCGATGGCCCGTGTACACTTCGCCGCCGGTGCGCAGGCCGTCGAGACCGTGCACGCGCATCCGCTCACCATTCGCTCGGCGCGCGATGCGGATGCGCTGGCCAGCGGCGCCGTCTCGCCCAATCTCCTCACGCTCTTCTCCGCTCACGTGAATGGGACCTGTCGTATGGGGACCGACATTGTTACATCTGGCGCCACCCCGGATGGCGAGCGGCATGGGACACGTGGCCTGTACATTACCGATGGCTCGCTGCTGCCGACGGCCCTCGGTGTGAATCCGCAGGAGACCATCATGGCTCTTTCCATGGTGCTCACGGAGCGTATGGCCGAGCGGCATCGCGGCGCACAGCAGTAGTGCCTTCTGCGTGGACACCCCATTCCGTTCCCGATGCGACGAGGACCGACATGAGCAAAGGTGAGAAGAAACGCAAACGCGCGCTCGATGCGTACAGCGCCCTGCAGCGCGCCGCGGCGCTGGCGGCGGAACGTGTCGATGACGCCGTGCATCCGTTCGGTCTCTCCGCGTCGCAGTTCGGTGTGCTCGACACCCTGCAGCAACGTGGTCCCACGCATCAGCAGGAGCTGGCGGAAGCGCTCGGCCGCAGCAAGGCGCAGATGACCGCCATCATCGATGCGCTCGAAGCGCGCGATCTCGTGCGGCGCGAGCGGCATGAAGTCGATCGCCGGTTCATTTCCGTGTATCTCACCGAAGC
>NZ_JBIJAW010000390.1:0-2957 GCF_044345575.1 Gemmatimonas sp.
GCCACCCTGCTCGAGGGCCACACCCAGATTCACCTCGCTCAACGGCTGGCGCGGGTCGGCCTGCACCGCCTGCCGGTACGCGCTCACCGCACTCGCCATATCACCACGGGCGGCGTGCGTGAGGCCGAGGTTGAGCAGGAGCGGGGCAGCCGCGGGGGTCACCTCCAGCGCGGCCTGGTAGGCGGCGATCGCCTGGTCGTACCGCCCCGACTCCCGGGCCGCGTCGCCCAGCCCGCCAAGCACGGTCGCCCAACGGCGCCGCAGGGCATCACGCGTGGGCGCGTCCGCGGGACGCTCGAGCTGCTCGGTGAGCACTCGGCGCACCCGACGCTCCTGCCCGCGGGTGTAGTGCAACGTGGCGAGTGCCAGCGCGCGTACATCGAGGTCGCTGCTGCCGGCCAGCTCGATGAGCGCGTCATCGAGGGATGCCGGTACCTGCGCCATGCGCGGCGCGGCAAAACGCTCGAGCCACTCGGCCAGACCCGCTACCTGCGCCATGGCGTGGCGCGAACGCGGCTGCAGCAGCAGCGGCGTGGCCTTCGATACATCCGACTCGCCGCGAGCGGCCAGCACGCCAGCCACGGCCGCCTCGTGCGGCTTGATGCTGCCCCACCACGCCGCGGACTGCTGCGTCAGCTGCTGCACGCTCTTCTCGGTGTGGCACGACTTGCACGACCCGACGAGCCCGAGCGACGAATCGATGGCCGGTCGAGGAATGGCGATGGTGTGATCGCTGCGCCCGTACTTGATGGCGCGTCCGAGCTCGTGCTGCTGCTCGTACGGCATGTGGCACGAGACGCAGTTGCTCCCCTTGCTCCCCGGCGCATGCTTCGTGTGCTGTTGCACGTTGTCGCGCTTGCTCGCGTGACAACTCGTGCACTGCCGGTCGTCCACGCGTCCGGGAATGGGCTCGCCATCCACCGTGCGATAGCCCTGCGTGTGCGGATCGTGACAGCTCGTGCAGGTCATGCCGCCATTGCGATAGCAGTCGCTCGCGTAGTGCCCCTCCTGATAGGCGAAGGTGCGCGTGCGGCCATCGGGCGTGAACGGCTTGTCGCCGAGCTGCGACAGCGCCACGGAGTAGAACTGCGTGAGCTGCGCGCCGGGCACGTACCCGTTCTCAAGTCGCGTCTTGAGGGCGTGGCACCCCATGCACGTGCCGACGCTGCGATCCTTGTCGAGCGTGGCCAGCGCCTCGAGCCCGATGTCGGCGCTCGTGCTCCCCTGTTGCATGAGCTTCACGTGGCGCGCCGCGGGCCCATGGCAGCTCTCACAGTTGACCGCGAAGGTGGCCACCTGGCTCTTCCACTGCTGCTTCGCCGCATCGTACGCCACGGTGATGTTGCTGCCGTGGCAACTCTGGCAATTACTGAAGCGCGGCTCGTCGCCGAGTACGCGCATCGGGGGCCAGTCGCCGCACTCGGCAAGGCGCATGGTGGCGCGAATGGGTTGCCACCCCTTATCGGTTCGCGTGCCGGTGTTGCAGAACCAGGTGTTGCTGCTCTTGCTCCAGTCGAAGGGCAAAAAGCGAATGGTGCCGTCGCTCCAGTTGGTGACGTATCCCTGCGTACCGCCGCCCGCCATGTGTCCGCCGCCGATCACGCCGTCCACGGCGTACGCCGTATCGGCTTCTCCGGCGCGCTGCACCACGAACTCGTAGCGGCCACCGCGATTGCGCGGAATCACGGTGGCGTCGGCGAAGCGGATGGGCGCGCCGTTGAAGGGCGCAATCACGGCGACGGGATTGCTGCGGCTCCCCGGCACGCCGCCGGCCGTGCCGTGCGTGGACGCACTCCATTGCTTCGACTGCTCGGCGTGGCAGGAGACGCAGCTCGCGTTACCGGCGAAGGCTTCGGCGGTTGGTGCTGAGGGGGTAGAAAGGGCGACCGTCGTGAGTGGCGCGCCGTCGGTGCTGCCCGAGCTGTCCGTCGACGTGCACGCGCTGAGCACGAGCATCGCGGTGACCGCCAACCACGGAAGCTTGAGAGGCGGAAGCTTGAGGGGCGGGATATTGAACCACGGGAACTGCCTCTTCATCGGGCAGCTCCGTCGCGGCTCCACGCGGGACCCTGACACTGGCAGAGGGTGCGGATGTACCCGACCAGCGCGCGGATCTCCGTGGAGCCGAGCGCGCCGCCGAAGGCGGGCATGCGGTGATGTTTGTTCATGATCGCGCCGCCGGCTTCGATGGTATCGAACAGGGCATCGTCGCTGCGCGCGCTCATCGCCTTGGCGTCGGCGTGCCTGGCGGGTGGCACCGGCAGCGCCTTCGCGTTGGGGCCGTCGCCCTTGCCGGTGGGGCCGTGACAGCCGGCGCACCACTGCGCGTAGAGTTGTTTGCCGTCGGCTGGGGCACTGGTCGGATTCGCAGTGGCGGTACGCACGATTTTTGTGGTGTCACCGCCGAGATAGCGCACGATGAGCGTGCGCTCCGCGGCCGGCATGCGCGTGCGGGGCATGCTCGCGCCCGGCTTGGTGTGCTGGGGATCGCTCACCATCATCGCGATGTAGGCCGCGTCGCGCCGCGTTCGTACGTCGTCGAGTTTCGGCGCGAGCACGCCGCCTTCGCCCTTCAGTTGATGGCAGCCAAGGCAACTGTGTTTGTCGCGCAGCAAACGCTCGGCTTTCTGGGTGGCGAAGGCCGAGAGTGGTTGCGCCGCGGCCACGGCTGGCAACACGGAGGCAGTGAGGAACAGCGAGGCCCGGAGGAGTGCGCGGTGCACGACGGTGGACCTTACTTCTTCTTCACCGGCGGGTCGTCCATGCGCGCGCCGGTCCAGATGACCGCGCTGCCACAGCCGTTGCGCGTCTGAAACTGCAGCGGAATGCTCGCCACGCGGCTGTACAGCTCGATGGCGCGCACGTCTTTGGGGTTGATGATGTTGTCGAGGTCACCGTCCTCGATGCTCACGTACAGCCCATTGAGGAAGATGGCCGGGGCACAGTCACCGGTGATG
>NZ_JBIJAW010000107.1:0-9861 GCF_044345575.1 Gemmatimonas sp.
CACCGATATTCCCTCTTAGCCTCGTCGGTACCGGGCACCCGCGAAGGAGGGTGTTACGGCGCGATGAGTGGCTCCGTTCCGGACGCGCGTGGCCACCCGTGGGGTCGGTGCGCGCAGGACACTCCCCGTCATGTCGCATCCCAATTCGTTCGGCAGCCGCACCACCCTGCAGGTGGGCGACCGTCAGTATGCGTACTTCCGTCTCGACACCCTTGACGGCCTCACCGGAAGCACCGCCCGCACGCTGCCGTTCTCGCTGCGTGTGCTCCTCGAGAACCTCCTGCGCGGAGAGGACAACGCCTTCGTGAAGAAGGCCGATGTCGAAGCGTTGGCCCGCTGGGACGTGAAAGCGCCCGTCGACAAGGAAATCGCCTTCCGCACGGCACGTGTGCTCCTGCAGGACTTCACCGGCGTGCCCTGCGTGGTAGACCTTGCCGCGATGCGCGACGCCATGGTGGCCCTCGGCGGCGACCCCACGCGCATCAATCCGCTGCAGCCGGTCGATCTCGTCATTGACCACTCGGTGCAGGTGGACGAGTACGGCACCGAAGCGGCGCTGCTGCTCAACACCGAACTCGAGTTCGAGCGTAACGGCGAGCGCTACCAGTTCCTCAAGTGGGGACAGACGGCGCTGCGCAACTTCCGCGCGGTACCGCCGGGCACGGGCATCTGCCATCAGGTGAATCTCGAGTACCTCGCGCAGGTGGTGTTCACCGCTGCCGAGAACGGCGAGACGCTCGCCTACTGTGATTCGCTTGTTGGCACCGACTCGCACACCACGATGATCAACGGTCTCGGGGTGCTGGGCTGGGGTGTGGGCGGCATCGAAGCCGAAGCGGCGATGCTGGGCCAGCCGGTGAGCATGCTCATCCCCGAAGTGATTGGCTTCAAGCTGCATGGCAAGCTGCCGGAAGGCGCCACGGCGACCGACCTGGTGCTCACCTGCACCGAGATGCTTCGCAAGAAGAAGGTGGTGGGCAAGTTCGTCGAGTTCTACGGCCCCGGTCTCTCGAGCCTCGCGCTCGCCGACCGCGCCACCATCGCCAACATGGCGCCCGAGTACGGCGCGACGATGGGCTTCTTCCCGGTGGACGCCGAGACGCTCAAGTACCTGCGTCTCTCCGGACGCAGCGACGAGCAGGTGGCGCTGGTGGAAGCGTACACGAAGGCGCAGGGGCTCTTCCGTACCGATGAGACGCCCGACCCGGTCTTCACCGACACGCTCGAACTCGACCTGAGCACGGTGGTGCCGAGCCTCGCGGGCCCGAAGCGTCCGCAGGATCGCGTGGCCCTCACCGAGAGCAAGGCCAAGTACGCCGAAGCGCTCGCGGCGCAGCACGCGGCCACGGGGGCCGGCGCCGCGCAGTCGGTGACGTACAAGGGTGCGACGTTCGACCTGACCGATGGCGCAGTGGTGATTGCGGCCATCACGAGCTGCACGAACACGAGCAACCCGAGCGTGATGCTCGCGGCCGGCCTGCTCGCGAAGAAGGCCGTCGCGAAGGGGCTCACCACCAAGCCGTGGGTGAAGACGTCGCTGGCGCCGGGCTCCAAGGTGGCCACCGAGTACTTCCACAAGGCGGAGCTCATGGGCGCGCTCGACGCGCTGGGCTTCAACGTGGTGGGCTACGGCTGCACGACGTGCATCGGTAATTCGGGTCCGCTGCCGACGGAGATTTCGGAAGCGATCGACGCGGGCAAGCTCAACGTGGCGGCGGTGCTCTCGGGCAACCGCAACTTCGAAGGGCGCGTGAATCCGCAGACGCGCTTCAACTACCTCGCGTCGCCGCCGCTCGTGGTGGCGTACGCACTCGCCGGCCGCATGGACATCGACATGGCCACCGAGCCGCTGGGCATGGGCACGGATGGTCCGGTGTTCCTGCGCGACATCTGGCCGAGCCCGCAGGAAGTGGAGCACACGATCCTCGAGAGCGTGAAGCGCGAGCAGTTCACCACGCAGTACGCCGACGTGTTCAAGGGCGACAAGTACTGGCAGCAGATCGCGGCGCCCACGGGCGACCAGTACGCGTGGGACGGCAGCAGCACCTACGTGAAGAACCCGCCGTACTTCGAAGGCATGACGATGACGCCGCCGGGCATCCGCCCGATCACCGGCGCCAAGGTGCTGGGCATGTTCGGTGATTCCATCACGACCGACCACATCTCCCCGGCCGGCTCCATTGCGGCGGCGAGCCCGGCGGGCAAGTATCTCACCTCGCTCGGCGTGGAGAAGAAGGATTTCAACTCCTACGGCGCGCGTCGTGGCAATCACGAGGTGATGATGCGCGGTACGTTCGCGAACATCCGCCTCAAGAACGAGCTCACGGGTGGCAAGGAAGGCTGGTGGACGGCCACCGCGCCGGGCGCCGAGCCGGAAGCGATCTACGACGTGTCAATGGCGCGTCAGGCGGCGGGTGTACCGCAGATCGTCATCGCGGGCAAGGAGTACGGTACGGGCTCGTCGCGTGACTGGGCGGCCAAGGGCACGATGCTGCTCGGCGTGCGCGCGGTGATCGCGGAAAGCTTCGAGCGCATTCACCGCAGCAACCTGGTGGGCATGGGTGTGCTGCCGTGCGAATTCGTGAACGGTGAGACGCGTCAGAGCCTCGGCCTGACGGGCTTCGAGACCTACGAAATTGTGGGGCTCGACGAGTCGCTCACGCCGCGCGCGACGCTCACGGTGCAGGCGACGGCGACGGATGGCTCGGTGAAGTCGTTCAGCGTGCGCTGCCGCATCGATACGCCGGAAGAGATGCAGTACTACAAGAACGGCGGCATTCTGCCGTACGTGCTGCGGTCGCTCGTCTCGCGCTGAGTTTGGTGTAGGATCCGCCCCGGCGGACGACGGCCCCGGTCGCGAATGCACTTCGGGGGTGGCCGTGCGCACTGACGTGCGCCGGCGTCACCCCCGCAGGGATTCGCTCTCCGGGGCCGTCGTCCACCGGGGCTTTTTCGCGCGTACTGCTCGCGAGAGACCGGCGCGCGTGGCTTCGCCGCGCGCTGTGAGCTGAGGCGCGAGGTTTGCAATGATGCAGCCCGGCGGCCCCGCCGCCCCGTGAGCGGATCCCTGAGGGGGTGACGCCGGCGCGCGGAGCGCGCACGGCCACCCCCGAAGAGAGCAGCGAACGGGGTGTGCGGGAGCCAGCCGGGCGTGTCGCGCGCGCCCCGTCGTTACCGGCTGCCCGACGCCGCCGCGACAGCCGCGCCGAGTGCCGTGTACGCGTCCTCGGACATCTGGTTGAACGGGCGCGCGATGTAGACAATGCGCCCCTGCGGATCGATCACGAAGAGATGGCGCTTGTGCCAGAGCATGCCGCTCGCGCCGTAGGCCTTTCCCACGCTCTTGTTTTCGTCGGCCGCGAAGCGGAACGGGAAGTTCTTCTTACGGGCCCAGCCGGTGAGATCATCGATGTCATCGGTGCTGACCCCCACGAGCGTCACCTTCTGCCCACCCTTGAACAGCGCCGCGTACCGGTCGCGATAGGCTTCCATCTGCGTGGTACAGCCCGGCGTACCCGCCTGCGGGAAGAAGGCGAGGATCACCACTTCACCGCGATGATCGGCGAGCTTGAACGGGGTCGTCTCCACGCCCGACTTCGTCACCGTGGTGACGGTGAAGTCGGGGGCGGCGTCGCCGACCTTGAGCGTTTGGGCGCGCGCCGTCGTGGTGAATACGGCGAGCAGGACCAGTGAGCAGAGAGCGCGGAGCAACGGATCAGTTCCGGGTCGTGAGTTCGGGTAACGGGTAACGGCCCCGTATGCGACGAGCGACAGCGAGGCGCCCGCGGTTCCCGCCCGCCACTCAGTCGTCGTCGTCCTTGCCGTCGCGATCCTTGTCGCGGAACGCCCGGAACGCCGCCCGGATGTTGTTCTGGATCTTGGCGCGCACCATACCGGACACGTTCCCCTCGGCCGGATTGTAGAGCCCGCCCGCGGGCTTCGTGAACCACGAGGACATGTCGATCGTGACCGTCACGTTGTCCCCCGCGGCACCGATCTCCACCGGCTTGGTGAGCGGCACATCGAGCTTCGCGTTCACATCGTGCGTGAAGACGAACGGCTTCGCGTTGTACGTGCCCTCGAGCCGTACGCTGATCTCGCGGAAGTCGGGGTTCGCCAAGCGGAACGCCCGGTCCGTCGAATCGCTGCTCGACACTTTGTGGATCTCGAAGCGGATGGCCGAGTAGCTCCCGGCCGGGACCGGCACCGCCACGCGGCCGCCGTCGGTCCCGTTCACCGGAACATTTACGAGGAAGGGCCCGACCCGAATCGTGGGGCAATCGTCCTCGTCGTCACCATCCATGTCATCGTCATCGTCGTTGGCGCAGACGGCCGCCACCGACTTGAGCTTCACGTTTTTCACCACCACCTGCGCCTTGGTGATGAGGATCTCGTCAGCGCCGCTCTTGATGCTGAAGCCGGTCGCCGTTGCGGCCGACGTGACCTGTCCAGCAGCGCTGCTCGCGCCGGTGCCGGATCCGGAGGCCGACTGCACGGTGGCCGAAGTCGCCGGCGCGGCCACGAGGCGGAACCCGACCCCGACCTGGCCCGACGCGTTTGGCCCGGTCCCCTCACCGCAGGCGACAAGGAGCACCGCGGTGGCGGAGAGGACCAGCGACGACAACGAGGGCATCCACTTCATGAGACGTTCTCCCTACCAGTGAAAGGGATAATCGGCGCACCGCGGTGCGACCTGCTGTACGGCGCATAAGTTCACGAGGACGGGTGCGGATATCTGTGATCTGGCGCACGTTTGGCTTGCGACGCGTGGCGCCGGTGGCGCGCCCTGTCACGATCACACGACCCGGACTCATCCAGCGAAATCCATTGATTGCCCTCATCGTGAATCCCTGTGCCGGCCGTGGCCGTGCCCGCTCGCGCGCTGCCGTGGTGGAGCGGGCGTTGTCCGGCATTGGCGACGTACGTCGCTTCGAAACGGTGAGCGCCGGGGATGAGCGTCGATGCGCCAGCGAGGCCGTCGCGGCCGGCGCGCGCACCGTGGCCGTCGTCGGCGGTGACGGGTCGGTGCATCATGTCGTGCGCGGATTGCTCGACGCGACCACGGAGACGGCAACGGCGGTCCCCCTCGCCATCTTCGCGGCCGGGACCGGCAACGATTTCGTGAAATCGCTGGGGACGCCATCGCATGATGCCGAGGCGATGACGGCACGCATCGCTGCCGGCGTCACACGCCTCGTGGACGTGGGGGAGATCGATGGCATTCCGTTCGTGAACGCCGCCGGGCTCGGCTTCGACGTGGAAGTCCTCGAGCGCATGCAGCGCGTGACGCGACTGCGTGGCACTGCAGCCTACGTCGTCACAGCGCTCCGGGCCCTGCTCGGCTACGGGGGCTACGCCGCACAGTGGGCGCAGCGCGACGGCCGTCCGTCGTCAACGACGCATCTGCTCACCGTGTTCGCCAATGGCGCCACCTTCGGCGGCACCTTTCGTATTGCACCGCAGGCGCGGCTCGACGACGGCGCGCTGGAACTCGTGGACATCGACGCGCTCGCACCGATGAGCCGCCCCGCGGTGTTTCTGCGGGCGATTCGCGGCACGCACCTCGGACATCCGCACGTCACCCACGAACGCGGGAGCGCGTGGACGATCACGAGCGCCCAGCCGCTCACGTTCGAAGCGGATGGGGAACGGTACGTAGCGAAGACAAGGGAGATCGTCGTGCGCGTGAGAGCGAACGCCCTCTGCGTGATCGCGTAAACGGAGACGGGAGACCCGAGACTCCACCGGGAGAAACGAGGCGCGAGGCGACCAACCCCTCACTTCTCAATTCGAGAACGCTCGGCTCTCACTTCTATCCGGGCGCACTTCTCCCACTGAACGTCTCGATGCTCAATCTCACGTCTCGGAGCTCCCAAAAGGAACAGACCCGGTACGACCACGCCCCCACGCGTTTGGTCGTACCGGGTCTGTCGTTATCCGGCGCCCCCTCCACGAAGCGGTCGGACCTGCTGCTGTACCCCCCTGCAACTCTTCTGACACCACAACCTCTTGGAAAGTTGCCGGTCAGTCCCCTGCGCCCTGCCCGTCTCTACGTCAACCAGGTGCATGAGCCATGCCACGCCGGCCGCGACCGTTTCCCCCGGGTTTTCAGCGGAAACCGTCCATTCCGGCCACCCGTTGTCCTCCGCAGTGGTCACCAGGGTGTCGTTTCCTGGGACACCTCCGTAGTTCCCCCACGTGGACAAATGCCGCCCCGCGGCGGTAGCCTTCCCGCTGTTCCCTTCCGGCCAGATCCAACCTCAGGAGCCCCGATGTCCTTCCGTTCGCGTGTCGTTTCGCGCGTGGCCGTCCTCGCCGCCGCCATCGCCACCGTGCCTGCGTTCGCCGGCGCCCAGAGTGCGCTCAAGGTGGGCGACATGGCGCCCGACTTCACCGTCACTGCCGTGACCGCCAAGGGCGTCGATGCGAAGCCCTTCAAGCTCTCCGAGCACAAGGGCGAGACCGTCGTGCTCGCGTTTTTCCCCAAGGCGCGCACCAGCGGCTGCACCGTGCAGATGGAGTCGTATCGCGACAAGTACGCCGACGTGTTCAAGGGTGGCAAGAAGGTCACGCTCGTGGGCGTGAGCATCGATGCCGACACCTCCCTCATCTCGTGGGCGAAGGACGCGAAGTTTCCGTTCCACTTTGCCGCCGACACCGAGCGCAAGGTGGGCGTGGCCTACGGTGCCAATGCGGGCACCGGCTGGCACAAGCGTCACCTGTACGTGATCGACCCGCAGGGGCGCATCGCCTACATCACCACGCCGTTCAACCAGATGTCCGCCGACGCCTACACGGACCTCGGTAGCGCCATTACCAAGGCCGCCGGTACCAAGTAAACCGTATCGCGTCCGCGCTGTTCGTGACATCGTTGTCCAATCCCCGCGCCCTGCTCGCGGCCCTGCACGAGGCCGCGGTGCAGGGCGCGGCGCCGTTTGCGCGGACGAGAGAGGCCGTGCATTCGTGGTGGCAGGCGCAATCACTGCCGCCGGCCCTCGACGTGCCGGTCTATCTGTTCGCCCTCGGCAAGGCCGCACCGGCCATGGCGGCCGGCGCGTTCGCGGCGCTCACCGAACAGCGCACGCACATTGCCGGTGGCGTGGTGGTGTGTGCGCATGAGCCCACCACACGCGACTGGCACGACTTGCCGGTGTCCGATGTGCTGAAGGTCGTGCAAGGCGACCATCCGGTGCCGGGTCCAGGGTCACTCGCCGCTGCCGAAGCGATCGAAGACGTGCTCCACGGTATGGAGCCCGACGCCATCGCCATCGTGCTGGTATCGGGCGGCACCACGGCACTCTGCGCAGCGCCCACTCCCGCCTTGTCGCAGGCCGTGGGCTCGGCCGAGGCGGCGCAGGCAGTGCTCGCCAATCTCGCGCAGACCCTGCTTGAAAGCGGGCTCGCGATTCACGAGATGAACGCCATCCGCCGGCGCGTGCTGCGCTTCGGCGCCGGGCGTCTCGCCACGTCGCTCGCCGCACACGGCGCGCGCACCATCGCCACGTTCGCCATCAGCGATGTCATCGGTGACGATCCGAGCGTGATCGGCTCGGGCCCCTGCTCTCCCGACCCGCTCGACGACGCCACGTTCCTCGCGCTGCTCGATGCGCACGACATGCGCTCACGACTCCAGCTCTCGATGGCGCAGGTGCTCGGGCTCGCAGGGCGCGGCGCTCCACCCGCGGTGGCTTCCGCCACGCACGACGCGTTCTCGCGCGTGCACTACACGCTCGTGGCCCGCAACGCCGATGCGGTGAGCGCGCTCGCGGATGCCGCGCGGCATGAGGAGATCACGACCGTGCAAGTGGAATCACAGCCGCTCGAAGGTGAGGCCGCCACCCTCGGCGACTATCTCGCACGCCGAGCGCTCACGGTTGCGCGGGCGCTGCCCGCGGGAGAATCGGCACTACTCGTGTGCGGCGGCGAGCCGGTCGTGCACCTGCGCGACACGATCGACCGCGCGCTGCAGGCCAGTGAGGAGGACGACGCCCGGCGCGCCGAAGACGCGAGCCGGGCCGTAGCCGACTGGTCACCGGTGGATATCGACCGGGCGACCCCGCCGCGCGGACCGGTGGTCGCCGACGAACCGCTGCGTGGCGGGCGTATGCAAGTGCTCGCGCTTTCCGCGGCCCTCGCCCTCGAACAGGCGGCGATGCGCGGCGATCGCCACGCATGGCGCGTCATGGTCCTGGCCGCGGGCACCGACGGCCGAGACGGGCCCACCGATGCGGCGGGGGCGATCGTCGATGCGGCCGTGCCGGCGCTCGCGCGACGCGCGATGCGGGCCCCCGAAGAAGACCTGATGACCGGGCGGTCGTGGTACTCGCTGGACGCCGCCGAGGCGCTGGTGCGCACCGGCCCCACGGGCACCAACGTCATGGACGTGGTGGCGGTGCTGGTGCGCGGCTGACGGTCGCTGGGGATGTCTTCGGCACGCCTCGGCGGCAGCGCACCAACGGCGCCCGTCATGTTGTCATCGGCCGCCGAGCGGCGTAACGTGACGCATGTCCCCCCGTCGCCCTACGTCTCCCGCACCGGTCACCCCGGTCGACGCCCCCGCGCCCGCCGCTGAGGTGAGTGTGACGTCGGAGCCGCCGACTGGACGCGACACCGACGCCTTTCGACGGCGACCGCGGCAGTCACGCGGCCAGAAACGCGTGGAGCTGCTGCTCGACGCCGCCGCCACGGTGATCGCCGAGCAGGGACTCGAGGCGGCCACCGCCGAGGCCATCGCCGCCCAGGCGCGCACGGCCAAGGGGTCGCTGTACCAGTTCTTCCCCAACCGCGACGCCGTCCTGGCCGCGCTGGCACTCCGCTACGCCGACGAGATGCGCGCCATTCACGAGCGCGCCTTCCCCCTCGACACGCATGACGTGCCGCTCGAGCGGCTCATCGACCGCATCGTCCGGCCGCTCGCCGAGTTTCACGACCGCAACCCGGCCTTCCGGCGCGTCTTCGCGAGTCACGACGGCCCCGTCGACGATACCCGATCCGCCCCGGCCCGACTGCGGGCGCAGCTGTTCGAGTCGTTCGTCGACCGGCTCGACGTGCTCTTTGCCTCCCGCAACCCGCGGCTTGCCACCCGCGAACGGCGCCGCGCGGCGCTTGTGGCGGCCAGCATCGGCCAGTCGGTGCTCGCCATCCGCGCCCGGGCGCAGACCGCCGACAAGAAGCCGCTCGTGGATGATCTGCGGCGCATGCTGATCGCGTATCTCCAGCCGCTGCTGGAGCCGGTGCCGACAGGCCGGGCCAGGAAACGGGCGACGCCGTAGCCCCTCTGGGTTCCCGGACCCGCTAAATTCCCCGCATGGCCAACATCGTCACCATCGGAATCGTGCAGGACACGGCGTCCGATGATCTGGAGGCGAACGTCACCAAGGCTGTGGCGCGGGTACGCGACGCGGCCGCCAAGGGCGCCCAGATCATCTGCCTGCAGGAGCTCTTCAACGCCCCGTACTTCTGCAAGTCGGTCAAGCCGGAGCGCTTCGACATCGCGCAGGCCACCGACGGGCCCATCGTGCACACCTTTCAGGTGCTCGCGAAGGAACTCGCGGTCGTCATCGTGGTGCCGTACTACGAAAGGGAAGCCCCGGGGCTCTACCGCAACTCGGCCACGGTGATCGATGCCGACGGCAGCGTGCTGGGCACGTATCGCAAGATGCACATCCCGCACGACCCGCTCTTCGAAGAGAAGTACTACTTCGCGCCGGGCGACGTGACGGGCGACCAGCGTGCCGACAAGCACCCGGGCTTCAACGGCTTCCGCGTGTGGCGCACCAAGTACGCCGACATCGGGGTGCTCATCTGCTGGGATCAGTGGTATCCCGAAGGCGCGCGCATCACCGCACTGCTCGGCGCGCA
>NZ_JBIJAW010000108.1:0-9859 GCF_044345575.1 Gemmatimonas sp.
GTACTGTTCGCCGCGACGGAGCGTGTGTCGTGACGGAAACCGGTGCGCATTCCAACCTGATCGAGTTGTCGGGTTTGCACGGTGCCGATCTCGAAGCGGCGTTCGCCCGCAAGTTCGAAACGGCCACAGAAACGGTGACGGTGGGCTCGGCGCCACACGCCCGCGAGTTCACGCTCTTCAAGCCGGCGAATGCCGATCATCTGATCAGCGAGGCCGACTACGTGATGGACGAGCGGCTGCCCTATTGGGCCGATCTCTGGCCGTCGGCGCGTGTGTTGGCTGGCGCGCTGCTGGAGATGGATGGCCATGGCCGCACGCTGCTCGAGATGGGCTGCGGCTTGGGTCTCGATACGGTGGCGGCCATGGCCGCGGGGTTTACCGTGACGGCCACCGACTACTACGAGGATGCCATTCACATCGCGCGTCTGAATGCCTCGCGCAACATCGGCCGTGAGCCGGCGACGCGCATGGTGAACTGGCGTGCGTGGCCAGACAGCCTCGGTACGTTCGACGTGGTCATGGCGGCCGACGTGCTGTACGAGAAGGAATACGCCACACTCGTAGGCGACTGCATCGCGCGCGCGCTCGCGCCGCACGGTGAAGCCATCGTGGCCGATCCGGGGCGACTCGCCCTGCCCGCCTTCCTCGAGCATCTCGACACCATCGGCCTGCGGGTCGCCAGCCGCGTCGATGTGCCGTATGAGGCCGGACCGATCAAGCAACGTATTCAGCTGCTGCGTCTCGTGCGCTCGGCTGCCTAACAGGCGCCACACGCAGGACAGCGCCGAGCCTGCGAGAGTGTGCATCACGGAGTAGGCTTGGGGATGCGAATTTCCGGCCTGCTCCGTTTGTGTTTTTCGGCGGCACTTGGCGTACCCGCGGTCGTGTCTGCCCAAAGCCGCGACCGCGCACTCGATGGTGCACCATACCGAGATGCTCGGCTTTCCCCGGCCGCGCGCGCACAGGACCTGCTCGCGCGCATGTCGATTGAGGAGAAGTTCTGGCAGCTGTTCATGATCCCGGGCGACCGTGATGACGTGGCGCACGACTATCGTCATGGCTCGTTCGGCCTGCAGGTGAACGCACCGGCCGGCATGCGCGCCGACTCACCGCGCAGTGACACACTCCCGGCATCGCGCGTGGCGCGCGCGCATGCCGTGCGCATCAATGCCCTGCAGCGCTACTTCGTGGATTCCACGCGGCTCGGGATTCCGATGATGCCCTTCGAGGAAACCCTGCACGGGGTGGGGCGAGAGGGCGCCACCACGTTTCCGCAGGCCATCGGCCTCGCCGCCACATGGGATACCACCCTGATGAGCCGCGTGGCTGGGGCGATCGCGACCGAAGCCCGTGCGCGTGGTATCCGCCACAGCCTCAGTCCTGTCATCAACGTGGCCAACGACGTGCGCTGGGGGCGGGTGGAGGAGACCTACGGCGAGGACACCCATCTCACCTCGGCGATGGGGCGCGCGTACATCCGCGAGTTCGAACGCCGCGGGGTGGTGGCCACTCCCAAGCATTTCGTGGCCAATGTCGGCGAGGGGGGGCGCGACAGCTATCCCATCGAGTTCAGCGAACGCCTGCTGCGTGAACGGTACTTCCCGCCCTTCCAGTCGGCCGTGCAGGATGCGGGCGCACGCAGCGTGATGAGTGCGTACAACTCGGTGGACGGCTCCCCCGCCTCACAGAACCGCACGCTTCTCACCGACGTGCTCCGGCGCGCATGGCGGTTCGACGGCTTCGTGATTTCCGATGCCGCAGCCACCGGCGGCGCCATCGTGCTGCATCACACCGAGGCGAGCACCGCCACCGCAGCGAAACACGCGCTGGAGTCGGGGCTCGATGTGATCTTCCAGAGCAGCTACGACCAGCATCGCGCATGGCTCAACGCCTTTCGCACGGGCGGC
Organism: Gemmatimonas sp.; assembly: GCF_044345575.1. GTDB lineage: Bacteria > Gemmatimonadota > Gemmatimonadetes > Gemmatimonadales > Gemmatimonadaceae > Gemmatimonas. Next base: position 1,908 of record NZ_JBIJAW010000108.1, read on the forward strand.
ATCTTCCCCGCGGCCATCGACAGCGCGGTCGCGCGCGTGCTGCGGGTGAAATTCGCACTCGGGCTGTTCGAACAGCCCTATGCCCACGAGGACAGCGCCGCAGCGGTCGCCCGATCCACCGCGCATCGCGCCATCGCGCGCGAGGCGGCGGCCAAGTCCATCGTGCTGCTTCGCAACGAGCACGGCACCCTGCCCCTCGCCTCGACGGCGAGGCGCATTGCCGTGATCGGTACCGATGCCGTCGAGGGGCGTGCGGGTGGCTATGCCCCGCCCGGGGCGCGGGTTGTCACGATCGCCGAGGCGCTGCGGGCGGGTGCACCGACCGGCGCGTCGGTGCGTATACATGCCGGCGTGCCACGGGTCTGGCGCGATCTGGCCGTGATTCCGTCGGCGGCGTTCTCTCACGACAGTGCCGGCCGTCGGGTGGCCGGCCTTCACGGACAGTACTGGCCGAACATCGGGTTCGAGGGCGCGCCGACCATCGTGCGACGCGATGCGCAGGTGGACTTTCAGTGGACGCTGAACGGCCCCGGCCGGGGGATCCCCTTCGACTGGTACAGCGGCCGGTGGGAGGGCACCCTCACCGTTCCCGCAGGCGGAGTGCGTACACTCGCCGTGGAGGGGAACGAGGGGGTTCGCCTCTGGGTCAACGACACGCTGCGCATCGATCATTGGCGTAAGGCGAGCTACGGCACGCAGCGCACGGCCGTCCGATTGGCCGGCGGCACATCGCATCGCGTTCGCCTCGAGTATTTCGAGGCCACCGGAAATGCGCGGCTCAAGCTCCTGTGGGATGCTGGCATCGTGGATCGGCATCGCGCGCAGATCGCCAGCGCGGCAGCGCTGGCGCGTACGAGCGATGTCGCTGTGATCGTGGCCGGTATCGAGGAGGGCGAGTTCCGTGATCGCGCGATGCTCGGCCTTCCTGGCAAGCAGGAGGCACTCATTCGTGCCGTAGCGGCCACCGGCACGCCGGTGGTCGTGGTACTCGTGGGCGGTAGTGCGATTACCATGCCGTGGATCGAACAGGTGGGCGCCGTACTCGACGTGTGGTATCCGGGGCAGGAAGGCGGCCACGCGGTGGCGGATGTGCTCTTCGGCCGTGTGAATCCCGCCGGGCGTCTCCCGCTCACCTTCCCCATGCACGAGGGGCAGGTCCCGCTGCACTACGCGCACAAACCCACCGGGCGCGGTGACGATTACCTCGATCTCACTGGGCACCCGCTCTTCCCCTTCGGGCACGGGCTGTCGTACAGCAACTTCACCTATCGTGATCTGAACGTCGAGGTACGTCCAGCCACGGACAGTATCGCGTTGCGTGTTTCACTCAGCGTACAGAACACCGGGGCGCGCGGAGGCGACGAGGTGGTGCAGCTCTATCTGCGCGATGTGCTGGCGAGCGTGGCGCGGCCTATTCAGGAGCTGGCAGGGTTCACGCGCCTTTCGCTCGCGGCCGGTGCGACGCAGCGCGTGACGTTCGACGTGAAGCGTTCGCAGGTGCGGTTCCTCGATGCGTCCATGCGCATAATCGAGGAGCCAGGGGTCTGGCGGGTGATGGTGGGCGGGTCGAGCCGCGATATCCGCCTGCGGGCCGAGGTGCCGCTGCCCTGAAGCGCGATGTCATCGCTTTGTTCGGGGGCACTGCTTTCGCGGAGACGCGGAGAAAACGATGAGGCCGCAGAGAATTGATGCTTTCTCTGCGGCCTCTGTTCACTCCGCGTCTCCGCGAAAGCAGTTACAGCAACTCTCGACTCACACCGATGCAGCCGGAACTGCGAGCTTGGCCGCCACCACCTCGGAAATGTCGAGCACCGGCACCTCGCTCCCCGCGCCGGTCACGCCGTCGGTGATCATCGTCATGCAGAACGGGCACGCGACCGCGATCTGATCGGCGCCGGTGGCGAGCAGCTCTTCGCTACGCTCCACGTTCACGCGCTTGCCCACGTTCTCTTCCATCCACATGCGGCCGCCACCGGCGCCGCAGCAGAGGCCACGGCTCTTCGTGCGCGCGGGCTCCACCAGCTCCACGATCGGGAGCGCCTTCTTGAGCGTGTTACGCGGTGCGTCGTACACCTCGTTGTAGCGACCGAGGTAGCACGAATCGTGATACGCCACCTTGAGCCGCTGGCCGTGCTCGGTGTCGAGCGGTACACGCCCGTCGTTGAGCAGACGCTCGATGTACTCCGTGTGGTGAATGACTTCGTAGTGCCCACCCAGATCGGGGAATTCCTTGCCCATCTGGTGGAAGCAGTGCGGGCAGAACGTCACCACCGTCTTGATCTCGTACCCGTTGAGCGTTTCGATCACGCCCTTGGCCATCATCTGGTACAGATACTCGTTGCCCATGCGGCGGGCCGGGTCACCGTGGCAGGTCTCTTCCTGACCGAGAATCGCGAACTTCACGTTGGCGGCCTGCAGAATACGCGCGAACGCCACCGTGATCTTCTTGCTGCGATCATCGAACGACCCGGCGCAGCCCACCCAGAACAGGATGTCCGGCTTTTCGCCGCTCGCCGCCATTTCGGCCATCGTGGGGATGTTCATCCCCTCGGCCCACTTCTCACGGTCGGCGGCACTGAACGCCCACGGACTACCGTTGCGCTCGAGACTGGTGAGCGCCGGCTGAATCTCCTCGGGGAAGCGCGACTCCATGAGCATGAGGTCGCGGCGCAGCTCGTTGATGATGTCGAGCTGGTCGATGCTCACCGGGCACTCCTGCACGCACGCACGGCAGCTCGTGCACGCCCACAACTCGTCTTCGGTGATCCAATCGTCGAGCAGCTTCTTGTCGAGCACGGCCTGCTGTTCCGCCGTGGCCGTACCACCGCCGGCAGCGACGAGGTCCAGCATCGACGCCTTTTCGGTGAGCCGCGCGCGCGTCTTCACCACGATCATGCGCGGCGAGAGCGTCTTGCCGGTGATGTTGGCCGGGCACGCCGCGGTGCAGCGTCCGCACTCCGTGCAGCTGTAGCCGTCGAGCAGGTTCTTCCACGTCAGGTGCTCCACATCGCTCGCCCCGAACTGCTCGGCGTCTTCCGCCTCGAGGTCCATGGGGCGCATGGCGCCGACCCGCCCCGGCCCATCGGTGTTGGAGAACCACACATTGATGAGCGACGTGAGCACGTGCAGGTGCTTCGATTTCGGCAAGTGATCCAGGAACCACAGAATCAACACCGCGTGAATCCACCACATCGCGCGCGCCATCACATGCGCGGTCTCCGCGCTCATGCCACCGAACAGCGGCAGCAGCATCGCCGTGATCACACGCCCGCTGGTGTCGGCCCCCGGCTGCTTCGCCTCACCCACGAAGAGCAGCAACAGCGTGGCCATCAACACGGCGATCACACTGAGAATGAGCACGGCTTCGCCGCTGTGCACCGCGTCCACCGTGAACCGCTTGGGCTTGATCACCAGGCGGCGGTACAGCAGGTAGAACACGGGGATGAGCACGAACACCGCGAAGACTTCCTGCGAGAACACGTACGGCACGTACAGCAGCTGCGGCAGGATCACGTTCCAGGTGAAGGGCGTGTACAGCCCCTGGATCATGATTTCGATGGTGCCGAGCCCCAGCACGCAGAAGCCCCAGAACACCAGCGCGTGCATCATCCCCCCCAGCGGATCGCGCAGGATTTTCGTCTGCGCGAGACCGATGAGGAGGAAGTTCTTCGTACGGATATCGGGGTGATCGGTGCGGACTTCGTCCTTGGCGAGCTTGAGCCAGCGGACGAGCCGCTGCGCCTGCTGTGAAAACATCCACAGGCCGCCGGCGAGGATCACCGCGAAAACGTAGTTCTGCAGAGTCATGGCGCGAAGCCGAGCTGTCGATGACGGGGAGGGTACACACGGTGGGACGGGAGCCGTGGACAGGACCGATTGCTCGGGTCCCGTTTCAGGCGACCGTGTTCATCCCGGTCAAGTTCGCACCGGGGCACCGGTTTCGGGGAGGGGCGAGCGCTGGTTGGGTTACGGTACCACGCGGCGAAACACGCGCGGCCCCGTAGTGGCGAAGCGGCCGTCGTAGGTGCCCGCCAGTGAGTCCCCCGCCAGCCTCGCGGTAAACACCGCCACCGTATCGGCGCTCGAACCGGCGGCCAGCGTGACCAGCCGGAGCGTTTCGCCCCGCAGGGTCCCCAGCACAAATCGCCGCAGCGCCGTGACTTCGCGACCACTGACACTGCTCACCGTCGGCCCTTGGACGTCCACCCAGAGATCCACCTCGGCGGCCTGACCATTGGCGGCCAGACCGCGCCAGCGCGCGTCGAGGGGAAAGCGCGTGTTCTCCGTGACCGTGACCTCACGCCGCAGCAGGTTTACAAGGCTCCCGAAAAGCCCGACGCCACCGCGTATACTGCTGATGAGCCCCGTGCCACCAAAGGGGTCGTTTCCCGAACGATTGTAGTCGTAGAAGTTGCCGTCGACCGCTGCCACATTCGCCGTCTGCACGAAGCCCGGAAACCAGAGTGACGGCAGCCCGTCTGCGAAGAAGTTCCGCAGCCCGCCGCCGAGTGTGAACTGCGTGGAGTCCGAGAACAGCGCCCACGGGCCAAAGGGCCCCTCCACACGCAGCGCATAGCGCCGCGCGCCGGTGACCGCCGGCCAGCGGAGGGCGAGGGTGTCACGACTGCGGTTCAGCACGGTCGGCTGCGCCACCGCGCCGCTCCCGGGCGTCCATCCGGGCGGGGCGCCGGGCACCAGCGTCTCGCCAGTGACCTCGCGGTTGTCGGCCGTGCGCACCCGCAGGCGATAGCGGCGCCCCGGTTGCACGGCGAGCTGCGCGCGCGCCACCACGTAGCGACCGGTGGCGCGGGTCCCGACCAGCGTTTCCACTGCACGGACACCGACGCTGTCGCCGTCCGCGAGCAGCCGGACGTCGGCGCCGTTGATCGGGGACCCGCCGGCGGTGCGAATGGGATCCAGCGGGTTGAACCTGAGCCGGTCGTTGATGTCGATCCGCCCCGTGAGCGACGACTCTACCAGCACGACCTGCTCGGCCACATCGGGATTGAGCACCGCATGCACGACAATGGCCGACTGCGGTGACGTCACCTCCACCGGCGCCGCCTCGCAGCCAACGAGGGCACCAACGACGCACAGCAGTCGTCCCGCTCGGGAGAAACGCAAAGCGCTCACCATGACACCGTCACGCCGACCGTGGGAATGAATGGAAACTGGGAGATGGCCGTGCGCGTGGGCGGATTGTCGGAGTAATCGAAGAAGTAGGTGAACACGTTGCGGGCATTGTAGGCATTCACGATGGATGCATAGGGCGCCCAGGTACGCTTACCTGGCTTGGTCCGCGTGACGCTCAGGTCGAGGCGCTGGAACAGCGGAAAACGCGCGGCGTTGCGTACCCCGCCAATCGGTTCGCGCGACACCTCGCGATTGCCGGTACCGAAACTGTTGGTGAGGGGATCATAGCGGCGCCGCACGAGCTGCCCGACCACGTCGGTGAAGGGCGTACCCGTGCCCACGCCGAGCCGCACGCCGTAGCTCCACACGGCACCGGGACGATAGGAGGTCACGACGTTGAGGTTGTGACGGCGGTCCTGCACCGGGGCGAATCTCCCGTCGACGCCGTTCCGCCAGTTCACCGCATACGAGTACGCGATCCATCCCGACACGCGCTGACTCTCCAGCTGTCGCACCAGCAGGTCCGCCCCGTAGGACTCGCCGCTGGTCACGATGAATTCGTCACCCACCACGTTCGGATCGTTGAAGAGATTCGACGAGGGGAGCTGCTGGTACTGCTTGCTCCACGCTTCGAGACGCACGAAGCGGCTGCCGCCCCACCATTTCTCTCCGCCCACGCTCCCCTGCCACGCGCTCGACACCGGCGTGTTACGGTCGGCGGTGAGCCAGAAGTCGAAGATACGCACGGGCGCCTGCTCGTTACGGAGTGCGGGCGTCCATTGCGTCGTGCGACCGCCGGCCACGGTGAGCGCAAAATCCGGCGCGGCGAACCACTTGAGCGAGGCGCGTGGCGAGGCTCCGCTCCATCCGGTGCCGGTCACGGTTTCGCCGCGCACGCCCACCCGCGCCACGAAGCGTTGGTGGCGCACCGTGTGATCCACATACACGGAGGCCGCCGAGGGACGCTGGCCGACGGCGAGAATGGGATCAGCGCTGGCGGCAGCGTTCACATCGTAGCGCGTGCGCAGTCCCGACCACTCGTAGCCCACCAATGTTTCGTGATTCCCCCGCCAACGCGTGAGCTCGCCCCACGCCCGCGAATCGCCAAGTCGGTTCTCGAAGCGCAGCGACCCTGAGCCGAGGTCGAGATTGGTCGAGAACCCGGTCCACGACAGACGCTGCATGGCCCGTGTGGAATCGCCGCCCCATCGCGCACCGAGGGGCTGCGTATACGCCATACCCACCAGCGCATTGCCCCAGTCGAACAGCAGTTCACCACCACCAGCCTGCGACGAATCCCCGAAGGCGGCAAGCGACGCATCGAGCACATCACGCCCGCGATACGCTGTAAGCGACACGACGCCGCTATTGGGCAACGTGTGCCGCACGTGGGCCTGCATGTCGGTGAAGTAGTAGGGGAGCTGCCGGTCGCTCAGCAGCGACACGAACCGATCGGCGTAGGTGCGGCGTGCCGCCACATTCCAGCTGGTACTGCCCCGCACCGTACCCCCGAGTGAGAGGGTACTCGCGAGGACCGACACCGATGCGGCCCCGTGCACGCCACTGCGCGGCTCCGCCTTGGGCACCACACTCAGCACGCTCGAAAGGCGCGAGCCGTAGCGCGCCGGAAACCCGCCGGGGAGCAGCTCGAACTCTCCGACCGTTTCGTCGATGAAGGTGCCGAACAGCCCGCCAAGGTGGAACGGATTGTAGATGGGGAACCCGTCGAGCAGCACGAGGTTCTGATCGCTTTCGCCACCGCGCACGTTGTAGCCGGCCGTGAAGTCGTTCGTGGCCACGACGCCGGGAAGCAGTTGCACCACCCGCAGCACATCGGGTTCGCCGATGACCGGCACGCGCTTGAGCGTCTCGCCGCGCACGCTCACCACACTCGGACTGCCGGAGAGCCGGAACTGCTCCCGCTCGGTCGCCGCGGCGGCCACCTTCACGGTCTGCAACTGCGCCGTGGACGGTTGCAGCGCGACCGTGATCCGGGTGGTATCGCCGCGGCGTACGAGGACCGACACGGTATCGGACCGATAGCCGAGTCGCCCCACGACCAATCGTGCCGCACCCGCCGGCACGCCAGGCAGCGCGAACCGTCCATCATCACCGGCGGCGGTCCCGACGCGCGTCCCGCGCACAACGACCGTGGCTGCCGCCACCGGTTGCCGCGTACGGGCATCCACCACCTGCCCGCTCACGACGCCGGTGGAGTCGGCGACACTCACGGCGACCTGCAACAGCACCGAAAAAAGCGAGGAAATCATGAAGGCTCAGGGAGACCGGAACGAACAACGCCACGCCTTCCAAACGGAAGTCGTGGCGTTGTTGATCCCGCGGGATCACATCCCATGGGCTCAAACCCGGAGGATGTCCCGGTTCAGCCCTGCGCGCGCACCTTCTTGACCTCGTCGGTGAACGCCGGCATGACGTCGAACACGTCACCCACGATGCCGTAGTCGGCCACCTTGAAGATCGGCGCGTCCTTATCCTTGTTGATCGCGACGATCGTCTTGGAGGTGCGCATGCCCGCAAGGTGCTGGATGGCCCCCGAGATCCCCACGGCGATGTACAGGTTGGGGCTCACATTGCGCCCGGTCTGTCCGATCTGATCCGAGTGGGGACGCCACCCTTCGTCGGTCACGGCGCGCGTGGCACCCACCGCCGCATTGCCGAACGCGTCGGCGAGATCATCGCACAGCTTGAAGTTCTCCGCGGCCTTGAGGCCACGGCCGCCGGCCACGATGATCGGTGCGTCGTTGAGGTCGATCTTGCCCGTGTTGCCCTGCTTGAGCTCCACCACCTTCACGCGCGAG
>NZ_JBIJAW010000391.1:0-2941 GCF_044345575.1 Gemmatimonas sp.
CTGCGTCCCGTGCTCACCTGAATGGTGTTCACCGGCAGCCACCGCTGCAGCGCCCCTTCCACCAGACCGCCAACGCTCGGGAGCAGGATGCCCGTCACTGCGCGCACGGTGCTCTGGCTCTGGCCATCGAGCGCGAAGGTGGGCGCGCCGAAGATGAGCAGCGAGATGATTTCGCTTTCCGGTGCGCTCGCGTACAACGGATCGGTGCTGGAGAGCGTGAGCACCGGCTTGTCGTAGTTGCCGCCAACGTGCACGCGCACGGGGATCTCGCTGCCGCCGGCCACGCGCACGACGTTGGTGGCGGAAATGTCGAGTGTGGGGGCGATGGCGTTGTTGCCGAAGAAGCGCACACGTCCCGAGTCCACACTGAAGCTGCGATTCACCACGCCCAACTCCAGACGATACTGCCCGCGGTTGGCGCGAATTTCCCCGTCGAGCGCCAGCTGATCGCCGTTCAATGTCACGTCGAGTCCGCCGGTGAGGTTCACCCGCGACTCGGGTGTTTGGACCCACACTTCGTTGCCGAGTTCGACGCGCGCATTGGCCACGGTAACGCTCGACCCGAGGCGCGACAGTGACTGCGCCGCGGTTGCAGCAACCGGTACTTCATCGGCTCCGAGCAGCGCTCTGGCCGCCTCACTGGAGAGATCGAGCGCCGTGCGAGCCCCGAGGGGATCCACCACGAGATTGGCGCGCGGTACGTATAGCGTGCCGCTCACCTGCGGCCGCGCGAGCGCCCCGGAGAGACGCAGCGCCCCACCGATGTCCAAATCGGTGCCGTCGCGCTGTCGTGACACGATGAAGTCGCGGGCCGTGAGCCGCACATCCACACTCGCCGGCCTCTCGCCGGCGGCAAAGCGCAGCACGCCCGACGCCCCCACGGTATCGCCCGCGCCGCCGCTTCGTACCGCAAGTGACTCGAGCACGAGCGAATCGGCGTTGGCGCGCAACGCAAGGCGCCCGTCGACCGGCTCGATTCCGAGATCGTCGATGCGTGCACCGGCGTCCGCGAGAACCACCTGCCCGTTGGCCGAAGGCCGCTCGAAGGTACCGCCCAGCGTAAACGCCCCGTTCAGCACGCCGCGCAGGCGCGAGATCCCGACCACACTGAGCGGAAGCCCGTCGAGCCGGAGGGCATCAACGTCCACGCGCCCCTGCACCGCGTCGGAGAGCAACCGCGTATTCACCGCAGCGAGCGTGAGGTCGACCGGCAACTGCCCGCTCACCTGCAGGCGCCCGCCGAGCTTATCGCGCACGGTGGCCTGGGCGGTGAGCCGCTTGTCGGCGTAACTCCCGGTGCTGGTGATGGGCGGCAGGCGGAACCCGTTCATCCCCACCGAATCGGCCACGACATCCCATGCGATGAGTGGCGCCGCTCGCACCCCGCCGAGCGTGGCTCGGCCGCTCATTGTACCCGCCACCGGCGGTGTTCCGGCCAACAGCGCGCTCACTTCACCAAAGGGGAAGCGCGCCACGCGCAGCTCGCCCTGCACGGCACCACGGTGCGGCACGTCGGCCTGCACGACCAACGCCCCCCCGGCGCTCGAGCGCAGCTCGATGGGGGCCAGACGAAGACCGGTGCTATCGGCGACCACGACCGCCGGCTGCACCGAGCGCCAGGTGACACTGTCGTAGGCCAGCCGCAGCGAGTCCACCCGTACGGTCGTGGCGCTGCCCTTCGCGGTGTACGCACCGCGCGCGACGAGATGGGCATCCTCATCCGAACTCACGTCGAGCACGAGGGCACCGCTGTCTGGACTCGCGTCGGTCACCCGGAAGGTCGCCGACCGTATGCGCACCGCTCCCAGCCCCGTGACGTCATCGGCGTTGGCCGTGCCTTCGAACGAGGGGCGACGGAGCACGTCGGTAGCATGCGCGGAGCCGAACACGCGGCCCACGTGGATCGCGCCCACCTGCACGGCACGCGCGCCAAGGGCGGCGGTGGCATCGGCCTTCCCGAGGCTCCCGTAGAGGTAGCCGGACAGCGAGGCATCGCCGGCCAGCGTATCGGCGGCGAACGTGCGCAGCGACTGCGCCAGCGCCGTGTCCACGGGCTGTATCATGTTGGCGAGGCGCTCCATCTGTTCGCGTACGGCCGCCAGCGAATCGGCGCGCAGGGATACCTGCAGGGTGTCCACCGCCAGTGTATCGCGCGCCAGCGCACCGTGGGCGTCGATCTGCACGCCACCTATCCGCCCGAGCGCCGAATCGACCACCAATCGCTCGCGCCCCAGCGCGGCGCTGGCGACGAGTGCAAAGGCCGGACGCCCCATGCTCTCACGCTGCGTCAGCGCGATGTCGGCACTCCCTTCGATGGCCCGCACCGCCGATGTATCCCCGGCCGAAGCGCCAAGCGTGTCGAGGGGCCCGCGCGCCGACAGACGGATGGTGCCGTCGATCGCTGTAGAGGGGACGGACGCGCGACCGAGCCATGCGCGGGCATCGAAGGCAGACAGCACACCAGCGGCCGTGCCGCGCCACTCATGCGGCAGGAGCGAGGCGGTGCCGTCGAGCAACACCGACGCCCCAGCGGGCACCCCTGCCGAATCAAGCGCGAGCCCTGGCGCAGCCCCGTCCATCGCCAACAGGCGCCCACGCCAGGTGAGCGAGTCGAGTGTACCATCGAGCGCCACCGTACCGGCCACGTGCGAGCGCAGCAGTAGCGTGGTGTCGAGACGCGCGAGCGCGGGCATCGCGAGCGGATCGAACACGAGGGCCGCGTGCACCTCCGGCGTGCGCCCGGCGTATCGCACCCGAGCGTCACCGCGTACGACACTCACATTCCCCACCGCATCGCGCCACGAGAGCGCGAGCGCGCGCAGATCGGCCGCCGAGAGATCGGCGCTACGCACCACCACCGACCCGCTCACCACGCCGTCGATCGCGGGGGCGGTGGGCACGAGACGCCGCACCGACCGCAAGTCGATCTGCGCTCGGCTGG
>NZ_JBIJAW010000109.1:0-9798 GCF_044345575.1 Gemmatimonas sp.
CACCAGCGACGCTTGGCACACCAAAAGGCTGTCGGACATTTCAAGCTGCTCAATCGCCGAGATGAGTACGTGCATCGGCAACTCAAGCACGAGCTTGATCCTCTCCAATGTCGCAAACGCCCCAAGGAGACTCGTCGCCTGCAGCGCCTGCTGCGCGTGTCCGTCCAGGCGATCGAGGCGTTGGTCGATCAGGCTGCTCAGGGAGGGGGGAACGCCGTCGGCGCGACCCGTGACGGCCCAGTGTTCCAGCAAGGCGCGCAGCATCAACGGGTTCCCCTCGCAGCCGGCGATAATCCACCGGACGACGTCGTCGGCCACCACCAGGCCATGATCGTCGGCCACCGCGCGAATCATCGCCGACAAGGCGTCCCCATCGAGCGGCGCGAGCTTCCGATACGTCAGCGGCGTGGGCACCCGCGATGGACGCTCTTCCATGATGGTCGCAAAGCGCGACGTGAGCACGACGTACACGCGCATCTCGTTCACGCGCTGCATCACGTCGGATAGCACCTCCCACGACGCATCGTCGAGCCAGTGCACATCCTCGACCAGCAGAAAAATGGGCCGCTCGTCCGAGACGGCGGCGAACAGGTCCACGACCGCGTGACGGATGGACTGCGCGCGCATCGTGCGGATCGCCAGCTCGATGCGCTCCGTCGGCGTGAGCGCCGCCATCGCGTCGGGCGTGGGCGGCTCCTCCGGTCGCTCGTCACCGCGTACCGAATCGGGGGCCAGCAGCTTCCGCAGTACGGTGAGACTCTCCGGCGCGCACCCCATCGCGCCGGGCGACGTAAGTAGCTCCGGGAGCACCTCGATGAGTGCGCCGAGCGGGCGCGCGTTGATGCTCTCTCGGCACTCGATGACCACATCGTGGTACCCCTCGAACTGCGCCACCTTCACCATCTCGGCCACCACGCGCGACTTTCCCATCCCCGGCGGCCCGTACAGCAACACCGCGCTGCCATCGTGCCAGCGGGCGCGGCGCAACGACATCGTCATGGCGCTCAGATCGGCGTCGCGCCCCACGAAACACTTGTCGGTCACCAGCGCCACCGACCGGCGCCGCTGCGGCGCCTCCGCGAATCGCTTCCGCAACAACGTGGCGGGAAGCCGAATGTCACCCGCCCCCGGACCGAGGTCGGCGAGGTATCGGTCGAGAATGGCCACGGCCTCTGCCTTCGAACCGGTCAGCGCGGCGCACTCGGCCAGCGCCAGGGTGCCGTCCTCGTTGAGCGGATCGAGCTGCAGGAGCCACTGGGCGACCACCTGCGTGCCCTTCCAGTCCGCCCGCTCACGCCGTAGGCGCAACACCTCCACCAGCACGCGGCGCACGGCCCCGTGCATCGCCTCTCGCGTGCGCTCGATCCACTCACAGAGCGCGGGCGTGGGGGGCGTGATGTCAGGAAGGAACGTGCCATACGGTTCGGTGCCGCGGGTGATGTCTCGCTCGAAATGCTCGAGCGACGGCGCCAGCGAGAACGTACGCTGCACCTGTATGGCGTCCAGCTGGATCACGTCACCACGCAGCGCCGCCTTCACGCCGAGGGTGCGCAGCTTGTACAGCGCCTGCCGCAGATTGCCGCGCTGTCGCACTTCGTCCTGATCGGGCCAGAACTCCTCCAGCACGGTGTCCCGCCGTACCGCCATCGAGGGCGCATACGCCATCCGCAGCACGAGCATGAAGAGCAGGGCATTGTGCATGCCGAGCGTCTGGTCGCCCAGCATGATCCGCGCCGCGCCGAACGTCTGCAGCGTGAGCGGCACGGCATCGGTGGCGGATTCGTCGATGGCGTCCATCGGAGAGGAAGGTGTAACGCTCAGATCAGGGACAACGGAATGAGGGCGCATGGTCAGCCGACGGAGATGACAGACGACGAACGATGGTCGGCGGGCAACATCCTGTCACCGCGTCATCTCGACGTCATCTGCACGACCCACGCGGGACGGGGACGGGGGCCCTCACATGCCAGTGCTGCACGCTTCGGTGACAGACGAAACGGGCGGTACCCGTGAAGAGTACCGCCCGTGTGATACTGACCGCCAACGCGCCGCGGGCTACCTCACGGCAGCTCGATGAGCGACTCGGTCGCCACGCCGTCGGCTTCGGCCTGGAAGTTCACCACCAGGCGATGACGCAGCACCGACTTGGCGACGCTCTTCACATCGGCGATGTCGGGCATGGCGCGACCATCCATGGCGGCACGGGCCTTTGCGCCGAGGACCAGATACTGCGACGCGCGCGGCCCGGCGCCCCAGCTCACGTACTTCTTCACCCGCGCTGTGGCTTCCGGGGAATCGGGGCGGGTGCTGCGCACGAGGCCAACGGCGTACGACACGAGACTCGGCGGGGCCGGCAACCGGCGCACGAGCCGCTGCAGCTTGAGCAGCTCCTCGCCGCCGAGCACCGGGGTGATGGTGCCCTGCGAGTCGCCCGTGGTGGAGCGGACGATCTGTTCCTCTTCCTCGCGCGTCGGATACCCGATGTTCAGCTCGAACATGAATCGATCGAGCTGCGCTTCGGGCAGCGGGTAGGTGCCTTCCTGTTCCACCGGGTTCTGCGTGGCGAGCACGAAGAACGGCCGCGGCAGCTCATACGTGCGGCCGGCCACGGTAACCGTACGCTCCTGCATGGCCTGCAGCAGCGCGGCCTGCGTCTTTGGCGGGGCGCGATTGATTTCGTCGGCGAGCACCATGTTGCCGAACACCGGACCGGGCGCGAAGCGGAACGCGCGCTTCCCGGTGCCCGGCTCCTCTTCCATCAACTCCGTGCCGGTGATGTCGCTCGGCATGAGGTCGGGGGTGAACTGCACGCGCGAGAACGACAGGTCGAGCGCCTGCGCGACCGTCTGCACGAGCAACGTCTTGGCGAGCCCCGGCACACCCACCAGCACGGCGTGCCCGCCGGCGAGGAGGGCGGTGACGAGATCGTCGACCACGTGATGCTGGCCCACGATGCGTTGCGCGATTTGCGCGGTGAGTTGCGTGCGCGCCTGCGCGAGGCGATCGAGCAGCGCGAGGTCGTTGGCGTCCGGCGGCGATGTCTCGGAGGGCGAAGTCACGTGCGTGGGTTGGATGGTCGCGGCAATGGCTACGGAAACACTAACGGACGCCAAGCGGCGTCCGTTGCGTCCACTTCTGGAATGTACCGCTCGCGGCGCTCAGCGGAGCGCGAAGGCGACCCGCTGCTGCACGGGATAGTTCTCGCTGTTGAGCTGCGCAACGAGAGTATAGCGCCCCGGAGCGGGGGGCTCCCAGCGCTCGTCGTACACGGCGCTGTCGCGCGCATCGAGGAGGCGATTCTGGATCCCCTGCGTGAACAACCGCCCCTGGCTCCAGCGCCATACCTCCCGCCCGACGCTGTCGAGGACCGCGAAGTCGTGGGTCCGCCCGTCGGGGAACAGGAGCTCGACGCGCTTCGGGGAGTCATTCGCGACCTGAATGGCGAAGTGCACCGAGCCGTTCGCGGTATCCACCATGACATGGGAAGTCACCCCCTTGTCGGCGCCGGCCTTGGGGCGCGCGCTCGCGGTCGGGCTCGGCGTGCGTGGTCCACACGCAAAGACGAGTCCGGCAGCGGCCAGCAGTGGAACGGTGATGCGCCACAGCATCGGTGAGCGGGGCGAAATGTCGGGGGAGCGATGCATCGGCGCCAATCGATGGTCCTGCATGCGGTTGGGCGCTTGCGCATCACATTTCGATCTTTGGCCACGTTATTAACGGTCGCTCGGACTGTCAAGAGCGAGTTTACACCGATCTGACCGTCTAAGTGACGGTGGGGGTTGGGGTTCGCGGAGTTCGGACTGATGCCGGTATTTGTTCGGTTTCGGTCAAAAAGTTCGCTTGCGAAAAATTTCACAAGCGTCTAGGTTCCGCCCACGAATGGATGAAATCCCGGAAAAGCCGACGCGTGTTTCCAAACCATCGGACGACGAGGTGTCGCCGTGGGCGCTGGCGGGGCTGGGGACGCAGTTCTTCGCTTCCATCCTGCTCTTTGTGTGGGTCGGCACCTGGCTCGATCGCCGGCTCGACACCGCGCCGCTCTTTCTCTTGGGCGGCGTGTTCGTGGGCGGGGGAGGCAGTTTCTATCTGAGTTACCGGCAACTCACGACGCCGCGTAGCTCGCCGCGACGTAACCACGACACGACTCCGAAATCATGACGGGAAACGCCATGCCCCGGGAATCTGTTGATGGCATGTCCGGGATGCTGAAGGCGCTGGTCGGGTTCACGGTCGCGCAGGCGGTGATCGTGTTCGGCGCGATGGTGGTACTGCAGCGGTTCGTCTGGACCGATGTGTCGGGCGTGGGATCGGTGCGTGCGAGTGCCTGGCTCGCGTTCATCGTGCAGACCTTCACGTTTCTCATCGCGCGGCTCGTGGCGCGGCAGAACGTGATTGCCGGGTGGGGGCTGGGCGTGATCCTGCGGTTCGCGTCGGTCGCCTTCTGGGGCTTGCTCGGAATCAAGGCGCTGGGGCTTCTCGTGGGTCCTGCGCTGATGTCGCTGGTGCTGTTCTACTTCGTCTCGACACTCGTCGAGCCGCTCTTCCTGAACTGAACTTCCCGGATGCAGCTGATGCTCCGTTCGCTGTCGCGTTTCGCCTGTGTCGCCATGCTCGCCTTTGCGCCGCTGTCCGTTGGCGCGCAGGAGCATGATGCTACCGCCACCGAGCATGCCGCCCCGGCGGCCTCGGACAAGCCGGTCGACTTCATTACGCCGCACATCACCGACAGCCGTCATCTCGAGATTCCGGCGCTCAACTCGCACCTCGCGGCCGAGATCGAGCTCCCGAAGTTCGAACCGATCCACATCGGTCCCCTCACGGTCGATCTGTCGCCCACCAAGCATGTCGTGTTCATGCTGCTGGCGGCGGTGATCGTGTCGCTGCTGCTCATCATCGCGGGCAACGCGTCGAAGAAGCAGCACGCGACCATGGGGCACTCCAAGGGCTTCGCCGGGGCCATCGAGGCCATGGCGCTGTATCTCCGCAACGAGGTGGTGCTCCCCAACGTGGGGCACCACGGCGAGGGCTTCGTGCCCTTCGCGCTCACGCTCTTCTTCTTCATCCTCGTCTGCAACCTGCTCGGCATGCTGCCGTGGGGCGCGACGGCCACCGGCAACATCGCGGTGACGGCGATGCTCGCCATCATCACCGCGGTGATCGTCGAGGTGGCGGGGATGCGTGCCAACGGTCTTGGCTATCTCAGCACGATCTTCTACTGGAACAAGGATCTGCCGCTCGTCATGCGCGTCCTCATGTTCTTCGTCATGACGCCGGTCGAAATCGTCGGCAAGCTGTCCAAGCCGTTCGCACTCACGATTCGTCTGTTCGCGAACATGACGGCCGGGCACATCGTGTTGCTCGCCCTCATCGGCATCATCTTCACGTTCAAGAGCTGGGCGCTGACGCCGGTGCCGGTCCTCATGGCCACCGCCATCAGCATGCTCGAACTGTTCGTCGCGTTCCTGCAGGCGTTCATCTTCACGCTGCTGGCGTCGGTGTTCATCGGGCAGATTCGCGAAGCGCACCACTAGTCGCACGACGAAGCATTTCCTCCGATCCGACCGCCCCACTCCCGGGCCCAGGATCGTGTAGCCGGTCGAGCGACCGGCGAAACCCGTTGAGTCTCCGGACTCGCCGACGGGACATGCGGACCTGAGCGTCCGTCGGGAGCGCAGTACACACACGACTTTCTTCTTGGAGTTATACGATGGAAATCATGGGTCTCCTCCAGGCCGCCGCTCCGGTGGTGCAGGATCCGAAGGGTCTCGCGATGATCGGTGCCGGCCTCGCGGCCGGCGGCGCGGTGATCGGTGCCGGCATGGGCATCGGCCGCATCGGTGGCTCGGCCGTCGAAGGTATGGCGCGTCAGCCCGAAGCCGCTGGCAAGATCCAGACGGCCGCCCTCATCCTCGCCGCCCTCGTCGAAGGCGCCGCGCTGTTCGGCGTCGTCGTGGGCTTCTTGATTCAGGGCAAGATCACGTTCTGATGTGTCCGCGCGCGGGGCGTCCCATCGGACGCCCCGCCGCACCCTCTCTCTTCGTGGACTCTTCCATGTTCGCTCTTTCTGCCCGCCGGTTCGGCGCGCTTGCTGCTTCGCTGATGCTCACCGCCACGCCCGCCATGGCGTCCGGGGCTGCCGAAGGCGCCCCGGTCGATCTCCTCGCGCCGTCGACCGGCGTGATGGCGTGGACGCTGGTCATCTTCCTGCTGTTGCTGTTCGTGCTCTCCAAGTTCGCGTTCAAGCCGCTCTTCGCCGCCGTCGAGGCCCGCGAACAGGCGCTGAGCGACGCGATCGAAGGCGCGAAGCGTGATCGTGCCGAAACCGAAGCCGCGTTGGCGCAGCAGCGCGCGCAGCTCGAGGCGGCCCGCACTGAAGCGCAGCAGATCATCGCCGACAGCCGCGCCACCGCGGAAAAGATGCGCAGCGACCTGCTCGCGCAGACCAAGCAGCAGCAGGAAGAGATGATCGAGCAGGCCCGTCGCGCCATCGAGGGCGAGAAGGCCGCCGCGATTGCCGACCTCCGCAAGGAAGCGGTGGACCTCGCGATCGCTGGTGCCTCCCGCGTGATCGAGCAGAACCTCGATTCCGCCGGCAACCGCAAGATCGTCGAAAGCTTCCTCGCGTCGCTCGACAGCAAGGCAGGTCGCTGATGCCGGCCGGCGTGCAGGGCGAATCCGTCGCTCGCAACTACGCCGAGGCGCTGCTCACGCTCGCCCGCAAGGCGGACGACGCGGCGGGGTGGGGCACGATGCTGCGCCAGCTGGCCAACGCCATCTCCACCGATGCGACGCTCGCCAGCTTCCTCGAGTCGCCGCGCATCGCCGGTGATGCCAAGTCGGCCGTGCTCGGCAAGGCGCTCGGCGAGCGCGTCCCCCGCCTCTTTCTTCGCTTCCTGCAGCAGCTGGTGAAGAATCGTCGGCAGACGCTCATCCCGGCCATTGCCAACGAGTATGACACGCTGCTCGATGCCTCCGAGGGCATCGTGCACGCCAAGGTCACGCTGGCGCGGACCACCGCCGACGAGGAAACGGCCATGATCGCCGACCGACTCTCGAAGGTGGTGGGCAAGAAGGTGGTACCGCATGTCTCCATCGACCCCACCATCATCGGTGGCGTCGTGGTGCGCATGGGTGACACCGTGATGGACGGCTCGGTGCGTCGCAAGCTCTCGAAGCTGCGCACGCGCATGGGTACCGGTCGCGCCTGATCCCGGCGGCCACACGCGCCGTTTCACGTGACACCATTCGACGGGGAGTGCCTCACCAGCTGGGGCACTCCCCGTCGTGCTTCCCTCCCTCTCCCCGATACCTCTCCGGCATGCGAGCGCTGCTCTTTCCACGCACGCTGATGGCCTCGGCGGCCCTCGCCGCCCTGATGGGCGCGCCACGGCACACGCTCGGCGCGCAGGCGATTACGCTCCCCAATCAGGGCGCCGCGTCGCCGCGCCTGCCCAAAACACCCGCCACCACCCCGCCGTCCGGTACCACCACCGGGTACTGGCAGCAGCGGGCCGACTATCAGATCGTCGCGCAACTCGACGAGGCCCGCGGGTTGGTGAAGGCGCAGGGCGCGCTGCGTTACACGAATGCGAGCCCCGACACGCTGCGTGAGCTGTGGCTCCATCAGCATCTCAACGCCTTTCGCCCCGGATCCCGCTGGAGCGCCGACGATGAGGCGAAAGGCAAGGAGCGTTTTCAGCGACTGAACGACCCCGACCACGCCTTCGAACGGTTCACCGCGGCGCCCCGCGTCAACGGGCAGCCCCTGCGCTTCAGCTATCCGCTGGCCCCGGACAGCACGGTGGTGCGGGTCGAACTGCGGCAGCCACTGCCACCCGGGCAGCAGTTGGAGGTGCAGCTGTCGTGGGAAGCGCGGCCGAGTACCGTGCTGCGGCGGCAGGGACGTCGTGGACGGCACTTCGACTTTGCGCAGTGGTTTCCCAAAGTCGCCGTGTACGATCGCCACGGCTGGAAGCCCAACGCGTTCGTGGCTCAGGGAGAGCTGTACGGCGAGTTCGGCACCTTCGACGTGACCTTCGTGCTCCCCGCGGACCAGGTGATCGCGTCCACCGGCGTGCCGGTGAGCGGCGATCCCGGCTGGGAGCGGGTTCGGCTGCCGGGGAGTGCCGCGCCGGACTACGCGCGCCGGGCCTACGGTTTGGCGGGGCTCCCACGGGCGCCGCGCGCGCCAGCGCTTAAGGGGTATCGCACCGTGCGCTTCGTCGCCCGCGACGTGCACCACTTCGGGTGGAGTGTGTCCCCCGACTATCGGTACGAGGGCGGGCAGTGGATTCGCCCGCGTAACGGCCGCCCCGGTTGGGATACCGTGGCGTTGCATGTGCTGCACGAACGCTGGTCGCCGGGGCGCACCCTTGGCGACGCACGCCACGCGCTGACCTGGCTGGAATCGCTCTACGGCCCCTACGCCTGGCCGCAGCTCACGATCGCCGAACGGTTGGAGTCCAGCGGGACCGAGTTCCCCATGCTCGTCATGGATGGCGAGGAGGACCGGTCGCTCGTGGTGCATGAGGTCGGGCATCAGTTCACCTATGGGCTCCTGGCGAACAACGAGTGGCAGAGCGCGTGGATGGACGAGGGCTTTACCACCTATCAGGAACTGTGGTCGCGCGGGGAAGCGCGGGTGCCTTTGGCGGCCCAACGGGCAGCGCGGCAATGGCACGATGTCGTGACCATTCCCGACAGCGCCGTCCGGCGGCGGGTGCGGGCCGTCGAGGCGTTCACCGCCACGATCGAAGAGGCCACCCGGCTCACCGGGGCGCCGCCCTTGGGACTGCGGTCGGACCTCTTCGCGTCGAAGGAGGATTACGACGCCATGGTGTACGACCGGGCGGCGGCCATGTACTCCGCACTGCACGACGTCCTGGGGGAGGAGCGGTTCCGCGTATTCCTGCGCACGTACTACGGACGCTGGAGCTTCCGCCATGTCGACCGCTGGGCCATGCAACGGACAGCGGAGAGTGTCACCGGGACCCGGTTGGGCTGGTTCTTCGATCAGTGGATCGACAGCACGGGCACCATCGACTACGTGCTCGAGCGCCCTACGGTCGTACGGGCCGGCGACGACAGTGTCGCGAATCGGCCGAAGCAGTGGGTCGTGACGGTGCAGTTGCAGCGCCGCGGCGCGTATCGTCATCCCATGCCGGTCGGGGTGCGTACCGCCTCCGGGTGGACCGTGGTGCGGGCGGAGCCGTTGCCCGACCGGCAGACGGTGCGTATCGTGCTCCCGGAGCCGCCGATGGATGTATGGCTCGATCCCTTCGGCACCGTGGAGAGTCGCACCACCGCGTCGTCTCGTTTTGTCCTGTTCTGATGGTCTCGCGTGCAATTCACCGTTGCCCCTTGAGGATGTGCGAATGAGTGGTCGAGTCGACGTGCGCCATGTGCCGAAGCCGTGGGGTCACGAAACCATCTGGGCGCACACCGATCGCTACGTGGGCAAGATCCTGCACATCAAGGCCGGGCAGGCGCTGTCCGTGCAGTACCACGAGCGCAAGGACGAGACCGTGTATCTGCTGAGCGGCGAGATGAAGTACTGGGTCCAGCTGCCGGGCGATACCGAGATGCGTGACCAGGCCCTGTCTACCGGGCAATCGTTCCGCATCACGCCGGGAACGATTCACTACATGGAAGCGGTGACTGATTGCGATGTACTCGAGGCCAGCACCCCCGAGCTCGACGATGTGGTACGCATCAAGGACCGCTACGGGCGCGAAGGCACCAGCGCTCCCTGACGCCTGACATGCAGGGCGCCCCACGCGCAGGGGCCACGAATGCAAA
>NZ_JBIJAW010000392.1:0-2924 GCF_044345575.1 Gemmatimonas sp.
GCGTATCGCCGTGGTTGGCGCCGGCGCGGTGGGAGGCGTCTTCGGCGCCCGACTCGCCGCCGCCGGCCACGACGTGACATTCATCGCGCGCGCGGCCACGCTGGCCACGCTGCGCAGCACGGGGCTCTTTCTCGAGAGTGTGCACGGTAACGTGCACCTCTCGCCCGTGCAGGCCACCGACGATCCTTCGACCGTTGGTGCGGTCGACCTGGTGCTGGTCGCGGTGAAGGCCACGCAGGTCGCGGCGGTGGCCCCCTCGCTCGCTCCACTCCTCGGGCCGGCCACGGTGGTGATCCCGACGCAGAACGGCGTGGAGGCCAGCATTCAGCTGGCCGAGGCCCTCGGTCCCGAGCATGTCGTCGAAGGGGTCTGCCGCGTGATTGCCGGGCTGGCTGCCCCCGGGCACGTCCGACACACCGCCGTGGTACCGCTCCTCGAGTTCGGTCCGCGCGCGGGGCATCCGCCGGCGCCGGCCGTGGCGGCCGCCATCCCGGCCATCGCGCAGGCCATTTCGGCCGCCGGTCTGCAGGCCCTGCTCCCCGACAACATGGCCGTCGCCCTGTGGGAGAAGTTCCTCTTCATCGAGCCGATCGGCGTGGTGGGGGCAGCCTCCGGCGAGTCGTTCGGTCCCGTACGAAGCACACCGGACACGCGGGCCTTGGTCGACCAAGCGCTCGAGGAAGTCATCGCGGTGGGGCGAGCCGTTGGAGTACCGTGGCCAGTGGGTGCAAAAGCCGCGGTTTGGCAGCGCTACGATAGTTTGCCACCGGACGAACGCACGAGCATGGCACGCGATCTCATCGCGCGGCGCCCCAGCGAATTCGACGCCCAAACCGGGGCCGTGATCCGATTGGGGCAGCAGTATGGCGTGCCGACGCCGGTGCACGAGGTGCTCGCGGCGGTGCTCCGACCCCGCGTCATCGCCGCCGACTGACCGCGGCGATGCGCCGTGGGGCGCCGCCCGGGGTGATCTTAGCGCCCGCTATCCAACGAAATCACAGCGGGTTGCAACGCTTTCGCGTAATTTTCCAGAGTACACCACGCATGCCCTGTTTTTCATGGCGTCCGAGGTGTCCTGATCGTTCGTCCGTGTTGTACGCCCACGCCGGTCTCCTTCCCGCCGGTCGTGGTGCCACTGTGTCAACGCAGGATCCCGCAGGTTGACGACGCATGCGCGTGTCGGTTGTCGCCACTATGAGTGGCCTCGACTACCGCGCGCGTGCACTCCGTGGAGTGGCTGGATATGAAGGTTCTTCTCGCATGGTCGGGTATGACCGCAACAGTGACGATGGTCTCGTCGCTGTTCACGGCTGATCCCGTCATCCCCGCTCGCGCGACGACGACGCCTCCGCTGCGTCCCGTCGTGGCGGCCAAGCATCCGGTGCTGTCGCGCGCCATCACGCCCACGCGTGCGCCGGCAAAATTCGGCGCGCGCGGCATGGCCATCGCCGCGCTCGACAGCACGGTGCAGCGCTACTGTGGCTCGTGCCACAACGCCACGATGCGCCGCGGCAATCTGAGCCTCAAGGGCTACAGCATCGCCAACGCCACGCAGAGCGATGCCACCGAAAAGATCATCCGCAAGCTGCGCGCGGAGATGATGCCGCCGCCGGGGTCGAAGCGCCCGACTGGCGACACGCTGCTCGCGCTCGTGGAAACGCTCGAGAGCACCATGGACGCCGTGCCCGTCAACCCGGGTACGCGGTCGTTCCAGCGCCTCAATCGCGCTGAGTACGAGCGCGTGCTGCGCGACCTGCTCGGCGTGCAGGTGAACGCTGGTGACTGGCTGCCGCTCGACCAGAAGAGCGCCAACTTCGACAACATCTCCGACGTGCAGGCGCTGTCGCCCACGCTCCTCGAGGGCTACCTCAACGCAGCGGCGGCGGTGAGCCGCATGGCGCTGGGTGATCGCAAGGCGGTCGTGTCGCAGACGCTCTACAAGACGTCGCCCTTCGCGTCGCAGCACCCCTGGGACCATGTGGAGGGCACTCCGTATGGTACGCGTGGTGGTATGGTGGTCCGGCACACCTTCCCGGCCGACGGCATCTACCAGCTGCGCGTGAACGTGGGTGGCGGCGTGGGTCGCCCCACCGAAGACGTGGACGTGTCGGTCGACGGTGAGCGCGTGGCGCTGCTGCGCTACGATCGCGGCGTCAACCGCAACAGCGAATCAGCCGACCTGCCGCTCGGCGCCGACTATCTCCTCACCGAGCCGCTCACCATCAAGGGTGGTCAGCGCACGGTGAGTGTGAGCTTCGTGAAGAACGTCGACGGCCCGTACGAGGATCTCATCAAGCCGCACGAGTGGTCGCGCGCGTCGCAGGGGAACGGCTCGGCCGGGACCACCGAGCCGGCCTACCTTATGGACGTGCTGGTCACCGGCCCGACCAAGGTGCTCGGCCTGTCCGATTCGCCGAGCCGTCGTCGTGTGTTCACGTGTGCGCCCACGGCATCGGCTGCGCAGCGGGCGTGCGCCCAGAACATTCTCGAGCGTCTCGCCACGCGCGCCTATCGTCGCCCGCTCAATGAGACCGATCGCACGGCCCTCATGGCGTTCTACGACAAGGGCGTCAAGGCCGGCGGCGAGTACGGCTTCGAAGACGGCGTGCGCCTCGGGGTGCAGGCCATCCTCGCCAGCCCGCATTTCATCTTCCGCTTCGAGCGCACGCCGGCCGGCGTAGCCGAGGGGAAGGACTTCAAGATCGACGACCTCGAGCTGGCCACGCGCCTCTCGTTCTTCCTCTGGAGCACCATCCCCGACGAGCGGTTGCTCACGCTCGCGAAGCAGCGGCGCCTCTCGCAGCCGGTGGTGTTCAACGCCGAAGTAAAGCGCATGCTCGCCGACAAGCGCGCGGAGGCGCTCAGCACGCGCTTCGCCGCCCAGTGGCTGCGTCTGCAGGATCTCGAGAAGGTGAAGCCCGACG
>NZ_JBIJAW010000393.1:0-2920 GCF_044345575.1 Gemmatimonas sp.
CACCCAGGTTGGTGAGCCCGGCCGGCATACCCGCAAAGAGTCCGATGGCCGCATCGACACTGGGCACCGGCACCGGTGCGCGCATGGCCCCGAAGTTCGAACTCCGCGACGCCCCCTGGAGCGCGATCGGCACCGTGTTGTCCGGTATGGATCCGTCCACCGCGGTCACCCGCACCGACACGGCGCGTTTCCCCCACCCGCCGAGGGTGCCCCCTTCACCGAGCACCGGATTGCCTCCAGACAGCGCCACCCCGACCTGAGGCAGCATGAAGGCAAAAAGATCGCGGGCCTTGGTGCACGCATCCTGACCGGCGGTGATCCCCACGACAGACACCGTGGCGACGCACGTGCCCGCCGTGGTCTGCGCACCGAGCTCGCTCATCGGCAGCACCGCCGCCGCGACCACGAAGCCCATCAGCCCACGCATCGTCCGCATCAGGTCGCCTGTCCGTCGAGACGAACACGCCCCGTGCCAGGCACGACGGCGCCGAGTTCCCACGAGGCAATCCCGCACGCCGCCGCACGCGCAGTGATATGCGACACGTTGTCGCGCGACGCGATGACGACCATGCCCACCCCCATGTTGAACGCGCGGAACATCTCGAGCGAGGCTACCTGCCCCGCCTCGGCGAGTACCTGAAACTCGCTCGGGACGGTCCACGTGGACGTATCCACGTCGGCATCGAGTGTATCGGGGAGCGCACGGTTGAGATTCCCCGGCAATCCGCCGCCGGTGATGTGCGCCATGGCATGGACGTGCCCGAGCACCGGCTTGAGGCACTGCAGATACGAGCGGTGCACCTTGAGCATCACATCGGCCACGGTGGCGCCGTTCGCATCGGGGAACACGTCGTGCACCCCGAGCCTGAGACGATCGCTGATGATGCGTCGCGCCAGTGAGTAGCCGTTGGTGTGCAGACCGTTGCCGCCGAGTGCCACCAGTGCGTCGCCCTGCTGCACGCGAGCGCTGCCGAGCACGGCATCCTCTTCCACGATCCCCGTGATGAAGCCAGCGAGATCGTAATCGGGTGGCGTGTATACGCCAGGCATCTCGGCGGTCTCCCCGCCGATCAAGGCACACTCGTTTTCACGGCAGCCGGCCGCCACGCCGGCCACGACGCCTTCCACCACGGGCGGCTCGAGCTTGCCAAACGCCACGTAGTCGAGGAAGTAAAGCGGGACGGCGCCCTGCACGAGGATGTCGTTCGTGCAGTGATTCACGAGGCAGTGACCGATGGTGTCGTGCCGGCCGGCCTCGATGGCGATCTTGATCTTCGTGCCCACACCATCGGCGCTCGCCACGAGCAGTGGCGCCTTGTAGCCCTCGGGCACGCGGAACATGCCGCCGAACCCACCGAAGGCGCCGCGCGCGCCCGATGTCATAGTGCTCTGCACGAGCTTGGCCAGACGGTGCTTCGCATCGTCGGCCGCATCGATGTCGACGCCGGCGCTGCGATAGTCGAGCGGCGTATCGTTCCGCGCGGAGCTCATGCGCCGAGCTCCGTATCGAAGGCCACGAGCTGACGGAACTCCTGAATACGCGCGTCGATGTCGGTACGCGTGATTTCGAGCAGGCGCGCGTTGGAGAACTTCTCCACCGCGAACGAACCCATCGCCGAGCCCACGACCACTGCACGGCGCATGTTGGCGTCGCTCAAGTCGCCCGTCGCGGCGAGGTAGCCGATGAAACCGCCGGCGAACGAATCACCGGCCCCAGTGGGATCGAACACGCTTTCCAGCGGATAGGCGGGCGCGAAGAAGATGCTCTCGCGCGTGAACATGAAGGCTCCATGCTCGCCCTTCTTGATAAGCACATGCTTGGGGCCCTTATCCATGATCCAGCGCGCCGCCTTCACCAGGTTGGTGTGCTCGGTGAGCTGTCGCGCTTCGGCATCGTTGAGCGTGATGAGGTCCACGTGACCAAGTAGCTCCACCAGTTCGGGGCGGCGCGACTCGATCCAGAAATTCATCGTGTCACAGGCCACGAGGCGCGGCTTTTCCACCTGCTCGAGCACCTGCAGCTGCAGCCGCGGGTCGATGTTCGCGAGAAACACGAACGGCGAGCGCTTGAACTGATCGGGAATCTTCGGGCGGAAATGCGAGAACACCCCGAGGTGCGTCTCCAGCGTTTCCGCCGAGTTGAGATCATGACGATAGCGACCACGCCAGCGGAAGCTCGAGCCGGTGGCCTTCTCGAGACCGGCGAGGTCGACACCACGCGCGGCGAGCGGTTCGAGCTTCTCCACCGGATAATCATCGCCCACCACGCCCACGAGCTGCACGTCCGTGAAGTGCGACGCCGACGACGAGAAGTACGTGCCCGACCCGCCGAGCACTTCGTCGGCCTTGCCGAACGGCGTCTCCACCGAATCGAGGGCAACGGAGCCCACGACCAGCACGGGATTCTTGATGCTCGTTGCAGCAGTGCTCACATGCGCTCCGGCGCAGACAGTCCGAGAATGCGCAGACCGGCGGCAATACCGAGCTGCGAGGCGCGCGCCAATACAAGGCGCGCACGAGTGATGGCCTCGGGTTCACCGAGGACGTGATGCTTGTGGTACCAGGTATGGGCCGCGCGCGCCGTTTCCAGCAGCCAGCCCGCAATACGGTGCGGTTCGAGATTCTCGGCCGCGCCCTTCACCATGCTGGGGAAGTCGAGCAACTGCTTCACCAGCTCCTGCTCGGCCGGCTCGCTGAGCACACCGAGATCGACGCCTTCGCCGGTGATGGTCGACGCGTCGATCTCCCCCACGCGGAAGATGCCGCACATGCGTGCATGCGCCATCTGGATGTAGTACACCGGGTTCTCTTCCGACTGGCTGCGGGCGAGATCCACATCGAACACCAGCTGCGAGTCACCCTTGCGCATGAGGTAGAAGTAGCGCACGGCATCGCGGCCCACCTCGTCGATCAGATCGCG
>NZ_JBIJAW010000110.1:0-9750 GCF_044345575.1 Gemmatimonas sp.
CCACAGGCCGCGGCGGCGGCCGGTGTCTTGTTTCCCGATCTGTGCGAGCGCATCGTGCATCTGGCGCTGGCCAGGCGTGCTGCGGGTGCCGGCCGGGATCGCTGACCGCGTGGTCTTTGTTGAACTGAGATGAGCTACGTCACCTACGACGACTTCGAGTCTTCACGTGGTCCGAGCGCCGTCTACTGGCTGATCGGGCTGTGTGTGGCCGTGTATTTCGTGCAGGCCACGCTCGTGGGCGACGCGAACATGGCCAGCTGGTTGGGCTACGCGTCGGGTGACCTGCAGTCGCGCGCGTTGTGGACGCTCGTCACCTACATGTTCGTGCACGGCGGGCTGGTACACCTGCTGCTCAACATGTGGACGCTGTGGCTGTTCGGGCCGCGCGTGGAGCGGGCGTGGGGCGCGAGCACGTTCACTTGGTATTACCTGTGGTGCGGGCTGGGCGGCTGGGCCTTCCATTACATGTTCCAGCCCAACGGCGGCATCCTCGTGGGGGCGTCGGCGGCCATCCTTGGTGTGGCGGTGGCGTACGCGAGCCGTTGGCCCGACGACGAGGTGCTGTTCTTCGGCGTGGTGCCCATGAAGGTGAAGTGGCTCGTGGTGTTCATGGCGCTCATCAACATCACCATGACGGTGCTCGACGGCGGCAGCGCGGGGGGCACGGCGTACGCGGCGCACTTCGGCGGCATGGTGGCGGGGTGGATCTACCTGCGCGCGCCCAACGTGGGCACCCTCGATCGCTTCCGCAGCCGCATGGTGCAGGCGCCCGACTATGGCGACGAGCCGCCGCGCGCGGT
The DNA here is from genome assembly GCF_044345575.1 of Gemmatimonas sp. Classification (GTDB taxonomy): domain Bacteria; phylum Gemmatimonadota; class Gemmatimonadetes; order Gemmatimonadales; family Gemmatimonadaceae; genus Gemmatimonas. The sequence continues at coordinate 801 of NZ_JBIJAW010000110.1, forward strand.
GCCCAAGTCGAGCCGGCCGCGCGAACGTGAAACGCGCGAGCGTGAGACCGACGACATCGTGGCGCAGAGCAAGGCGGCGATGGCGCGCGTGCGCCCGGCGCCCAAGCCGCAGCCCAAGCCGAAACCGGCGCCTGCGCCGGCCCCGGTGCCGGTGGCCAGCACGGCGCTCGACGCGGTGCTCGACAAGATCGCGGCTACGGGGATCGACAGTCTCACGCCAGCCGAGCGGCTGATGCTCGACGACTGGAGCAAGCGACTCCGCGAACCGTCGTGAGTCGTTGATCGTTGTTTCTTCCAGCGGGCGCCCACGCGGCGCCCGTTTTCGTTCCGGCTCATTTACGTTTCAGACATGCCCAAGCCACAACTGCTGGAAACCTTTCCGAATCCGTATGCGGACCGGAAGTACGAGATCTACATGGAGACCGACGAATTCACGTCGCTGTGCCCATTGGGCGGCGTGGAGACGGACGCGGTCGAGCTGAAGTTGCTGGAGGGGGGTGCACCCGACTTCGCGACGATCAAGATCACGTACTGGCCGGCCGAACAGTGCCTCGAGCTGAAGAGCCTGAAGCTGTATTTCTGGAGCTATCGGAACGACGGCATCTTCTACGAGCGCGCGGTGAACCACATCCTCGATGATCTCGTGGCGGCGTGCCAACCGCACGCGCTCACGGTGGTGGGGGACTTCAACGTGCGCGGCGGGCTCAAGAGCATCATCACGGCGAAGTACGAGCGGTAACGGCGGGAAGCGGCTGGGGAAACGCGCGGACACGGAGCTCGCCGAGGGTGGTGAGGGCACGGAGGCGGTCCGGCGGAGAGGGAACTGCTCGGCCGGGGTGGGTTCCTTTCCGTGTGGGCCGGGCTATATTCCGTGACTCTGGTGGAGCGGGTCTCCCGCACCCCTGGACGGCTTGGTAGCTCAGTTGGTAGAGCAGCGGACTGAAAATCCGCGTGTCGGCGGTTCGATTCCGTCCCAAGCCACTGAATACACCGAAGCGGCGCCCTGACTTGGTCGGGGCGCCGCTTTGTGTTTCGGGGAGTCGGACCAGTTTACACGCTATATGTATAGTATATACATTCAAGTGTGATCCAGTCCTTTTTCGACCAAGGCACTGCCGACCTCTTCGCGGGGAAACACACCAAGGCCAACCGACCCGCGGTGGCGCTCTGGTCTGTGGCTCGCCGCAAGCTCTCGGCGCTCGATGCGGCTGTGGCGCTGGACGACCTGCGCAACCCACCGGGTAACCACTTGGAGCCTCTGAAAGGCGATCGAAAGGGGCAGCACTCGATCAGCGTCAATGATCGGTATCGCCTATGCTTTGTTTGGACCACTGAGGGGCCCACGCGTGTCGAGTTAACCGATTACCACGCATGACGACCCGTGTACGACGACCGCGCATCACTGACCACACGCCTTCACGCCCATGACCACCAAGCCGATGCAGACGCTCATTCCCCGCCCACGGGTCGAGCAGATGGCGGAGCCGCCGGCTCATCCGGGTGAAGTGCTGCGCGAGGATTTCCTTGTACCGCTCGGCATGACGCAAACTGCCTTTGCCGCGCGGTTGGGCATTTCGCTCCAGCGGCTGAACGATCTGCTGTGCGGACGTCGCGGCGTGACGGTCGATACAGCACTTCGGCTCGCGCGCGTGCTGGGCACGTCGGCGCAGTTCTGGATCAACCTGCACGACGCACGCGAACTGTGGGAAGCGGTGCATGGCCCCAACGCCGAAGAGATCGAGAAGCTCGAGCCACTGCATCATGACCGAGAGGGTCGCCTGGTCTGGTCGGCTTGACCTCGTGGTGACGGACGGTATGGGGACCCCCGTACGTCACCCCCGGACTATCCGGTACACCACCCGCCGCTCCTCGCGGTCGTTTCTGGTCACGACTTCCTCACGTACGAACGCGCCGCCGATCTTCTCGACGGCCCGTCGTGACCGCCAGTTCTCGGGCCCGATGTGGAACTGCACCGCCTCCACATGGCGAAACGCGTAATCAAGCATCAGCTGCTTGAGCTCACCATTCGTGGCGCCGCCCCAGTACGCCCGCGTGAGAAACGTGTAGCCCACGAAGATCGAGTTCGACTCGGCCTCGTACTCGTAGTAGCGCGATGACCCGATGACGGCGCCGCTCTCCCGGTGCACCACGGTGAACGCGCTCCCGCTCGCCAACGCGCCGACGAAGAAGCCGGTGGTGAACACCTCACGCTGCCATCGGGTGGGCTCGGGGTGCAGCGCCCAGATCTCCGGATCACTCGCGGCCGCGACCAACGGCTCGAGATCATCGGCGACGAGTGGGCGCACCACCAAAGTGGGGCCTTCCAGGGTGGGCTGAAGATCGAATGGATAGCTCATGGCGTCGTCCGCTGCTTCGGCTTCTCGATGAGCCAGTACACCATCCACTGGCGGCTGCGCTCGGCCGCGTCGGCGGCGAGCCAAGGTTCGGTGATGCCGTGACCGCTGCGCGGGTACACGAGGAACTCGGTGGGCACGCCGAGCTTCTTGAGTGACGCGTACCAGATCTGTCCTTCGCTGAGCGGGGTGCGGAAGTCGTTCTCGCCGTGAATGACCAGCGTGGGTGCCTTCACGTTCTCCACGTACGAGATGGGCGAGTTCTTGCGCCACGTCTCACGCTGCTCGTGATACGCGCCGTCGAAGGCGCGCTGCGGCTGGTTGGAGTCGGTAGTGCCGGCCATGGCTTCCCAGCTGGCGATGGACGAGCGCGTCACCCCAGCGGCGAAGAGCTTGGTGCGCGAGGTGAGCCAGTTGGTCATGAAGCCGCCGTAGCTGCCGCCCATCACCCCGAGTCGGGTGCGGTCGATGTCGGGGAAGCGCTTGAGCACTGTCTCCACGCCGGTGATGAAGTCCTCCTCGTCCACAATGCCCCACGCGTTTTGGATGGCATGCTTGAAGGCATTGCCGTAGCCGGTGGAACCGCGCGGATTGAGATAGAAGACGAAGAAGCCCGATGCGGAGAGCTGGTGGAAGCCCGCCGAGAATGCGCTCGTGTACGCCGAGTGCGGCCCGCCGTGGATATTGAGGACCATGGGATAGGAACGCCCGGGCTCATAGCCCACGGGGGCGATCACCCACCCTTCGATCTGCGTGCCGTCACGCACCGTCCAGGTGACGTGCTGCGCCGGCTGCCGCGCGATGCGCGTGAGCAGCGAGTCGTTGAACGCCGAGACACGCACTTCACCGGCACCGGTGCGGTCGGCCACGAACACGTCGGCCGGCGCCACGGGTGACGTGGCGCTGTACGCCATGAACCGGCCACTCGCGGACACGGATACATCGTCGAGCACGCGATCGCCGCTCGTGACCTGGCGCACGGTGCCACCCGCGGCCGGCACTTCGTACACATGGGCGTTGCCCTGTACGGTGGCGGTGAAGCGGATATAGCGGCCATCGGGACTCCACGATGGGGCGGCGGCGGTACGTCCCCACGAGGCGGTGAGATTCCGCGAGGCGCCGCGCGCGATGCCCCGCGCGTCGATGTCGACCACATGCAGCTCGGTCTCCGCGTTCCACGCCGCCGTGTTGAGGAAGGCGAGCTTGGTACCGTCAGGGGAGATGGCTGGCGCACTCACGCCACCGGGGATATCGAGCACCTGCATCGGCGTACCGCCGTCGACGGGCACCACGAAGATGCGTGTGGTGGGATCGAGATTGAGGTCGTCGTCCTCGCGCGGGTTTGCCGCGTACACGAAGTACGCGCCATTGGGCGCCCACTCGAACGCACCGACATTATGCGGCAGCGACGTGACCTGCTTGGCGGTACCCCCCGACGAGGTTACGACGAACAGCTGTCGCTTGGGCACGAGCTCGGGGTGCGGCAGGAAATTGAACGTCCCATCGCGCTTGTAGCGCAGATGCGTGATCTGGTAGCCGTCGAAGCGCTCGGCGTCGAGCGGCTTGGTGATGCCGTTGGGGGCAATGCGGAGCGCCTTGGCCGATGGCTTCTCCTTGCGCTCGGGCTCCGCGGTGTACGCGATGAACTTGCCGTCGGGTGACCATACGGGACTGCCACGCACGCCCTCGATGCGATAGGCCTCGCCGCCGAGTCCTCCGACTCGCAGAAACCAGGTGGAGGCGTCCTCGTCACCGCGGCGCGAGGTGAAGCCGATCACCGCGCCGTCGGGGGACCAGCGCGGTGCGCTGGAGTTGCGCGTGGGATCGGTGAAGCGGACCGCGTCGCCGACCGGCCTGCCGTCGCGCAGCGCCCGGACCCAGAGAGCGGTGCTGCGATTGTTGGCCTTCTCGTTGACGGTGGTCACGGTAAAGGCCACGTGCGCAGCGGTGGGCGAGAGGGCCACGTCGCCCACACTCACGAGACGCATGGCGTCCTTCGGCGTGAGCCCACGGGACTGCGCGTGGACTGGCGAGGCGCTCGTCCCGATGGCGATGAGCGCGAGGATGCTGAAGCGAAGTGGCGTACGGAGCACGTCTCCCCCGGAGATGGTGATGGCGAACGCGGGAACGTACCGCCGGTTCCGCCGAGTGGTGAGGGGATGCGGGGGCGGCACGTTTCGCGCAACACCGGCGACCGATTGCGGGGGGTGAGCCGGTACGCGCCAACGAACTGCCGGCGATCGGCGTCAGTGCAGTGGGTCGCCGATCCGCGCTTCTCCCACTTTCCCGCCAGATGACCCGTCTCGATGGCGTACTCGACGAGCCGGTGTACACGGTGGTGAAGATCAGCCGGTTGTTCCGGTACTGAGAGCAATTCCGTGTGTCAATCGATCTGAGGCCACTGTGCACCTTACCAACATTCCCTTTGCGACGGTCGACTGGGCGAGCATCGAACCCACGGTGCATCCGGGCGAGCGTGGCGTCGCGCATTGGCGGACGCAGCACGCCGGTGACATACGCGTGCGCATGGTCGAGTACTCGCCCGGCTATCGCGCCGACCACTGGTGCGCGAAGGGGCACATCCTCTTTGTGCTGGACGGCGTGCTGGACACGGAGCTCGCCGATGGCCGTACCGTTCGGCTCACCGCCGGCATGAGCTATCAGGTGGCCGACGACACAATGCCACACCGTTCCACCACAGCCGACGGCGCGCGCCTCTTCATCGTGGATTGAATGCCATCGACGCTGTGCGCTCGTTCTTGACGGATGCGCCGGCCGGCAACGGCTTGGACACGACCCTCACACGTCGGCCCGGCCGGGCTCACGGCAGCCTACCACCTAACATTGTCCGTGCTTTCTTCGGAGATGTCCTGATGCGCCACCGCCAATGCAGAGGCTTCGCGCTCGGCGTGTTGTTCGCGGCGCTGCACTCCACGATTGGTGTCCGCCCTGCCCGCGCACAGTCGGCGCCGCCAACGCCCACCGTACCCACCACGGCGCGCGATTCCGTGGCCGCGCGTCTGGGCGAATTGCGGCGCATCCACACGCCCGATGGCATCGAGCGCCTCGAGCCGGTGACGATCGACGGCACCACGCAGTGGGTGTCGATCCGCGGCAAGCATCGGTCCAACCCGGTGATCGTGATGATTCACGGCGGACCGGGCACGCCCACCATGTCGATGGCGTGGGCCTATCAGGCGCCGTGGGAGGACTTCTTCACGGTGGTGCACTACGACCAGCGCGGCGTGGGGAAGAACGCCGTGAGCGCCGATCGCGCCGCACTCGCGCCGACGCTCACCTTCGACCGCCTCGTGGGTGACGCGGAGGCGATGGTGGCGTGGGTGCGTCAGCAGCTTGGCGTGGAGAAGGTGATCGTGATGGGCTACTCGTATGGCACGATGATCGGCATGGCGCTCGCCGATCGTCGACCGGAGTGGCTGCACTCCTACGTGGGCGTGGGGCAAGTGAGCGGCAGTGGTGAGGACTACCTGTACACGCGGCTTCGCCAGCTGGCCGTGGCCGCGAACAATCGCGACGCGCTGCGCGAGCTGGATTCCATCGCGCCGTATCCACGCCCCGGCGCGCCGGTGACGTCCGTGCTGCTCACGCGAAAGTGGGCGCGCGTGTTCAATGGCGGCTGGTACGGCAAGCCCACCTTCGATCTGCTGTTCGCCTTGCCCGAATGGGCGCCGGAGTACACGAGCGCCGATATCGCGGCGCAGACGGCGGCCACGCAGTGGACCACCCGCACGCTGGTGGGGCGTGGCGCGTCTCCGCTCCCAACAAAGTTCAAGGTGCCGGTGGTGGTGATGCAGGGGAAACACGACTTGCACACCCCCTACGAGCCGGCGCGTGACTACGTGGCGCGTATCGAGGCGCCGACGAAGCACTTCGTGACGCTCGGCTGGTCGGCGCACGTGCCCATGCTCGAGGAGCCGGGACGGTTTCTGCAGATCCTGCTGGACACGGTGCGGCCACTCGCGACCGGGCGCTGAGCGGAAATCTCCCGCGGCGACTGGCTTCTGCCGGCGCACCCTGTCATATCCCGCAGGTGTCCGCGCCACCCACTTCCACGCCGAGCCTCCATGGCCACGCCACTGCCTCCCGCGCGGCGTTGGCGGCGAGTGCAGCCAGCATCTTCTTCGGGGCGTCGGTGGTGGCCACGCGCTACGTGGTGCCGCAAACGACACCCGTGGTGCTGGCCTTCGTGCGCTACGTGGTGGCCACGTCGTGCCTGCTGGTGGTACTGGGGCGGCGCGCCTTTCCGGTGATGCCCGGGCGCGACCGGCTGCAGGTGGCCCTGCTCGGCGTACTCTTCTTCGGCGTGTTTCCGTGGAGCTTCAGCGCGTCGCTCACGCATCTGCCGACGGCGCAGGTGGCGCTGATTGCGGCCACGAATCCGCTCGTGACGCTCGCGCTGTCGGTGTGGCGCGGTATCGAACCGCTGCGTACCCGCACCATCCTGGGGCAAATCCTCGCCTTTGCGGGGCTCGCGGTGGCGCTCGTCCCAACGGGTGACGCCACCACGGGGGTGTCGAACCCGCTCGTCGGGTATCTCGAAATCGGGACCACGGCGTTGTGCGGCGCGACCTATAACGTGTGGTCGAGGCCGCTGCTCGCACGGTACGATGCGCTGGCGATTACCGCGCAATCGATGCTGGCTGGCACGGTGGCGCTGGCGCCGCTCGCGCTCGCGCAGGGGTTGTTCTCGCGCCTCCCCATGGTGACGCCGTTGGGATGGGCCGCTGTGCTCTTCCTCGGCATCTTCGGCGGGGCGGTCGGGTTCGGCTTGTGGATCTGGGCCCTGCGCCACTCCACGCCCTCACGGGTCGCGGTGTTTCTCGCCCTCAATCCCATCACCGCCATCACGCTGGGGGTCGTCCTGCTCGGTGAGTCCGCCGGGGTGCGGCTCTTCGTGGCGCTGGCGATGGTGATTGCCGGGATCCAACTCGCGTCGAAGAAGGCACGCGCCTCCGACTAGATTGTGCGCGAACCCTCCTTCTCTCAGATCATGACCGTTCGTCTTGCGCGTCCCGTGGTGCTGGGTGCCCTCGTGTGGGGTGTGCTGCTCCGTACGTCGGCTCTCGGTGCTCAGCAGCCGGCGTCGCCCACGCCCGCCGTGGCGGCAGCGCATGCGCCGCTGCGCATCCTGTGGATCGGCAACAGCTACACCTATGTAAACGATCTGCCGCGTACGCTCACGCTGCTGGCGCTCGCCGCGGGGGAGAATCGTGTGCCGGCGATCACCACCGTGCTCAAGGGTGGTCAGTTCTTGCGCGGTCACACGGCACGCCGCGATATGTCCGAGCTGCTCGGGCAACGTTGGGACTACGTGGTGCTGCAGGACCAGAGTCTCGCGCCCATCCAGCAACCGGATACGGTGCTCAAGTACGGCACCCAACTGGGCAACATGGCGCGCAAGGCGGGTTCGAAGATTCTGCTCTATGTGACCTGGCCGCGCCGCGACACGCCGCAGACCAGCGGCACGATTGCCGCCACGTACGCGAAACTCGCGGACTCGCTCGGCGCGACACTGGTACCCGTCGGCGCCGCGTGGACGGCTATGCGCGAGGAATCGCCGGCCAGCGAGTTGTACATCGACGACGGCAGTCATCCGTCGCCGATCGGTACCTATCTCGCGGCGAGCGTGTTCTACCGCGTGCTGTACGGCAAGTCGGTGCTTGGCTTGCCGCCGCAGGCCTTCACGGTGCGCGGAAATCGCTACGTGTCGGACACGCTCCCCATGGCCGTCACTCCGCTCACGCTGTCACCCGCGGAAGTGTCGGCGGCGCAGCGGTCGGCCGAACGGGCCATGCAGGCGTCGCGCGCCGGCTCGAGCAGCAAGTAAGTGCGCGTTGCCATTGTAGGTGGGCCCGGCATCGGCAAGAGCACACTCGTGCGTCAGTTGGGCGACTTGTATCGCAACGGCTCGTACGGCGAAGGTGAGCAGGGCGTGTGGGACCCGCGGGTGCTCGCCGACATCGAGGCGGGACACAACCCCGTGGGCGTGACAGCGTACTTCGCCCGGCTGTACGATGCGAACTACCGGTACGCCGCGAAGCACGACGAGCCCGGCGCCGTGGTGCTCATCGAGGGCGCGCAGATCACGCTCGAAGCGCACATCGCGGAGTATCCGCCGGAGACCCATGCGGCGTTGCGCGGTGTGGTGACGATGGGCGCTACGTGGCAACCCGATTGCACCATCGTGCTCACCTCGGGCACCGATACGATCGAGAAGCACATCCGCATGCGGCGCCGTCCGCACGAGGAAGTGGAGCGCATGGTGGAGCGCTTCCGCCTCATCGACGCGGAGTTCCGTCGCCTCGCGCCGCAATATCCCGGGGCCGTGGTGGTGGAGCGCGACGGCATGGAGTTCCACACACGCGAGGGGCTGCTCGCGGTGGCGCAGGCGGCCGGGTTGCCGCCCTTCCCCGAAATTCCCTACGAACAGCTCGGCTGACGATTACCGGCTGACGACTACCGGTTGACGACTACCGCTTCACGGGCGTGTGCTTCCAAACGAGGCGTGCCCCAGTGGCGGGATCGAGTCCTGACACGAGGGTGCTTTCGAGGGCCGGCGTGCTCACGGTCACGGC
>NZ_JBIJAW010000111.1:0-9745 GCF_044345575.1 Gemmatimonas sp.
GCGGGCTCACCAGAGAAGACGCCGAGCGACTGGCGCGCGATCCGCTCTACTTCGCCGACAGCCTCGTGGCGCTGGGCGAAGCGGACGGATGCGTGGCCGGAGCGGTGCACACGACGGCCGACGTGCTGCGTGCGGCCTTGTGGACCATCGGGGCGGCTCCTGGCGTGAAGACGGTGTCGTCGTCGTTCTACCTCATCGTGCCGCCGTTCCGGGGCGACGTCGGCGAGGTGCTGACCTATACCGATTGTGCCGTGGTGCCCGATCCGTCGGCCCGACAGCTCGCGGACATCGCCCTCGCCGCGGCCGCCGATCGGCGGCGCATCGTGGGCGACGAGCCGCGCGTGGCATTCCTGTCGTTCAGCTCCATGGGCAGCGCGGACGGCCCGTCGGTCAGCAAGGTGCGCGAAGCCGTGGCCATGGTTCGCGCGGAGGCCCCGCAGCTGATCGTGTCTGGTGAACTGCAGGTCGATGCCGCGCTGATCCCCGAGATCGCCCGCCGCAAGGCGTTGGGGGAGCCAGCTGCGGGGGTCGCGAATGTCCTCGTGTTTCCCTCGCTCGACGCCGGGAATATCGCGTACAAGCTCACCCAGCGGCTTGGCCATGGCATGGCCATCGGCCCCATCCTCCAGGGATTGGCCAAACCGTGCAGTGACTTGTCCCGCGGGGCCACGGCCGACGACATTGTGCATGTCGCGGCGATCACCGCCCTGCAGGCGGGTCGCGCCGAGTGACTCGTTTCTTTCCCCGGTTCTGAGCAAGGCATGAGCTTCTCCCTCGAACGCACGGACGACGTGCTCATCGTCACGGTCGACGGTCAGCTGGTGGTGACCAACCGTCAGGAGTTCAAGCAGGCGATTCTCGATGCCGTGGAGCAGGGGGTCAAACTCGTGGTCGCCGACTTCAGCACGTCTGGCTACATCGATAGCTCAGGGCTCGGCGCATTGGTGTCATTGAGCCGGCGGCTGCGCGAGTCGGGTGGGGATCTGCGGCTGGTCGGTCTCAACGACGATCTTCGCACGTTGTTCGAACTGACGCGGCTCGACGCGCTCTTTCCCCTCTACGCGACACGCGCGGACGCGCTCGGTACCCGCTGACCTTCGTGGCCACCCGAACCCGGCTCCGGGTGTCCCCGGTGCAGTCGACCTCCCACTCGTGGGCGCTGGCGTCCGACACGCGGCTCATCACACCGGTGGTCGAGCAGATCGTCGACATGTGCCAGGCCGCCGGGTTCTCGGCGCGGCACTGTCGGTTGAACGTGCCCGTGGCGGTCACCGAGGCGCTCGCGAACGCGATGCAGCAGGGGAACGGCGGCGACATCACGCGCCAGGTGACGCTCGCCGTGCAGGTCTCGCCTGAGCGCCTCGTCGTGGAGGTGACCGACGAGGGCTCCGGGTTCGAGCTGGCCGAGTGCGAGCGCACGCCCGACCATGCGGATTGGTTCGAGCGGGAAGACGGCCGAGGGATCTTTCTGATGCGGCAGTTGATGGATCGCGTCGAAAACTGCTGTCTCGACGCGGGGCATCTGCTCCGACTGATCCTCCATCGGGTATGACCGAGGTCGCCGCCCTTCTGGCCGCGTTTCTCGAGGCCACCGGGCGTGAAGCGGCCATCTGGGAGCGTCGGGAAGGCACGGTTGCCCCGTCGTTGCTAGGGGCGTCATCCGGCGCGTTTGCCGCACGCACGGAGGCCGGCGCGACGGCGTGGGATGTCGCCACGTGGGCGCGAACGCACGCGCTCCACGCGCAGCTGGTGACCACGGGTGACAGCGTGGGGTGGCTGTTCGTGCAACCGGGGCACGCCGCCGACGCGGATCGACTCCTTGGCAGGCTGTTGCCGGTGGTGCGCAAGCTCACGCGTGAGCGAGATGGAGCCACCCGCGAGCTGGTCGAACGGTACGAAGAGATCAATCTCCTGTACGCGATCGGCGAGCTGCTGGGGAGCAGCACCTCGGTGGAGGAGATCGCGGAGACGCTGCTCATCGAGTTGGCGGCTACCGTCGGCGCGAAGCGGGCCGTGTTTCTCCAGACCAATCGGGCACAGAATGTGTTGGTGCCGATCGCGTCGCTGGGGCTCGGGGAGCTCGCGTATGATCCGGTGCCCTTCGACCATGGGGAGCACATCGCCGTGCGGGCGTTCCGTTCGGGGAGTGCCTGTGCCGACGATGGTTTGGCAGCCGCCGCGAGCGATGCCATTCTGTCCGGTCGCGGGGCGCCGCTACTGGCGGTGGCCATCACGCGACCGAGCAGCGGGGCCGGGATTACCGGTACGTTCGCCATCCCGACGCGTCGCGGGCTCGAGCAACCAGTCGTTCCCCTGGGGGTACTCGTACTGGGGGGGCGCGATGGTGGGCAGCCGTTTACCGCCGGCGATCGCAAGTTGGCCATGGCCGTGAGTACGCAGATCGGTACGGCGATGCACAATGCGAGTCTGGTACGGGCGGCGATGGACCGCCAGCAGATGCTGCGGGAGATGCAGCTCGCCAACGAGTTGCAGCTCAAGCTCTTGCCCAACCCGCGCGTGGTGCAGCCGGAAGCCAGAGCGGCGGCCCGGGTGGTCCCGGCCGAGAGCGTGGGGGGAGATTTCTTTCTGCTGGCGCGCCTCGATCGTGACCGCACGGGCGTCCTTATCGGCGATGTCTCCGGACACGGGTACCCGTCGGCGCTCATCATGGCGCTGGCCTTGAGCGCGGCCGGTATTCATGTGCAGTCCGCCTATGACCCGTCGATCGCGGTGGAAGCGGTGCAGCGGAGCCTGAAGGACGAACTCGAATCGACCGAGATGTCGATTTCGATGTGCTATGCCGTCATCGACGCGCGGGCCGGCGAAGTGCGCTATGCGAATGCCGGTCACCCACACGTGTTCGCGCTGACGGCAGACGGGCAGGTGACGCGATTGGCCGCGGTTGCCCCGCCACTTGGCTGGTGCGAGGATACGATCGAAGAAAGCGTGATGACGTGGAAGCCCGGCTCCCGGTTGGTGTTTCTGACCGACGGGGTGGTGGATGCCCGGAACGCGGCCGATGACCGTCTGACCGAGGACGCCGTGCTTCGTACGCTCGGCGGGATGCGGCACGGGGAAACGCCGGATGACATCCTGGAGGCGGTGTTCGCCCAACTGAACAGTCACGTGGGGCGCACGGCGCTGCGTGACGACTGCACGGTGGTCGTGGTGGACCGCCCCTGATGGAGCGTTGATGCGACACCGATCGTCGGCCTCGGCCAATCGATTGCCCGCCCCGCGCAAGCGGTTCGGCCAGCACTTTCTGACCGATACGCGGGTCCTCGACTCCATCGTCGAGGCGCTGGGTGACCTGTCGGGCACGACGGTGGTGGAGATCGGTCCCGGTCGTGGGGCCCTCACCGACCGTCTGGTCGCCCGCGCTGCCCGCGTGGTGGCGATCGAGGTGGATCGTGATCTGGTGCAGCACCTGCGGGCCCGCTATGCCGATCGCCCCAATGTCGAGATCGTCGAGGCGGACGTGCTCACGACGACCTTGGCGGATCTGGCGGGGGGACCCTACGTCCTGGCAGGTAATGTTCCGTATTACATCACCACGCCTATCATCTTTCATGCGTTAGAGTTACCGCGGCCAGAGAGGGCGGTGTATCTGGTGCAGAAAGAGGTGGCTGAACGCATGGCGGCGCCGCCGGGCGACAAAACCTATGGGGCGCTGAGCGTGAATCTGCAGGCTGTGGTCAACGTGGAGTTCCTGCGAAAAGTGCTTCCGGGGGCGTTCAACCCACCCCCGGCGGTCGATAGCGCCGTGGTCCGCATTACGCCCAAGGCCGAGGCGGCTATCGAGCCGGAGCTCGAGGAGCGCTACCGGAGCTTCGTGCTCGCGGCGTTCGGTCTGCGTCGGAAGCAGTTGGTGCGCGTTATCCGCACCGTGGCGTCACTGGATGCGGAGCGGGCGCTCGACGTGGTGACGCGCTGCGGGCTCGATCCAATGGCGCGCCCCGAGACGCTCACGCCGGTCGAGTTTGCTCGCCTCGTCCGGGCGCTTTACGCCGCGCCTTCGTCGAGATAGCCGGGGTTGGTGAGCGCGAAGGACAGCCCTTCGAGCTCCATCGCCATGTTCACGCTTTTCAGGTTCACGTGCGGCGGAACGGTGATCTGGGCGGGCGCAAAGTTGAGCACCGCACGCACGCCTGCCGCTACGAGGCGGTCGACCACGGCCTGAGCCCCATCGGCCGGGATGGCCAGCACCGCGATCGGGGCCTCGAGGTGCACCATATCGCCTTCCAGTTCGGCCATCGGTCGCACCACGGATTCCCCCCACGGCTGGCCGATTTTTCGGGGGTCATTGTCATAGACGCCAGCCACCGTGAACCCGCGCTGCCGGAAGCCGCGATAGTTGGCCAGGGCCGCGCCGATCTTGCCGGCGCCGATGATCACGACCTTCCACTCGCGCTGCAGGCCAAGGATCTCCCGCAGGTGGGCCGTGAGCTCGTGCACCGGATACCCGAGTCCCCGCTTACCAAACGAGCCGAAGAAGGAGAGGTCCTTGCGGACCTGAGCGGGGGTCGTGCCGCACAGGTGCGCGAGCTCGTCGCTGGAAGCGGTTTGCTGGCCGCGGGTATCGAGATCCTCCAGATAGCGGAGGTACATCGAGAGGCGGCGAACCGTGGAGTCGGCGATGCGTTTCACGAGACGAGTCTGGGGAGCTTGTGAAAATCTTCACAAAGACGGATGTAAGCTAGGACACAAGCGGCGCCAATACCAGCGGGGCGGTCGGCGACCTCGCTATCTTTCCCATTGTGACCGCTCCTTCCTCGCGCCCGTTCGGCACTGTTGTCACCCCGCGCCCCACGACGCTGTCCGCGCGCGCCCTCCGGTGTCTGGCCGATGGACCGCTCGACGCCGTGACGCTTATGCGCGACGTCTGTCAGGTGGCGCGGTTGCAGGTCGACGCGGCCGAGCGCATGGCGCAGGCCCTGCTTGGCCACCACCCCGAGTTCGCGCGCCTGCCAAGTGGTCACTGGGCACTCACCGAAGCCGGCACGGCGTCCGCGCCCCCCGCGGCTTCGGCTGCATCGGCTGCCGTCCCGCGGCTAGCCGACATTGCCTTCTCCGTGGTGGATGTGGAAACCACGGGGACGCAGGCGAGCGGCGGCGATCGCATCACGGAAATCGCTATCGTGGAGGTGCGCGGCGGCGAGGTCGGCGACGTCTTCAGCCAGCTCGTCAACCCCGAGCGGCCCATCCCGCCATACATCACGGCGCTCACCCGGATCAGCTGGGACATGGTCCGTGACCAGCCCCCGTTTCGGCAGGTAGCCCAGGGCGTGCTCGACCGGTTGTCGGGCACGGTGTTCGTCGCGCACAATGCGAGCTTCGACTGGCGCTTCGTGAGCGAGGAGCTCCGACGCGGGGTAGGGCACGAACTGTCCGGTCCGCGGCTCTGCACCGTGCGCCTGGCGAAGGCACTCCTGCCGGACCTCCCGCGACGGTCGCTCGATCATCTCACCCGCTATTTCAACATCGAGATCGAGGCGCGCCATCGCGCTGCCGGCGACGCGTTGGCTACGGCGCAGGCGCTCTGTCGCATGCTGCGGGTGGCCGAGGGCGAAGGCGTACGAACCTGGCCCGAGCTCGAGGCGCTGTTGGCGCCCCGCGGCCCGCGCGCGCGCCGAACGGCGAGTGATCGGCGGCGGCGGGCGTTTCCCCTTCCTGTTTCCGAGGACGACATCGCGTGACCGAGGTGTATGCGCAGTATCCGTTTCCGGGGCCGGCACTCGAGACCCGTATGCTGGGACGACTCCGCGTCCATGCCATTCAGGCCGGGGGGCAGCAGCTCGACGGCGGGGCGATGTTCGGGGTGGTGCCCAAGACGTTATGGTCGAGGCGGATCGGGGCCGACGAGAAGAATCGGATTCCCCTTGGCATGCGCTGTCTGCTCGTGGAGCACGACGACGGGCTGGTGCTGCTGGACACGGGATCGGGCAACAAGGAAACGCCCAAGTTTCACGACATCTACGCCATCGAGAATCGGGGCGCGGAGGGGCGGACCGCGCTGGAAGACGGTATTCGGGCCGCCGGCTTCACCCCCGAGGACGTGACGCTGGTCATCAACACGCACCTGCACTTCGATCACGCCGGCGGCAACACGTGGCGCGCGCCGTCGGGCGAGGTGCTCCCCGCGTTTCCCAACGCCCGGTACGTGGTGCAGGCCGGTGAGCGGGCGTACGCGGAGCACCCGAACGAGCGCACGACGGCCAGCTATTTTCCGGCCAACTGGGCGCCGATCGTGGCGGCGGGACGCTTTGACTTCGTCTCTGGTGCGCGGGAGATCGTCCCCGGGATCGAGGTGCGCCCGACCCCCGGGCATACGCCGCATCACCAGAGCGTACTGATCCGGTCGGGGGGCGAGACGCTCTGCTTCCTTGGGGATTTGGTCGCGACGTCGCATCACTTGCCGCTGCCATGGATCATGGGGTACGACGTGGAACCGCTCGTGACCCTGGAGTCGAAGCGGGCGCTGCTGGCGGAGGCGGTGCGCGACGATTGGCAGGTCGTGTTCGAACACGACGCCCATGTGGGCTTTGGTCGTGTGGCGCATGACGGAAAGGCGTACCGGCTGGCCGACTGACCGGAAGGCCTTGACCTGCGCGTCGGGGCGTCTAGGTTTATCCTGTTGGTGTTGCAAGACACAATCGAGAAGTGGCACGGCATCGATGCCGTGCCCACCCTTCGGCCCTCGCGCGAGGCTTGTTCCTCCCGAGGTGTGCTGCTGGAGTCCATCGGGATCGGCGGGTTCGGTCATGCGCGTGTCGCGCATGTCCCGGGCGCAGCGCCGTTTGCGACGCGGGCTCCTCACTGGGGTCCGCGTTTTCTGTTTCTTCTACCGGAGTACGCACTATTCAGGATTCGACGAAGCGTCCGCCACGGGTGAACCGGCAGATCCGGATCAGTCCCGTTCGCGTGATCGGTGCCGATGGCAGCCAGCTGGGTATCCTCGAAGTGGACACGGCACTGTCCATGGCGCAGGAGCTGGGTCTCGATCTCGTTGAAGTGGCGGCGGCGGCTCGGCCTCCCGTGGTTCGCATCATGGACTACGGCAAGTTCAAGTTTGAACAGGCCAAGCAGGCCCGACTCGCGAAGAAGAAGCAGCACGTGATTCATCTCAAGGAAGTGAAGTACCGTCCTGGGATCGACGATCACGACTTCGATACGAAGACCCGCCATGCGCGGCGATTCCTCGAAGAAGGCAACAAGGTGAAGGTGACGCTCATGTTCCGCGGCCGGCAGATCGCGCACCCCGAGCTTGGGAAGGCGGTGGTCGAACGGGTTTCGCAGGAACTGGCCGATCTGGCGAAGATCGAGAGCGCGCCCACCATGGAAGGCAAGTCGATGACGATGATTCTCGCGCCGAAGTGATCACCCCCGGGTGATGAGCGCGTGAACCGAGAACACGCCGCCCCACATCGGGGTGGTTGACCGCTGACGTGAGTAAAACATGCCGAAGATGAAGACCCACAGCGGCGCCAAGAAGCGCTTCTCCGTGACGGGATCGGGGAAGGTGCGGCGCCTGAAGGCGTACAAGAGCCACATCCTGACCAAGAAGGACGCCAAGCGGAAGCGTAATCTCCGCCGCCCGGCAATCGTCGAGACCAACGGCGAAGCGAAGCGTATCAAGCGTCTCATCCTGGCCTGAGGATCTCCTACTATGCCACGCGTCAAGTCCAACGTCGTTCGTCTCAAGCGCAAGAAGCAAATCCTCAAGCACGCGAAGGGCGCCTTTGGTGGCCGCTCCAAGCTGTGGAAGGCCGCGAAGGAAACTGTGGAGCGCGGCTGGCGCTACGCCTATCGCGACCGCAAGAACAAGAAGCGCGACTTCCGTCGCCTCTGGATCGTGCGTATCAACGCCGCGGCCCGCATGCACGACATGTCGTACAGCGCGTTCATCAACGGGCTGCACGCCGCCGGTCTCGAAGTCGATCGCAAGGTGCTGGCCGACCTCGCCGTGCGTGAGCCCGAGGCCTTCGCGGCCATCGCGGCCCAGGCCCGCAAGGCGCTCGAAGCCACCGCGGCGGCGTAACCGCCACCGCGAGTCAGCGCGCCCCGCGGCACGCCGATTGGTTTAAGTTGAGGGGCCGGCGTCGAAAGATGCCGGCCCTTCGTGCTCCCGTTTCCGAATCCCCTCGTGATCCTTTCCGATTACCTCGCCCAGGCTGACGCGCTCGCGCAGGAGTGCCAGGCGCTGCTCGATGGGCTCGATCCCACGACTCGGCTCGACGTAGCCAAGGGCCAGTTGAACGCCCTCAAGGACGATCGTCTCGCCGCGCTGCAAGGCGCGCTGCGGGCACTGCCGGCCGAGGATCGCCGCGCGGCCGGAACCGCGTTCAATACCCTCAAGACCGCCATTCAGGATGCGCTCGACGCCTTCGGCGCCCGCCAGGCCGCGGCCTCAGGGACGCAGGCGTTCGACGGGACGATGCCGGCGCGTCGGTCGTGGCGCGGATCGCTGCATCCGGTCACCCTGGTCATCGACGAGATCTGCGAGATCTTCCGCGAACTCGGGTTCACCATCGCGCTCGGGCCGGAAGCCGAAACCGAGTGGTACAACTTCGGGGCACTCAACTTCCCCGCTGATCACCCGGCGATGGAGCTCCACGACACGCTCTATCTCGGCGAAGATACCTTGCTGCGGACGCACACGTCGCCGGTGCAGGTGCGCACCATGCAGCGTTTCGCGCCGCCGGTGCGCGTACTCGCGCCCGGCCAGGTGTATCGCCGCGACTTCTTCGATGCGACGCACGCGCCGGCGTTCATGCAGCTCGAGGGCCTCGCGATTGACGAGGGCGTGAGCTTCGTGGACCTCAAGGCCACGCTCGCCGAGTTCGCGCGCCGCTTTTACGGCGCCTCGCGCCGCGTGCGGTTCGGTCCGTCGTATTTCCCGTTCGTCGAACCCGGCGCGCAGATGGATGTCGAAGTCGATCTCGGCGACGGCAAGGGGCTGCGTTGGGTGGAAATCCTTGGCTGCGGCATGGTGCACCCCAACGTCATCGAAGCCGCCGGCCTCGATAGCGAGAAGTACAGCGGATGGGCCTTCGGCATGGGCCCGGCGCGCATCGCCATGTCACGCTACGGTGTGAACGACATCCGCATTCTCTACGACTCAGACGTCCGCTTCCTGGAGCAGTTCGCTCGATGATCGTCTCGCACGAATGGCTCAAGCAGTTCGTTCCGCACACGCACAGCGCGCAGGAGATCGGCGAGGCACTCAGCCGGCACTGCGTGACGCTCGACAACATCGAGACGCTCGGCGCGCACCTCTCGGCGTTCGTCGTGGCGCAGGTGGTGGAGGCGGGACGCCATCCCAATTCGGATCACCTCTGGGTCACCAAGGTGGACGACGGCAGCGGTACGCTGCTCGACGTGGTGTGCGGTGCGCCCAACGTGGTGGCCGGCAGCAAGTATCCGTTCGCGCGCACCGGCACGGTGATGCCCGGCGGACTCAAGATCGAGAAGCGCAAGATTCGTGGTGAAACGTCCAACGGCATGCTCTGCTCCTCGCGTGAGCTGGGGTTGGGCGACGAGCACGATGGCATTCTCACGCTCGACACGCCGGCGACACCGGGCACGCCGATTCTCGAGGTCATTCAGGTCGCCGATGCACGCCTCGATCTCGATGTGTTGCCCAATCGCCCGGACCTGCTGTCGCACGTGGGGGTCGCGCGTGAAGTGAGCGCGATCACCGGTGTCGCCATGCGCCATGTGCCGGCCGACATCACGGTGGTGCCGT
>NZ_JBIJAW010000394.1:0-2896 GCF_044345575.1 Gemmatimonas sp.
CGTGATGCCGTCATCGACGTGCGTGCGCGGGTCGTGCGCGGTGAGATGCTGGCCACCGCGCTCGCGGCGTTTCCCGCCCAATTCTCGCCGCTGTATCGTGGCATCGTGCGCGCCGGCGAACGGAGCGGCGATCTCGATGGCGCTTTCGCGCGGCTGGCGTCGCAGCTCGATCGCGAGGAGCAGTTGCGGGGCCGCGTCCTCACGGCCACGCTCTACCCGGTTCTGCTCGCCGTGGCCGGCGCCTGCGCCGTCGCGGTCCTGCTCCTGGTCGTGCTGCCTCAATTCACCTCGCTGCTGACCGAGGCGGGCGCTACGCTGCCGCGCAGTACGCAGCTGCTGGTGACGGCTTCGCAGCTGCTCGTACGCGCGTGGCCGCTGTTGACCGGCGTCTCGGTGGCACTGGTGGCAGTGCTGCTGTGGATGCAGCGGTCCCCCGATGGCCGTCGGGTTCGGGCGCGCCTGTTGTTGTCGCTCCCGGTCGTTCGCACGCTCCGCCGACAGATCGTGGGCGCCCGCATGGCGCGACTGCTCGCCGCGTTGCTTGGTGGAGGCGCTCCACTGTACACAGCACTCGGGGATGTTGTGGAATCCCTCGACGATCCCATTGCCCGCGACGAGACCATCCTCGTGCGACAGCGTGTTCGTGAGGGCGCCACACTCGGGAGGGCCATCGCGGCGAGCCCACTCTTTCCGGCGGTGCTGGCGCAACTTGTCGGCGTGGGCGAAGAGGCATCGCAGTTACGCACGTTTCTCTTCAAGGCCGCCGACATTCTTGACGAACGCGCCGAGCGAACGGCGCAGCGTCTGGCCACTCTGGCCGAGCCAGCGCTCATCGTGATCTTCGGTGCCATCGTGGCGCTCATCGCCTTCGCGCTGTTGCAGGCGATCTATGGCATCAACGCCGGCTCGTTCGTGCGATGACGCCGCGACGCGGGTTCACGCTGCTAGAGACGGCCATCGTGCTGGCGATCACCGCCATCGGTGCGCTGCTGGTGCTGCCGATGTGGCCCGCGGCCTTCACCGTTGACACCCGCGACGACGGCTCGCCCGGTTTCGCGCTGGCCGCGGCCCTCAGCGAGGCGCGCCAGCAGGCTGTCGGGATGCAGCAGATGGTGCGGGTGCACCTCGACGTGGAGCACCAGCGCATGCGGGTCGACACCGCCGGGACGGGCGGCCGTGGTGTCTGGCGCGATACGGTGCTGCCGCTGGCGCCTGATGAGACGCTGGTCACGGCGGACACGGTGGCGCTGTACGTGTTTCGCCCCACCGGCGCCGCCCAGGGGCGGCCGATGGCGCTACGCCACGCATCGGGATGGCTTGATCTGCGCGTCGACCCCTGGAACGGTGAGGTGATGCGTGTGGCGCGCTAGCGCATCGCGCTCGTTGCCGCGGCCGCCGCGCGCGCGCCGCGGGGTCTCGTTGCTGGAAGCGGTGGCGGCGCTGGCGATCGTCGGCGCGACAAGCGCCAGCATTCTCGCGACGACGGGCGCGGGCGTACGTGCGGCCGAGCGTGCCCAACGGGCGCATGAGGCGTCGGCGCTGGCCGACGAAACGATGGCGCGCATTGCGCTACTCAGCGATGAAGCGCTGCGCGTGCTCCCCGACTCGCTCAGCGGCGGCACGTTTGCCGCCCCATTCGATGAGTACGGCTGGCAGGCGAGCGTTCAGGGCGACGGGCAGTATGCCGGTCTGTTCACCGTGCACGTGTCGGTGCAATGGGAAGGCGGCGTGCACTCCACGACCTCGGCGCTCTACCGCCGTCCCGCCGTGCGCACCAACGGGTCGTCGGTCGACCGGCCGTGATGCGACACCAGCGGCGCATTGAACCGCGACGGCGTGCGGGCACCACGGTGCTCGAGCTGGTCGTGGCCCTCGTGGTAACGGGCGCCGTGGCCGCAGCTGGCGCGGCGGCGTTTCGCACGTCGATCGATCGTCGGACCCAGCTGGTGACCCGCGCGTCCGATACCGAACGCGCGGCCGCGATGCGCGCACTGCTGGGCGAGTGGCTGTCCTCCGGCACCGTGACCTGGCCTCCTCGTGCGAACGGGCTGGCCTTCACGACAACCGCCGTGAACCCGGCGGGCGCCCCCGGCCTCCCGCTTCGGCTCTTCATCGACGACGACGCCGGGACTCCAGAACAGGGGCTGACACTCGAGTTCCGCGTGTCGCCGGAGCGCCCCGTCGAGCGGCGGGAAATCGACGCGGACATCATGGCGATGAGCGTCGAGTACCTGGATGCCGACACGCGAACATGGCGTACGGCCGACGGGGCGGCGGCGGCGCGGCCGCTGGCCGTGCGGCTGACCTTCTCCGCCACCGAGGCCGGTGACGATCGGCTGCGGCGCCTCCCGCTGACCATCGTGCTTCCCCACGCGAGTGAACCGCGTCCGGCGGCGGCTGCGGGAGATACGCTGTGATCGCGACACGACAGGCGCGCGCGCGCCGGGGCGTGGCACTGCTCGCGGCGCTCTGGCTGGTAGTGATGATCACCACCGCCGGACTGCAGTTTGCGACGGTGGCCCGCGAGCGGCGGCAGCTGGGCCTCACGTCTTCCGATCGCAGCCGGGACCGCGCCGCCCTGGAGGGGGTGCTGGCGCAGGTGCAGGCCCGTCTCGAGTGGGAGGAGCGGGAGCGCCTGCGCACCGACGCACGCCGCGTGACCACGCGGCGCATGCGCACCCTGCCCGATCCGTGGTCCGATCTCCCCGTCCGCCTGTCGAATCCGTGGCCGCTGGGTGATCGCGCCGTATCGGTGCGAAGCATCGATCTGGGCACCGTGGTGAACGTAAACCTCGCCAGCGAGACGGAGCTGGCCGCGCTGATCGCGTCGGTCATCGGCGAAACCGAGGAGGCGACGCTGCTCGCTCGGACGGTTCTCGACTGGCGTGACGCGGAT
>NZ_JBIJAW010000395.1:0-2880 GCF_044345575.1 Gemmatimonas sp.
TGCTTGCGGTGCTCTACCCCACGCCGCGCCGTGACGTGCGCAGCGTCGCCGACCTGCAGAGCGCTATCGCGGCACTCAAGGACGGAGACTACGTGAGCCTGCTGGTGCAGTCGATGGACCCGAGACTGGGACAGCGCGTGGTCAATCTCCGTATCGGGGGCTGACGGGCGCCGTCTCGCGCTTCGCGCACTGAGATCTGAGATCTCAGCGTGAGAAGTGAACGGTGAGCTTGAGAAGTGAGCCCGGATAGAAGCGAGACATCCGCTACCCAGAAGTGAGAAGCGAGGACCAACGCGCTCGCTTCTCACCTCGGGGGCACGGATGTCTCGCTTCTATCCGGGCTCTTTTCTTTCTCTCGCCGCTCGATGCGCCCGCTCGAATCTCAGCTCTCTGCAGCCAGAGGTCAGTGCCCGAACAGGTAGAGCGACCCCCCTACCTGTATTCTCGTCTGCGTCGTCTCGTACTGCCCCACCGTGCTGTTCGAGAGCTGGGCCGCCTGGGTCAGCTTGCCGAAGGTCCAGAGGGCGGTGCCATTCACGGCGAGCTGTGGACTGAGGAACAACTGCACCCCGCCGCCCGCCGTGGGGGCGATCTCCTCGAAGTCCCGACCGGCGTTGGCCGAGCGTGCGGTGGCTCCGCCGGTGGCGAACACGCGCAGCGGTGAGCCCGCGCCGGGGAACAGGTTCAGACGCAACAGCGCATCGTACTGTGAGACCGTGACGCTCGTAGTGCCGGAACGCCCCGAGAGCACACTGCGATCGAAGTTCGCCAGCACCGAGACGGTGTTGTTGAGGCCGATACCGGCGTGGAGGCCGAACCCGCCTCCGAAATCGAGATTCTCCGCCGCCGACTTCGCATCGAGCGACGACCCGGCATACTGAATGCCAAGGAACAGCCCCTTGGTCGACTGCGCCGTTGCCGTCGAGAGCGGCGCGAAGGCGAGTGCGAGACCGGCCGCGATAACACCACTGAGCTGCCGACGAGCAAGCGTGAATGCCATGATCGCTCCGTTTTCGTGTAGGGATTGGAACAGGACCCGGCGTGTGTACGCCGTTTCTCAGTCCGTATTGATGAAGCGGTAGAGCACCCGAATCAAGCGATACGCGTCGGGCATGCTGTCACGCGTGAACTCCACCGTCGTGGCGTTCACCAGCGTGATCTCGCGGAACGCCGCGGCCACCTCGGGAATTGTCCCGTCGCGCAATTCCATGCGCACCGTGTAGCGCGCCAGCCGCTCCGGCTTGCTGCGGCGAGCGTTCGCCACGGCGGCCTTCGCGCTTTCCTGAATCTCGCGACGCGTCTCCGCCAACGGCCGCAGTTCCACCGCCCGTGAGTTGATGGCCCGCTTCACCACCACACCACGGACATCGGGTACGGTGGCGCGCTGCTCTTCCACAGCCACGTCATCGCCGGTCACCATCACGACCGGCACACCGTACCAGCGCGCCATGAATGCGTTCATGCCGCCCTCACCAACGGAGAGCCCGTTGATCTGCAGGTCGCGCAATACCCCCGACCCGGTGTGCGCGAATACACCACGCGGCGATCCGGCCTTCGCGTGGTAGCCCACGAAGATCACCGCATCGAACGTCGAGTCGAGCCCTTCCATCATGCCATGGCGCTTGAAGCTGTGGCTGATGAGTCGCACGCGCGGGTCGAGATCTTCAGGAAGCAGGTTGCGCTGACTCCCGTGGGAATCGTTCACCACCACCTCCGTCGCGCCCCCGTCGAATGCGCCCCGAATCGCCGCATTCGCGTCTTCGGCCATCAGCTTTCGCGCACGGCCGTACTCGGCGCCGGCGGCCGAGGTCTGGTTGTCACCGTTGACCCCGCTGATACCCTCCATGTCGACGGAGATGTACACCTTGCGCGCCTGGGCCTCGGCGCGAGTGGCGGGGGTAGCCAGTGCAACGAACGCCACGCACGAAGCGACGAGTACGGAACGCATCATGGTTGGAATCGGTGGAGTGAAGAGAACTGGCATCAGCGGCATCCCGGCATGCGAAACGCCCCGATGCGGGTGGAGTACTGCGTAGCGCCGGCACGGAGATAATCGCCCACGTACCAGATCGTGCAATCGTCTGACGGATCCACCGCGGTCTGCGTGTAGTCTTCCCATCGGAGGGTGCCGGCCTGCGAGGCCTCGCCCGCGGCAAGAGTGACTTCACGAAAGCCGAGCGTGCCCTTGGCGTGCCCTGGCGACCGGCCGGCGAAGCGCTGGCCCGGGTAGATGCGCCCGTCACCGGCTGAATAACCGATTCCGATGTTGCCGACACGATCCATCGCGGCGCTCGGCAACCAGCGATACAGACTGTCAAACGCGAGCGTACCCTGCTGATACAGCGACACTGCTCCACGACGGGTGGCGCGGAGCTCGTACCAGCGTACCCCGCCGGTTCCGTTCTCGGTGTTGATGCTGTGCGTGGCCACCATCGCGCCATGGCTTCCGAACTGCCGATACGCGAGCCGCGGCATGAGCTTGTCGCCCTGCGCATCGAGACGCCGCTCCACACCGGGCTGCGGAACACAATTGGTGAGCTGGCCGCCGCACAGGTAGCGATACGGGGCCACCGCAATGCGCTCGGGGCCCGTGAATGTCGTGCGAGACGTATCACGCCAATTCACCGCAAAACGCCACAGCTGCAGCTCGTCGCTCTCGACGATCCCGCGCAACTGCGTCCCACCCGCCGCCAACACGAGGTTGGGGGAGCCCGGCGGCGGCAACGCGCGTCCATCGAGATCTGACGTATTCAGAAAATTCACATCGGGCACGATGCGACAGAGCTCGCGTGCCGCGTCACCACGCAGCATGCGCGCACGCTCCGCCACGCACACGTGCTTTTCGATCACCTCGTCGCCGGTACTCGTGGGCACGTAGTA
>NZ_JBIJAW010000396.1:0-2878 GCF_044345575.1 Gemmatimonas sp.
ACGGAGCCCATCGTGCGCGTCATCGCCGAGGCGCCGACGTTGGACGCGGCACGTGAACTCATTGCGCAGGCGCGAGCTCCCCTCGCGGCGCTCGTCTGAGCCAGCCGGCTCGTTCCCAGACCTGAACGCTTATGTGTGGAATCGTAGGATACGTTGGTGACCGGGTCGCCACGCCGATGCTCATCGAGGGGCTCAAGCGCCTCGAGTATCGCGGCTACGACTCGGCCGGCGTGGCCATTATGAACGGTAAGGGCGTGGAGACCCGTCGGGCGGCCGGCAAGATTGCCCGTCTCGAATCGGTGATCGCTGCCAATCCGCCGCAGGGCACGCTGGGCATCGCCCATACGCGCTGGGCCACGCACGGGCCGCCGAACGAAACGAACGCCCACCCGCATCTGAGCCAGAACGGCAAGATTGCCGTGGTGCACAACGGCATCATCGAGAACGCCACCACGTTGAAGGCGGGGCTCGAGGCGCGCGGATACGTGTTCAAGTCGGACACCGACACCGAAGTCCTCGCCCACCTCATCGAAACGGCCTACGCCGGCAACCTCGAGGCGGCGGTGATCGAGGCCCTCAGTCAGGTGGATGGTACGTACGGCCTTGCCGTCATCAGCAGCGACGAGAAGGACAAGGTGGTGGCCGCCCGCAAGGGGAGCCCACTCCTCATCGGTATCGGTGAGGGCGAGAACTTCATCGCGTCCGACGCGTCGGCCATTCTCTCGCACACCCGCCATGTGGTGTACCTCGACGACGGCGACATTGCCGTAGTGACGAAGGACGGCTACAAGGTCCTCGACCTCGAGTCCACGGTGCACGAGAAGCCCGTGACCCGCATCGACTGGGACTTGGCGCAGATCGAGCGTGGGGGCTATCCGCACTTCATGCTCAAGGAAATCTTCGAGCAGCCCACGACGGTGGAGAACACCATGCGCGGGCGTCTCATCCTCGAGGAAGGCTTCTCCAAGCTGGGCGGC
Source organism: Gemmatimonas sp. (assembly GCF_044345575.1). Lineage (GTDB taxonomy): Bacteria > Gemmatimonadota > Gemmatimonadetes > Gemmatimonadales > Gemmatimonadaceae > Gemmatimonas. Next base: position 978 of record NZ_JBIJAW010000396.1, read on the forward strand.
CTCAATATCTCGAAGGACGATCTGCTCGCGATCGACAACATCATCATCACGGCCTGCGGCACCAGCTGGCACTCGGCGCTCATCGGCGAGATGATGATCGAGGAGCTGTGCCGGATTCCCGTGGAAGTGGAGTACGCGTCGGAGTTCCGCTACCGCAATCCCATCGTCACGCCGCGCACGCTGTGCATCGTGATCTCCCAGTCGGGCGAAACGGCGGATACGCTGGCAGCCATGCGTGAAGCCAAGCGCCGCGGCGCCCGCACGCTCGGCCTCGTGAACGTGGTGGGGAGCACCATCGCCCGCGAAGACGACGGCGGGATCTATCTGCACGCCGGCCCGGAAATCGGCGTGGCGAGCACGAAGGCGTTCACGAGTCAGGTGGTCGCGCTCGCGCTGTTCACGCTCAAGCTCGCCCGTCTGCGTGACCTCAGTGTGGCGCGCGGTCGCGAAATCGCGCAGGCGCTCGCTGATCTGCCGGCCCAAATCCAGAGCATTCTCGACCGTGCCGAGGAAATCGAAGCGCTGGCCGAGGAGTTCAAGCGGGCGTCGAATTTCCTGTATCTCGGGCGTGGCTACAACTTCCCGGCCGCGCTCGAGGGCGCGCTCAAGCTCAAGGAAATCTCGTACATCCACGCCGAGGGGTATCCCGCGGCCGAGATGAAGCACGGCCCCATCGCGCTCATCGACGAGATGATGCCGGTGGTGTGCATCGCGCCGCACGACTCGGTGTTCGACAAGATCACGTCGAACATCCAGGAGGTGAAGGCGCGCAAGGGCAAGGTTATCGCCATCACGACGCGCGACGAACCGAGCCTCGCCGGGAAGCTCGACTACGAGTTCCGTATCCCCGAAACGGTGGATCTGCTCACGCCGATTCTGGCGAGTGTGCCACTGCAGCTGCTGGCCTACTACATCGCCGTGAAGCGGGGGTGCAACGTGGACCAGCCTCGTAACCTGGCGAAGTCGGTGACGGTGGAGTAACCGGACGGGAACCCGCCGGGAACGCTGGCGCGAAACGCGTACACACGGAGCTCACCGAGAGTGGTGAGGACACCGAGAACTGCAAATGATGGATAGGAAAGGGGGAGGGCCGAGAATGGCTCTTCCCCTTTTGTTTTGATCGGACTCGGTGTCCTCACCCTCCTCGGTGAGCTCCGTGTGGTCGCGTCTCCGCCTCCTCCTGATGGCCGGCCTTCGTCGCTATCTTTCGAGGATGTCCGAAAGCACGCCCGAACTCGCCACGCCAGAATCGGCCCCGGTCGACCACTCCCGCCTCGAGCAGGAGATCGCCCGTCGCCGCACGTTTGCGATCATTTCGCACCCCGACGCCGGCAAGACCACGCTCACCGAAAAGCTGCTGCTGTACGGTGGCGCCATCCATCTCGCCGGCTCGGTGAAGGCCCGTCGGGCCTCACGGCACGCGACGTCCGACTGGATGAAGCTCGAGCAGGAGCGCGGTATCTCGGTGACCAGCTCGGTGCTGCAGTTCGAATTCCTCGGCTATCAGCTCAACCTGCTCGACACGCCAGGGCACGAGGACTTCTCCGAAGACACCTACCGCACGCTCGTCGCCGCCGACAGCGCCATCATGCTGCTCGACAACCGTCGCGGCGTGGAAGAGCGCACCCGGCAGCTGTTCGACGTCTGCAAGCTCAAGCGGACGCCGATCTTCACGCTCGTGAACAAGTGCGACCGGCACGGGGAGGATCCACTCAAGCTCATTCAGGACGTCGAAGCTGATCTGGGCATCGACTGCTACGCGGCCACTTGGCCGGTGTTCGAGAACGACGTGTTCGTGGGCGTGTACGATCGCCTGAAGCGCGAGGTGCACCTGTTCGAACGCAGCGGTGACCGCGGTGCCACGCGCGCCGATGACACCATCGTGAGCATCGACGATCCCA
>NZ_JBIJAW010000397.1:0-2877 GCF_044345575.1 Gemmatimonas sp.
TGTTCATGCTTGCCGCCGACGACGAAGATTTCGATGACGAGGGCTTCGACGAGGACGATCTCGACGAGGACGAAGACGATGTCGACTTCGACGACGATGATGATGATCTCGACGACGATGATGACGACGACGACGACTTCGACGACGATGATGAAGACGACGACGATGAAGACGACGAGGACGAGGACGACGAGGATTACGATTACGACGACGACCTCGGCTACGGCGACGAAGACGATCCCGACGCGTGAGCGTCGGCTCGGATCGCTGACCTGAGCGCCGCTCTGATGTGACAGGAAGGACGCGGGCGACCCACGAGGTCGCCCGTTTCGTTTCGGGGGGCCAAACCCCGACCTCCGATACGCGAAAACGGACAGGTCCCTTTACGCGGGGGATAGGAGGAGCTACATTATGCGGCTCTGGTGGATCGGCGGCGCGTTTTGCACTGCCTGGCACCGGGCCTGTAGCTCAGGTGGTTAGAGCGCACGCCTGATAAGCGTGAGGTCAGAGGTTCAACTCCTCTCAGGCCCACTGTAGCAACAACGCCCCCGTCGCGAGTGATCGCCACGGGGGCGTTGTCGTTCTGTGCGCCGGGTGACAGCATGGCCGTATGTCTCCTCTCCGCGCCCTCCGCGAAGGCCGTGTGATCGTCTGACCGGTCTCGCCCTAGGTTCGGCGGCAGACACCCGTCGGCCTGATCCGATACGTTTCAGGGATGACCAATTCCTCCGGCGGCACGCCGTACGAAACATGGCAGCAGGGGCCGGCGCGGGTCGGCGATCTCACCGTCACCGTTGCCACCAAACCCGGCGTGTTCGCGCACGGAGCCATCGACACGCCATCGGTAATGCTGGCCGAAGCGGTAGGTGAGCGCGCGGCGTCGGACGGCTCTTCGTCGCTGCACCTCGGCAGTGGCAACGGACTGGTGCCTGCCGTTGCCAAGGCCATGGGGTATCGCGCCGTGGCGTTCGACCGGTACTTCACCAACGCCGAAGCGACGCGACGCACGCTCGACGCACAGGCCGGCGAGGCGCACGCGGTGCATCACGCGGCGCTGGTGAATCCGCTGGTTGCTGCCGACAGTTGTACCCTGGTCACGATTCGTATTCCCACCGACAAGCTCGGCATGCAGATCGCCGTGGCCGAGGCCTTCCGCGCGCTGGCCGAGGGAGGCACCTGTCTGCTGGCGGGCGCCAATGACGAGGGGGCCAAGCCGGCGGCACGCCTGCTCGAGACGGTGTTCGGCAACGCGCAGGTTGCCGCGCAGCACAGCGGCTGTCGCCTGCTGGCGGCGACCAAGCGTAGCGGTACGCCCGGCGATGCCGACCTGTTCGCCAACCCGTGGCTCGACGCCGAGCACTTTTACGAACTCACGGTGACGTTGGCCGAGACCGAGTTCGTGGCCAGTACCCGTCCCGGTGTGTTCTCGTGGGAACACGTGGACGAAGCCACGGCCATTCTGGCCGACCTGATGCGCATCGATAATGGCGAGTCGGTCATCGATCTCGGTTGCGGCGCGGGCATTCTCGGTGTGGCGGCCTCACGGTGGACGCCGATGGGCCGTGTACTCATGCTCGATGCCGATGCTGATGCGGTACGCTGCGCCGCGCGCACCGCGGCACACGCCGGCAGCGGCAACGTGGAGGTGCGCGCGAGTGATGTGGCCTCGGCCGCCGGCGATGAACGCGTGGACGTGGTGGTGAGCAATCCACCCTTTCACCTCGGCAAGGGGACGGAGCTGGCCATCCCGCGGGCATTCATCGAGCAGGCCTATGCCCATCTTGCCCCGGGCGGTCGGTTGTACCTCGTGGCCAATCGCACGTTGCCGTACGAACGACTGATCGCCGAGTGTTTCGGTGAGGTGCGTACCGCACATGATGGCCGGCGCTTCAAGGTCATCGGCGGCGTGCGGCGTGGCTGAGCCGGGGCCGGCGTCTCGCGGCGGAAGCGTGTCTTCACAGACGTCGCGGTGGGTGCCGAGCTGGGTCCCCCGATGGCTCACGTTGTCAAATCTGTTCACGGCGGCCGTGCTCCTCTGGGCGGCGCCGCGCTGCTGGCCCCATGTGGAGGCATTGATCGGTGCCCGCCTCAAGGAGGCGCGCGTACCGGTCTACACCGTGACCACCCGCGACGGTCGCACGATTACGCCGGACAGCCTGCGTGGTCGGGTGGTGTTCGTGAACGTGTGGGCCACGTGGTGTCCGCCGTGCCGCGCTGAAATGCCGGCGTTGCAGCAGCTGGCTGATACATACGCGGCAGAAGGCCTCGTGATGCTCGGGCTCTCGGTCGACCGCGGCCCTGCGAACACCGTCGACGCGTTTCTCGCCGAGCGGCATATCACCTATCCGGTGGCGATCGTTGGCGCGGATGTGATCGGTGCGTTCGGCGGCGTGCGTGGCTATCCCACGAGCTTCCTCGTGGACAAGGCCGGTGTGGTTCGACATGCCGTGATGGGCCCGGTGGGCCCGCTCACCTTGCGACCGGCCTTACGCCGATTGCTTGCGGAGTCGGTTCCGGCCACGCGTTGAGCGATGGCGCGCGCTGCGAGGGTTAGCGCTGCGAGGGCTAGCGCTGCGCCGCCTTGGCGGCGCGTGCGGCGTCGCGTAGCTGCATGACCTCGTCGCTGGCCAGCATGCGCCAGTGCCCCTCGGGCAGGTCACCGAGCGCGAGGGGCCCGAACGACACACGCTGCAGCGCGGTAACGTGGTTGCCGGTGGCGGCGAACATGCGCCGCACCTGGTGATATCGCCCTTCGCGGATCGTCAGGCGGGCGCGCTGCGGGGCGATCACCTCGAGCGTGGCCGGCAGCAGCGGCGTGCTCTCGCCCTGGAGCATCAGGGTACCGGCGGAGAACAGCGCCGCCTCATCACCGCGCAG
>NZ_JBIJAW010000398.1:0-2875 GCF_044345575.1 Gemmatimonas sp.
CTCCTCCTGATCTCCTCGATCTTCGAGGTGGTGCTCGCGGTTGGCCCGATCGGCCAGATCGCGATCATCGCGGCGTTCATTGCCCTGTTCACGAAGAACGTGATGGGACCGCACCGCCCGTAATCCGTCGGTGCTCCGAACGGCACGAGGCCCGCAGCGACCAATGGTCGCGCGGGCCTCGTGCCGTTCCGGAGCCTTTCCTTGGCCGCGCCGATCAGTGGCCCCGCACGGCGTCGCGTGCAATCACCCCGAAGTCTGCCTGGCCCAGCCCTTGGGCAAGCAGGTCGTCCATGCGCGCAGCAATGGACGGGAGCGCCGCGAGGGGACGCGACCCGCTGGTTTCCAGCATGAGCCGCACATCCTTCCGCGCCATCTCCAGTTCGAAGCTGGCGACGAAGTCCCCCTCGCTCATCCTTTTGCCGCGATTCTGCAGCATGCTGCCGGGGTTGAAGAACTCGAGCAGTTTGAGCGCGTCCGGCGGGCTGACGTCCGTGCCGTTGGCAATGGTGAAGACATCGCTCACGAGTGCGCCGAGACCGATGATGAACGCGTTGCCCATGAGCTTGTATGCTGCCGCGAGGTCGGGGCGCTCGCCCCAGTACACCACCTTCTGCGCCTGCTGTTCGAGCGCCGGCTGGACGTGTTCGAAAAGCGCCAGCGGACCGGACACCATGATGATCCCCTGCGCCTGCCTCGCGGCGGCCGGTGCAATGAACACCGGGCAATGGAGATAGCGCACGCCTTCGGCGTTCAGACGGGTCGCCCGCTCGGCCGTCAGCGCCGGCTGCGTGGTGGTATGGTCGCAAATGATGGCGTCGGGGGCGAGCCCCGGACGTAGCGCCGCGATGACCTCTTCCACCACGGCATCGTCCTTGAGCACCAGATGTACCCGCGCAGCCCCGCGCACCGCCTCAGCCGGCGTGTCGGCCACCATCGCCCCGAACGCGGCCAGCGCCTGGGCCTTGTCGCGCGTGCGATTCCACACAGTCACCGAGTCGCCGCGCCCCAGCGCGGCCTCCACGAAGCCGCTGCCCAGCAGCCCCGTTCCGAGATAAGCGATAGCGGTCATACGGTGAAAGATAGCCAACCCCCGCACCCGGCAGCAGAATAGGGCGAGCCACAATCCCGTCCCCCTTTTCCCCACACCTCATGCGCGCTCTCGCCGCTGTCTCCCTGCTCCTGTTCGTCGCGGCCTGCCGCTCGTCCGGCGCCGGCGCCGGCACCGGTCCTGCTGCCAAGCCCGCCACCCCGGCCGAGGTCACGCCAGCCCGTGTCGCACTTGGCGATTCCCTCTTCAACAATGGCGGCTGCATGCGCTGCCATGGCTCCAAGGGCATCGGGGCGCAGAACGGCCCAGCCCTCAATGATGGCCAATGGGATCAGCTGACCACGGGCAGCTACGCCGAGATCCGTGCGCTCATCGTGAGCGGCGTCCCCAAGGAGAAGATCAAGGTGACCACGCGCCCGAACGCCATGGGGGCGCGCGGTGGCCGCATGAACCTCAACGACGAGCAGATCAGCGCCGTCGCTGCGTACGTGTGGACGTTGTCGCACAAGTGAGCGATCAGCGGTCAGTCCGACCCATTTCCTTGCCCCATCGCCCCCTGCCCGGTTAGCTTCACCGGTCTGACGGTCCCGGGGCTGAGTGTGCCTGCGGACCCAACGACGGACTCCCGTCGGCTTCTGCCGGCGCCGGCAGCCGTAATGCGCGCGTAGCTCAGTTGGATAGAGCGTCGGCCTCCGGAGCCGAAGGTCGCAGGTTCGAGTCCTGCCGCGCGCATGGCTTCGCCCGGGGTTGTCGCCCCTGCGGTGAACCCACGCTCCCCTCGTTTACATCGCCACGTGCACGTTGTCGAGCTGAAGCGGAAGTCGGTTCCCGAACTCCTGGCGCTGGCCGAGTCGTTGCAGCTCACCAGCGTCAACGGGCTCAAGAAGCAGGAGCTCGTCTTCCGCATCGAGCAGGCCCTGCTCGAAACCGACACGACGCTCTACGGCGAAGGGGTGCTGGAAGTCCTCCCGGAAGGCTACGGCTTTCTCCGGGCGCAGGATTTCAACTACCTGCACGGCCCCGACGACATCTACGTCTCCCCCTCTCAGGTCAAGCGCTTCGACCTCCGCACCGGCGATACGGTGATGGGTGAAGTGCGTCCGCCGAAGGAATGGGAACGGTACCTCGCGCTTCTCAAGGTGGAGCGCATCAACGGTGGTGACCCCGAGCAGTCCAAATTGCGTAGCGCCTTCGACAACCTGACCGCCAAGTACCCCGACGAACGCCTCCATCTCGAGCGCAAGAACGGGGAAGTAGCCACGCGCGTCTGTGACATCATCGCGCCCCTCGGCAAGGGCCAGCGGGCCCTCATCGTTGCGCCCCCCAAAGGCGGCAAGACGATCCTGTTGCAGCAGCTCGCCAACGCCATCAGCGAAAATCACCCGGAAGTCACGCTCATCGTCCTGCTGATCGATGAGCGTCCCGAAGAGGTGACCGACATGCAGGCGAGCTGCCCCAAGGCCGAAGTGATCTGCTCCACCTTCGACGAAACCGCCGATCGCCACGTGCAGGTGGCCGGCATGGTGCTCGAAAAGGCCAAGCGGCTCGTGGAAAGCGGCAAGGATGTGGTGATCCTGCTCGACTCCATCACGCGGCTCGCCCGCGCCCACAACGCGGTAGCGCCGCAGGGCGGCAAACTCATGTCGGGCGGCATGGAAGCGACGGCCATGCAGAAGCCCAAGGCGTTCTTCGGCGCGGCGCGCAAGCTCGTGGAGGGCGGGTCGCTCACCATCGTGGCGACGGCGCTCATCGAAACCAACTCGCGCATGGACGAGCTGATCTTCGAGGAGTTCAAGGGCACCGGCAACATGGAACTCGTGCTCGACC
>NZ_JBIJAW010000399.1:0-2872 GCF_044345575.1 Gemmatimonas sp.
ACGCACCTGAATGCCGCGCGCCTCGAGGAATTCCGCACTCGCCAGCAGATGCCCCGGTTTGGTGCTGCGCCCCAGCGTCACCACCGGCGGATGCTGCACGAGGATGAGCAGATCCTCCGGGAGCTCGCCACTGATCCGCGCCGCCGCCGCACGCTTCTGCAGCGCCCAGGCGGTGTCGTAGGGGGTAAGGCCGAGATCGAGGGTATAAAGGAGCACTGCCGGGGCGTGGAAGGGCGATAGCTGAACTGATCACTGATGACTGCCACTACAAACTACAAACTCCCCGCGGCCTGCGAGATCTCCCCTCTCGGAGAGCTCTCGCGGTCGGCGGGGAGTTTGTAGTTCGTAGTTTCAGTCTTCAGTTATCGGTCAACTGCTTACGCCGCGAACATTTCCTGCAGGACGGCCAGCACCTTCTGCTGGGTTACCGCGGTCAGCGCCCCCAGTTTGCGCGAGAGTCGAACACGATCGACCGTGCGAAGTTGATCGAGGACCACGTGACCATCCTTCCCGTCGAAGCGGCACGCGACACGGAAAGGATACGGATGGGCCCCCGTTGTGAGGGGCGCCACGATGAACGTGGCCAGATGCGCGTTCAGCTCGTTCGGCGACACGATGACACAGGGGCGCGACTTGCGGATCTCGCGCCCGACCGTGGGGTCGAGATTCACGAGATACACCTCTCCGCGGCGCGGCGTGGGGCTCACCACGTCCACTCGGTGTCGTCGAAGTGCGCCGTGGACATGTCGTCCATCACCGGTTCATGGGGACCATGCGCGGCCGCCTCGGCCCACCCCGCTCTGGGTGCATGCGCTGACCTGATGGTGATCGCGCCCGGCTCAGCGTCAATGACCACGTCGTCGGCGAGCGCCGCGTGCTCCAGGAGCGCCTTGCTCAGGCGGACCCCGCGCGAATTACCGATTTGGACGAGACGGGCTTTCATGCGCATGGATGATCACGGAATCCGGTGAGTAATTACGGTGTAATTACACATTATCCTGAACGGACCGGATTCGCCAGCTCGTGCAGGATGCACTGATAATCCCGCGGCTGTGTCATCGGAAAATCGCGCGTGGTGCCAAGGCAACGCGGCGACGCGCAAGCAAACTGATCACCGACAACTGTCACTACAAACTACAAACTCCCCGCGGGCCGCGAGATCTTCTCAAAAACGGAGATCTCGTTGGTCGCGGGGAGTTTGTAGTTCGTAGTTTCAGTTTTCAGTTGTTAGTCAACTGCTTCACGCGTGCAGCATCTTCCCCATCGAATCCAGCACGGCTTCGCCGATGGCTTCGCTCAGCGTGGGGTGCGCGTGGATCGCGAGATCGATCTCTTCCACCGTGAATTCGTTCTCGCGCGCCACCACGAGTTCGTGAATCATTTCGGTGGCGTGCGCCCCGACGATGTGCGCGCCGAGGATTTCCCCGTACTTGGCGTCGCGGATGATCTTCACGAAGCCGTCGGTCTCGCCACTGGTACGCGCGCGGCCGTTCGCGCTGAACGGGAACTTGCCGACTTTGTAGTCGAGCTTCTGCTCCTTGCACTGCGCTTCGGTGAGGCCGATGCTGGCCACTTCCGGATGGCAGTAGGTGCAGCTGGGGATGTTCTTGTAGTTCACCGGATGGGCGTGCTGGCCGCCGAGCATGTCGGCGAGCACATGCCCTTCGCGCGAGCCCTTGTGGGCGAGCATCTGGTTGCCGGCCACATCGCCGATGGCGTAGTAACCCGGGACGTTGGTCTCGAACTTCCCGTTCACCTTGATGAAGCCGCGCTCGCTCTTGGTGATGCCCACGGTCTCGAGGCCGATCTTCTCCACGTTGGGCGCACGGCCGGCGGCTACGAGCACCTTCTCCACTTCGATCTGCTGCGTGGCGCCTTGCGCTTCGACGGTCATGCTCGCGCCGGCCTTGGTGACCTTCACGTTGCTGAGTTTGGCGCCGGTGATGACGTCGATCTTGCGCTTCTTGAAGGCGCGGCCGAGTTCGGCGCTGCACTCGGCGTCTTCGAGCGGCAGGATGTTCGGCGCAACTTCGATGAGCGACACCTTGGTGCCGAAGCTCGCGAACACGTCGGCGAATTCACAGCCCACCGCACCTGCGCCCACCACGGCCATCGTGGCCGGGGCCTTCTCGGCGACGAGCACATCATCGCTCGAGAGCACGACGTTCTTGTCGAGCTCGAGGCCGATTTGCGGCAGCCCCTTCACGCGCGAGCCGGTGGCGATCACGACGGCCTTCTTCGCCTCGTGCGTTTCTTTCTTGCCGTCGGCGAGGGTCACGGTGACCTTCTTGCCCTTCTCGATCAGGCCTTCGCCGCGGATGTGCTGCACCTTGTTCTTCTTGAGCAGGAACTCCACACCCTTCGAGTTCTGCTGGCTCACGGAGCGCGAACGCTTCATGGCGGGGCCGAAATCGAGCGTCACGCCGTCGATGGTGATGCCGTGCTCGGCGGCCTTGCCGATCTTCTGTGCGAGGCCGGCGCTTTCGAGCAGCGACTTGGCGGGGATGCACCCCCACAGCACGCAGGTACCACCCAGCGCTTCGCGCTCGATGACGGCGACTTGCATGCCCAGCTGGGCGCAACGAATGGCACACACGTAACCGGCGGGGCCGCCGCCGAGGACGATGACGTCGAACGAAGCCATGGGGAGTTCGGCTGAAGTTTCCGTTTTGAGGCGCCTGAGTGGACGCCGTGGGGAATCTAGTGGGAAGCGCGGCCTCGGCGGAGCAAGAGCGGGCCGGGCAATGCGTCCGCACGGAGATCGCCGAGGTGGGTGGAGGATCGCCGAGAACCACCCAGGACACTTTGCGTCGTGTTTCTTGGTGTCCTCATCGCCCTCGGTGATCTCCGTGTATTCGCGTTTCCCCTCCGG
>NZ_JBIJAW010000400.1:0-2870 GCF_044345575.1 Gemmatimonas sp.
GTTGGGTGTGCAGATCGTCGAGCCGCCCGCCGAACTGCAGTTCACGGCGATTCCGAGCGAGAACCAGCCCGCAGTGGGCGATACCATCTCGATCACGCTCACCGTGACCAACGTGGGCCGCGGTCCGGCCATCGACGTGGTGATCCCGCGCGCCTTCGCCGAGCCCGGCTTCCGCGTGGTGACCGCCACGCCGCAGCAGGGCAGCTACAACGCGTCGACCGGCACGTGGAGCATCCCGCGTATCGAAGCCGGCGCGAACGCCAAGCTCGTGTTCACCGTGATCGTGCTGCCCCCGACCAGCAGCACGGGGGTGACACCGTGATCCGCTTCACACAGACCCAACTCATGCGCTCCTTGTCCTTCCGCACATCGCGGAGCCTCATCCTTGGCGCGACCGCGTTCCTCGCGGCGTGCCAGGCGGATTCGGTGGTGGCCCCGACCGGTGGCACCCCCGATCGCATCTCGGTGTCGAGCACCGTCGGTACGCCGATGAGCAGCTTCGGCGACAGTGCCACCGTGGCCGTCCGCGTCTTCGACGCGGGCGGCGCCACCGTCACCGGCGTGCCGCTCATCTACAAGGTGTCGGCGCCCGGGGTGGTCGAATCGCTCGGCAACGGGATCTTCCGCGCCGTCGGCGATGGCCAGGTGACGGTCACGGCGGAAGTCGACCCGTCGGCCACGGGGGCTCGCCCGGCCGGTTATTACGCCAACCGCCTCACGGGCACGGTTACCCTGCAGGTTCGTCAGGTACCGGCGCGCATCATCCCGGTGAGCGCCGATACGGGCTTCACGGCGCTCGGCCTGATCAAGCCCGTGGTGCTGCGCGTAACCGATGCCCGCGGGAATCCCATGGGCACGTCGTTCAGCCGCACGTGGAGCACCGACAACCCGCAGGTCGCCACGGTCGACGTCAACGGTAACGTGCGGTCCATCGGCAGCGGCACCACGCGCCTCACGTACAGCGTCGGCACGCTCACGTGGAGCGCGACGGTCATCGTGAACGCCTCGCGGCAGCATGTGTCGTGCATGCGGTACACGCAGCGCCGGAACGCCCGTGAGACGTGCGTCACCAACACCTTCACGCTGCGCGGACCGCGCGGGGGCACCCCGTGATCCGGTATACTCTCGCCGCGGTGGCGGCACTCTCGATCGCGGCGCCGACGTTGTCGGCTCAGGCCAAGGCGGCGAAGGCCGATTCGGCCGAGGCCAACCAGTCGAGCTGGGCGTCGCGTATCACCGTGGGCCTGCGTGCCGGAAGCTTCCGGCCGGCTGGCAACAGCGAAGCCTTCGAGCTGTTCGATCGGGCACTCACCAAGGGCACCGATGATCTGGGTCCGTCGCTGATCGGCGCCTCGGCGCAGATTCGCGTATGGCGCAAGGTGCACGTGGTGGCCGGATTCGAGCAGGGCGATCGCACGGTGGCGTCGCAGGCGCGTGTGCAGCCCACCGGCGTGACCACGCCGGTACAGCAGCAGACCACCTTCGATCTGACCGGCGTGCAGTACGCCGGCGTGCAGGTGCAGGCGTGGCAGTGGGATCGGGGCGTGTCGAAGCGCACCTGGCTCCGCCTGCACGCCGGCGTCGGCGCCGGGCAGGCCCAGTACTCGCTCCGCCAGTGGGGCAACTTCGTCGATGTCTCCCGACTGGTGCAGTTCACCGACGACCTGCGCTCGACCGGCAGCGGCTCGTTCGCGTACGCCTCGCTCGCGGCCGAAGTTCCGGTCACGCGCTGGGCGTCGGTGCAGGCCGATGTGCGCCAGCAGCGTGGGAGCGCCGGCATGAACGGCGACTACGCCAGCTTCGACAAGCTCGATCTGGGCGGTCGTCGTTTCGGCGTGGGTGTGCTCGTACACCCGTGGCGCTGAGATCCTGACGGGCAGCCAATTGCCCTGATGGTGTACTGGTGTTGAACCACGCGGCCGCCTGTCATCACGACAGGCGGCCGCGTGTCGTTTACGGCCACCACGCGCCTCAACCCACGAGCGGCACCACCGCCAGCAGCAGCGACACGGTGAGCAGCACCAGCGCCGACAGCAGCGCCCACTTGAGCGTGAAGCGCTGATGCTCGCCGAAATCCACGCCGCACAACCCGACGAGCAGAAACGTCGACGGCACGAGCGGGCTCAGCAGATGGACCGGCTGCCCAACAAGTGACGCTCGCGCCATCTCCGCCGCGGTGATGCCGTATGCCTCACCGGCCTTCGCGAGAATGGGCAGCACGCCATAGTAGAAGGCGTCGTTGGAAATGAAGAACGTGAAGGGCACACTCAGCACGCCTGTCACGACCGCGAGATACGGTCCGAGCGACGGCGGGACGAGCGTCACGACGCTATTCGCCATGGCGTCCACCATCTTCGTGCCGGACAGAATGCCCGTGAAAACACCGGCGGCGAATATGAGCCCCACCACTGCCAGCGCATTGCCCGCATGGCGCGCCAGCAGCGCCTTCTGCTCCTCGATGGCCGGGTAGTTCAGCATCACGGCCACCGCATACGCCAGCATGAACAACACCGGCAACGGCAGCACCGCCATCACCAGCGCAGTGAGCAGCGCCATCGTGAGCGCCGCATTGAGCCACAAGCGCCCCGGACGCCGCAGCGCGAGCTCCGCCTCGTCGGCGCCGAGCGCGAGCACCGTGCGCGAGCCGATGGAATCGACGACATCCATGGCAGCGCCAGTCTCCCGAATGCATACGCGAATGCGGGCACGCTCCGCCACGCCCAGCCGGTACGCCACGTACAGCGTCCAGAGCACGCCGCCCAGCATCACCGGCACCATGGGCACGAACACGTCGCTCACATCCACCGCAAGTGCGCTCGCGGCCCGCGCCGTGGGTCCGCCCCACGGGAGAATGTTCATCACCCCGGACG
>NZ_JBIJAW010000401.1:0-2866 GCF_044345575.1 Gemmatimonas sp.
ATCGCGACACGCCGGGTGGGCCCCAGCCCAGGCACCGGCGCCAGCAGGTTCGCGACTGTACTGCTGCCGTACACCACGGCGTGGGGCATCCCCGTCAGCATCGGGGGCAGATCGATGAGATGATCGTAGTGCCCGTGCCCTACGAGCACGGCATGCACCCGTGACAGGCGGGCTGCATTGGCCGCCGGCATGGCCGCGAGCCGTCGGGTAATGCGCGCCGTGTCCGGGCGCGTCCCGAACAGGAGATCACCGAAGGTCAGCCACCGCACCGACGGATTGGTGAACATCGGTGGTGTGAGCACGAGGCGGGTGGTATCGCGCCACGGGACAACGAGAAATCCCGCGACGCCCATAGCCACCACATCCACGGAGTCGGTGCACCGATCGCTGCATGACCCGATGCGCTGAACGGCGCCCCGTTCGCTCGGGGTAAGTGGGCGCGGCTCCCCGGTGGTCACCCACCGGCACCCGCTCAACAGCATCGCCACGAGGGCACCCAGATGCGCGAAACGCACACGGGGCCTTATTCGCGTCGTCCATATCTTCGGCATGGCGCAATGCTGAACCCGTCGCGGGCTTCACACAAGGTGACGCATTCCCCGCACTACATCACGATCACCGCGATGTGATCCCCTCCCCGGAGTTTGAGCGACTGCGTGCTTCGCTCGGCGGCCCCCCCAGGACGGGCGAAGATGCGCACCCCCTCCTTACCCAAGAGCATCGACGAGGGAAGCGGCAGCGTGCCCTGCGTGTTGGCGGCAATCTCTCCCAGCCGGACGAAGCGCAGCCCCTGTTCGGCAAACACCGCGACCGGGTGGGCGCGTGCATTCTCCACCGTCACCGTCGCAGTGGTGCCCAATCCCTTGGGTAACGCAATGAAGATGCTGTCGCCGGCCGGTAGCCCTTCGATTGGCGGCACCAGCAACCCCATCATCTGACCAGCCACGAGGGGCACCTGGTAGCGCGCGATCACCTGCGATGACTTCTCCGCGACAGCGAGCACCACGATCGAGCGCTTTGCGTTCACCGTCCATGCGGGCAGCTGCAGTTCACTCGTGCTGTTCGGCGGGACGAGCCCAAGCATACGCTCCGCGCTCCCCGCTTCGATGAAGAAACGCACGGCTTCGCGGCGGTCGTTCTGCACCGTCACCACTTTGCCAAGCTCGGCCGTGACCTTGGCTGACGGAAGCCGTGTGGGAGCCTGCGTGGTGTCCTGGGCACTGGCGACGGTGGCGAGGCCGACGAACGCGGTCGCCATGATCGTGCTGTATCGCATGGGAATATCCTCGTGGAAGACAGTCGGGCTGCCGCGCGACCTTTGTCGCGACCTCCGTCTCGACTGGCTGAAGTGTTCCCGAGAGCTCCTCGGCGCGCCGTCAGGAAAAGCGTCCGATCCCGTGATGGTTTCCCCTGCGGTCATGGCGGTCGACGGTCCCGGGTGAAACGTGCGGGACGAATCGGACGTACGTCTCCCGGCACCCCTCGGCCCCGAGCCGGTCATTGTCCCCACTCGTCCCTCCCATGCTGACTCCGCTCTTCACAGCATCCTCCCGCCGTACTGGACTGGTCCTCGCCTCGCTGGTGCTGGCCGCCTGTGCACGTGCGCCGAAGCCCACAACGGCGGCCTCTCCCGCCACGGACCCCCGCAATGCCCTCAAGGCGGGACTCTTCGACGCGGGAGAATACACCTCCAACCTGCGCGTGCTGGCCAAGGTGCAGAGCCCCAAGGGCTTCCTCGGCGAGACCAACTCCGACCTCGCGTTCACGGGCAACTACGTCATCCAGGGCAACTACAATGGCCCGGTGGTGTGGGACATCAGCAACCCGAGCAGCCCGCAGCTCGTGGTCGCGTACGAATGCCCCGCGTCGCAGAACGACGTGAGCGTCTACAAGAACCTCATGTTCATGTCGGCGGAAGCGATGAACGGCCGCCTCGACTGCAAGCCGGGCGGTGTGCGTGAGGCGGTGAGCAAGGAGCGACTGCGCGGTGTGCGCATCTTCGACATCAGCAACATCAAGGAGCCGAAGCTGCTCGCCAACGTGCAGACGTGCCGCGGCTCGCATACGCACACGGTGCTCGAGGAGCCGAAGGACAAGGAGAACATCTACATCTACGTGTCGGGATCGTCGGACATTCGCCCCAAGGGCGAACTCGCCGACTGCTCGAACGCGGCAAGCAGCGACGCGAACTCCAATCGCCTGCGCATTGAGATCATCAAGGTGCCGCTCGCCGACCCGAGCAAGGCGGCTGTGGTGAATCGCGCGAATATCTTTGCGGGGCTCACCGCCCCGATGAATCACGGGCCGTCGGACGCCGATAAGGTGGAGCTCGAGGAGCTCAAGAAGCGCGGCGCCTTCTTCGCCTTCATTCCCGACATGGGCGTGGTTCAGGAATTGCCAGCCGAGATGGTGAAGCCGATCATCGCCAACATCGTGAAGCAGCGCGGCGGTACTGTCGCCACGGCTGCCGATTCGAATGCCGCGCGCCCCATCGTGGATAACATGGTGAAGATGTTCCTGCAGCAGAATGGGCTTATGCCCGATCCGAGCGGGAAGCTCAACGAAATGCGTCAGTGCCACGACATCACCGTATACCCGAGCCTCGGGCTCGCCGGTGGCGCGTGCGAAGGGCACGGTCTGTTGCTCGACATCAGCAATCCGGTGAATCCCACGCGCCTCGATGCCGTGGCCGACAGCAACTTCGCCTACTGGCACTCGGCCACGTTCAACAACGATGGCACCGCGATGTTGTTCAGCGACGAGTGGGGCGGTGGTGGCGCGCCCAAGTGCCGCGCCGGCGACAAGCCGGAGTGGGGCGCCAACGCCATCTTCGACATCGTGACCGATGCGTCGGGCAAGAAGAAGC
>NZ_JBIJAW010000403.1:0-2834 GCF_044345575.1 Gemmatimonas sp.
CTATGCGATCGGTGTGGCTGAGCCGGTGTCGGTGTACGTGCAGACCTTCGGGACCGGCGCCGTACCCGATGCCGTCATCGAAGCGGCCCTGAAGGAGGTGTTCGACCTCACGCCGCGTGGCATCAGCAAGGCGCTCGACCTGCGCAAGCCGATCTACCAAGCGACGGCAGCGTACGGGCACTTCGGGCGTAAGCCGGAGACGATCGGACGTGGCCGCTCGGCCCGTACGACCTTCACCTGGGAACGCACCGACCGCGTCGCGGCCCTCAAGAAAGCCGTCCGCTAACCTTCCGGGTATCAAAACCGACCGCCGAGGTGCCGTGCACGGACCGTGCAGCGTGGCACTCCGGCGGTCGGTTTGCTATATCCGATCGGCGGTACGGCCAGTTATTCGGCGTGCCGCTCGGCGCCCATCCGGAGCGTAAGCATGGTGGAAGTCACGGTGGCCCGCCTCGGGCTCGACAGCGCGACCAATTCCTACGTGGTCATCCTGCGTGAGAAAGCGGGGACCCGGCTCCTGCCGATCTGGATCGGCAAGCCGGAAGCCGAGTCCATCCTCGTGCAGATGAATGATCTCAAGCGCGAACGGCCGCTCACGCACGATCTCTGCAAGACGCTTATCACGGGGCTCGGTGGGACCCTGCGGCGCGTGAACATCACTCGCGTCGAGAAGAACACCTATTTCGCTGAAATGCAGCTCGATGGGGCGAAGGGGTTGGTGGCGGTCGATGCCCGACCCTCCGACAGCATCGCCATCGCGTTACGGCTCTCCGCCCCCATCTTTGCGCCGGTCGGGTTGCTCACCGCCATGGAGGCGGACGATGGTGAGGATACCGGTTCCGAGACCGATAGTTCGGGCTTCGGTCCGCAACTCAGCACCGAACAGTTGCAGGCATACCTCGAAAACCTCCGGCCGGAGGATTTCGGCAAATTCACGCCCTAGATTTCCGGGTGCGCGTTTTCGTCCCTCCCCACCTGCCTTCATGACTCGCCTGCAACTCCCCGCCTCGGTTCAGCGCGTGCGCTTCATCGCGCTCGGTGCGCTGTTCGCCGTCAGTGCCTCGCTCTTCGCTGCACGCTCCTCGCAGGCACAGTCGCCCTCCACGGCTACCGCACGCACCGTGCAGGGACGGGTACGCATCCCCACCAGAGTCGGTGGCGATTCCACGGGCATGGGCCCGGCACGCAACCTCTGGGTCACCCTGCATCGCGTGGGGAAGGATACGGCGGGGCCCATCGACTCCGTGCGCAGCGATGCCGCGGGTGGATATCGCTTTGCTTACAAGCCGTTCGGCACTGGTGACGCGGTGTACTTCGCGTCCACGACGTATGGTGGCATCGCGTACTTCACCGCGCCGTTGCGTGACGCCAACGCCGCCGGTGATGCCGCCGAGATCACGGTATTCGATACCACCTCGCGCACGTTCCCGATGTCGGTGAAGGGCCGCCATCTCATCGTGAGCAAGGCCGACAGCGCCGACATGCGCACGATCGTCGAGGTGTTCGAGCTCTCCAACGACAGCCTGGTCACCCTGGTCACGGCGGAGCAGCAGAACGCGCCGCCCACCTGGAGCGTCGCCATTCCAGCTGCGGCCATCGATGTGCGAGCCAACGAAGGAGAGATCTCCCCCGATGCGTTCGCGGCGCAGAATGGCCGTGTGAACGTGTTCGCCCCCATCGCGCCAGGCGTCAAGCAAGTCGCGTTTTCGTACAAGCTACCGTCGAGCAGCTTCCCGTTGCGTGTGCGCGCTGAGCGACCGGTGGTGGTGTTCGAGGTGCTCGTGGAGGAGGCGCAGGGTGACGTGAAGGGGCAGGGCTTCGCGGCGGTGGATCCTGTCACGCTCGAGCGGCGCAACTTCCGTCGGTTCCTCGCACAGGACGTGAAGGCCGATGCCGACCTCGTGGTGGAAGTGCCCGCCGGCGCCACGTCAGGGCGCAATCTGTACATCGCCGGCTTGCTCGTGGCGGTCGGTTTTCTCATGATGATGAGCCTCGCGCGCAGCATGCAGCGGGCGGCCGCGAAGCGTGGGCGCGTGGAGCCCACGCTCCGTCCACAGGAGCCCGATGTGCCGCTCCGTGATCGTCTCGCGCAGGAGATCGCGGCGCTCGATGCCGTCTATGCCCGGCAGGAGGCCCCCTCCGCCGCGGTCACGGCGGCATACGAGGCGCGACGCGCCGAGTTGAAGGCGGCGCTCACACAAGCGCTTGCCGACGCTTCCTCTGGACGGTAGGTTCGAACGGTCGCACATACGGTGCGACGGACAACTGATTCCGAGCGCGGGACACGGAAGCCGGTGCGATACCGGCGCGGCCCCGCCACTGTAACGGGCTCTGTGCAGGCATGCCTGCACAGCAGCGACACTCGAAGCACCACTGGTCAGCGAACCGGGAAGGTGGGTGTCGTGGCCCGGAGCCAGGAGACGACCCGCGCTCTCTATTCTTGACGAAGACCCTCGAGGGGGGGCTCGTGCAAACGCGACGATGTGACCGGTTCGGTTCACTCGTCGCGCCTGCTCGGGCGTCTTCTCGTGGGAGAGGACGCCCGTTCGTGTTTCCTCACCCACGATTGGAACGCCGTGCCTGTCGGTGGGTGGTGCTCGTTGCGGGCGCCGCTGTCGCTGCGTGCACCACGTCCGAACGTTCAACGGCGGCCGATACGGCGGCCGTCTCCGCGCGCGCACCATCGGTGCACGCGGGCGCAGCGCGTGTGGCCACGCCCGCCGACACTGACGATTTCGGGGCGCCGCTTCCCACCGATGCGAGTTACGCGAGTCGCGTGGTCTCCCTCAATCCCGCGGCTACCGAAGCCATCTTCGCCATCGGGGCGGAGTCGA
>NZ_JBIJAW010000402.1:0-2834 GCF_044345575.1 Gemmatimonas sp.
CGCCGCGACGCAACGCCTCCACCACCACATCGCCCATGAACAGCTGCCAGTCATCAGCGTGCGCCACGACGAACACCTGCAGCCGCGGCCGCAACGGTTGGGCATCGGCAACGGTGGGTCGCATCGAGACACCGGCGAACGCTACCGCGAGCGCCGCGACCAGCCCATGGCCATCCCGCACGCGAAACGCTCGACGGGTCCACCAACGGCGGTCGTTCGGCGCAGTCATGCGGGCACCTCCTTACGGATTACGCGATCCGGACTCGCCCAGAAAGCGATCGAAATGTTGCAGCAACTTGCCGAGCAGATATCGCGCATGCTGCGGGCGCGCCGTCCAGCCGTGCGTAGCCGACGGCGCGATCACCAGATCGAAGTCCTTCCCCTGCCGCATGAGTTCCTCAGCGAGGTCGGCCGTAGTCTTGAACGGCACCACATCATCCATGAGTCCGTGGATGAGCATGAGGTGGTCGCGCAGGCCGCCCGCGTACTGGAGTGCGCCACGCGTGAACGCGTCCGGATGCGTTTGCGGGCGACGCGTGATGGCCACGTCGTCGCTGCCGAAGAAGCGCGGGTCGGTGGCCGAGGCACCGGCCACACCAGCCTTGAAGAGTCCGGGGCGCTTGAACAACGCGTACACCGTGATGAGCCCACCATACGACGAGCCGAAGATACCGGTGCGCGACGTGTCGGCCCACGCCTGTGAACCGAGCCAGCGCTTCGTCGCCTCGAGATCGTCGAGATCCTTGCCGCCCCACTCGATGAGAAACGCCTCGCGGAAGGCGCGGCCATAGCCGGTGCTGCCGCGCACATCCACCTGCATCACGGCATAGCCGCGCTGCACGAGCAGTTGCTGGAGCAGCCCGTACGTCCCACCCCAGCGGTTGCGCACGGTATTGGAGTACAACGGGCCGAATACCACTGGCACCCGTTCGCCGCGCAACGCTGCGGCTGGGAGCCACACCTTGGCGCGCAGGGAATCCGCGCCTGCCACGTCACCGGGGCCGGCAAAGCTCACGTAGCGCGGTGCTACGAGTGCTGCGTCACGAAGCCCGGCCCCTCCGGGCGTGGTGATGGTCTGCTCGGTGCCGCCCTGCATGGTGGTCATCACCAGATGCGGCGGGGTGATGTCATCGCTCACGAGGCTCGCCACAGCGCGGCCGTCAGGCGAAACCACGGCGCGGTGCGTGCCGGCGCGCTTCGTGACCTGCACCGGCGGTTTGCCACGCGCCGCGTACCACAGATGCCGTTCGGCCACCACAGGCGCGGTGGACAGCCAGGCCGTCGCGCCGTTGGGAAGCGGAATGGGTTCCCCCTGCACATCGCTGCCGGCCGGCGTGATGGCACGCGGCGTCGTGTCCGAGAGGGACACGGCGTACACGCGATACCGGTCGTCACGATCGGTGGTGAGTAGCACCTCACGGCCGTCGTGCGACCAGGCCGACGCATGCTCGGTGTAGATGCGCGACGCGCGACGGTCATGATACACGAGGCGGGGTTCGCCGCCTGCGCGAACCGTGTGCACCCACCGTTCCGTCGCGTCATCGGCTTCGCGGTCCACGAGCAGCGTACCGTCAGCAGACCACGCGAAGTTGAGAATCTGCACTGACGTGGGATCGGCGAACGGCAGCGCGGTGAGCGCACCGGTCTTCGCGTTCACCAGCACAACCTGTCGCACTTCGTTCGCGTCACCCGGGTACGAGCGACGCAGCATGTTCGCCTGGGTATCGGTGCCGAGATAGTACGGAAACGCCACCGTACGCACGGCGCGCCGGTCCACGAGTTGCGCGGCGATCGTTGTGCCGTCGGGCGACCATGCGAACGATGGCGCCGACGAGGCCCACGTGGCGGTCCCGATCTCGCGATCGAGTCGCGCGTAGGTCCCGAGTGCCACGCTCGCGATGGAGGGTACGCCCACCTCGGTGAGCTTGCGCGGTGCCGAAGGGGCAGCGCCGAGAGCGACCGTCCAGAGATCACCGCCCTTGAGGTACGCCACGCGGTCGCCCGACGGTGACAGCGAAAGCTCCTGGGCATCGGCGGTGACGGTGGCGATCGTGTCCACCGCACCCGTTGCGGGTGTCACCGCGAGGAGGTGTGTGCCGCGCAACAGGTACAGTGTGCGACTGTCGGCGCGCCACACGATCTCGCGCACGGGTGCCGGTGTCGACCGTGAGCCGCCCGGATCTTTCGCAAGGACGCGTCGCCCCTTGCCGTCGGCATTCACGAGCCAGAGCTCGCGTGGTCCGATGCCGCCACTGCTGTCCCACGCAAAGGCGAGCGTGCGGCTGTCGGGCGACCACGCGAGTGCCGAGGGCGTGCTCCCCGTGATGGCGGTGCTGCGCACCACCTGATCGAGCGTGAGCGACGACGGCGCCGGCTGGGCTGCCACCGCCTGCGCGGCGCACAGCCCGACCAGCACGATCTTCGCACTCCTCACGGGAAGATGCCCATGTCCACGTACGACTGCGCGACCTTGTTGATGGCATTGACCATGGCCGCGGTGCGCAGCGTGACCGTCTTGTCACCGAGGCCGCGATGCACGTCCGCCAGCTGGCGATAGGCCACGGTCATCGACTCGGCGAGCCCCGACGCCACAAGGTCTTCTTCGTCGGCCCCTTCGGTGAGTGACAGCGCCTCGGCATCGGAGAAGTGCTGGCCCGTCTTGCTTTCGATGGCACGCAGCAGCTTGCGCAGCGTCTCCTCTTCATGGCGCTTCTGCATGCGGCCAAACCGTACGTGCGAGAGATTCTTGAGCCACTCGAAGTACGAAACGATCACGCCGCCGGCGTTGAGCCATACGTCGGGGAGTATGAGCAGGCCCCGTTCGGCGAAGATCG
>NZ_JBIJAW010000405.1:0-2826 GCF_044345575.1 Gemmatimonas sp.
CGTGATCTGGACCGGCAGCGACGATGGCCTGGTACACGTCACGCGTGATGGTGGGAAGACATGGAAGAACGTCACCCCCAAGGGACTGGCCGAGTGCCTGGTAAACGCCATCGACGTGTCCCCGTTCGACAAGGGTACGGCGTACATCGCTACGACACGTTTCAAGTTCAACGATCATGCGCCGGGGCTGTACAAGACCACCGACTACGGCGCCACCTGGACGAAGATCGACAAGGGAATTCCGAACGGCGCCTTCACGCGCGTCGTTCGCGAAGACGAAGTGCGCCGCGACCTGCTCTTCGCCGGGACGGAACTCGGTCTCTACGTGTCTTGGAACGGCGGCACAGACTGGTCACCGTTCCAGCTCAACCTGCCGAATGCGCCCATCACCGATCTCAAGGTGCACCAGGGCAACCTCATCGCGGCCACCTCCGGGCGCGCCATGTGGATTCTCGATGATCTGGCGCTGCTGCGACAGTACAAGCCGGCTGCGCCGGCCCTCGTCGCCTACCGCCCCGCGCCAGCCTACCTCGTGAACGGCGGCAGTGAGCTCAATAGCACCGACAGCGACTTCACCGGCGCCGACCTCTCCCACGGCGTCAACCCGGCAAACGGGGTGGTGTTGTACTACCAGCTGCCGGAAGTAAAGAAGGGCGAAACGGTGTCACTCGAGATTGCCGATGCCACCGGCCGTGTTGTTCGCACGCTCAGCTCAGCAAAGGACACCACCTTTTCCCGCTGGGATGGTGGCCCACCACCGGAGCCGACGCTGTCAGCGACCAAGGGCCTCAACCGGTTCGTGTGGGACATGCGACACGGCACGCTGCGCGGCGTGCCCGGCGTGTACATCGAGGCCAGTTACCGGGGGCACAAGGTATCCCCCGGCACCTATCGGTTGACCCTCAAGGCAGGTGATCGCACCGCGACGACTGACGCCGAGGTCCTCGCGAACCCGCTGTACACCACCGATGCGGCGACGTACGCCGAGTACGACCGCTTCATGTCGCGCATCGAAGGGGAGGTCACGCGCATGCACGATGTGGTGAACGAACTTCAGGACGCGCAGGACCAACTTGGCTCACTGCTGGCAGCGCTGCCGGCGGATGCCCGCTACGCCGATGTGCGCCGGGAAGCAGAGGCCGTGCTCGCACGGCTCAAGGCGTGGGACACCGACATGGTCTCACGGAAGACCAAGGCGTACGACGACCCGGAGAACTTCGCCCAGAAGTTCACGGCAAACTGGCTGTTCATGGTGAACGCCACGGAGAGCGACCTCCCTCGCGTGAACCAGCCGTCGAGAGATCGCCTTGCCGAGCTGGAGCCGGAATGGATGAAGCTCAAGGCGCGCGCCGATACGCTGCGCGATCAGGATATCGTGACGCTCAACAAGAAGCTCTTCGATCTCGGCATCGGGGCCATCCGTCAGAAGAAGGCGCCCGGACTCAAGCCTATCGGCTGACCGGCAGCACGGCGTCCATTTCGCACGTATCGCCGGCGTGCTGCTCGATACGCGTCAGGCGCCGCAGACGACTCCCGTCTGCGGCGCCGACATAGGCCGCCGGACGACGATCGTCGAGGACGCGCTCCAACTGCGTGAGTTCACCGCAGTGATACCGGTTGCACAGATTGGAGCGCAGGTCGCGGGGGAGCGCGCACCCACGCTCCTCGTGGTACACACACGATCCGTGATAATGGCGCAACGGCAGATGATTGCGGTACAGGTCCAGCATGCGGGTTGCGTCGTCGGGCCCGTTCTCGGCCAGTCGCGCGCGCACCCGCGTAATGGAGTCCTGACGCAGAAAGGCATGCGTTCCCCCTGACGCGCAGCATTCGCCGCGACAGGTGGCACAGGCGGCCGCGACCATCTCTTCGGAAAGCGTGGTCGACTCCCGGGCGCCACTGATATCACCGGCATTGACCCGCGACGAGCGCTCCTCAGCGGACATGGGCAGCGAATTGTCGCGTGGCGCGGTTTCGAACGCCGCGTCCAACAGCGTGCCCATGTGGGAGAGGAATGCCTCCCGGGCGCCCGCGGGGATGGCAACGATGGGGCGCGGATTGGCTGGCAGCAGCACGACCGGCAGCAGCCGACGATCATCGCGACGCAGCGCATGGTCGGCGGCGATCGCCGATGCCTCCGCCAGCAGCCCAGCGGTCCGTGCACGCTGCTGCTCAATGGGTCCTGCCAGGCGGGTCATCAACAAACGTACCACCGTCCGGTACGGAAAAGGGCGCGACGCGACAGATTTCTCCCGAACTCTCCAACACGAACGGGCCCCACAGAGATGGTCACATCCTCGGCCTTGCAGATCGAGCCATTCGACAGCGCGGCAGTTTCCACCATCGCACGGCTTCACGCCACGAGTTGGCGGAAGGCGTACCGCGGCATTCTCACCGACGCGTACCTCGACGATGACCTCGAGGCGGAACGTCGCACGACATGGGCGACCAAACTTGCGGCGCCCGACGCGGGGCCGGGTTGGCTCGCGCGTGTGAACAGCGACGCCGTGGGTTTCGTGTACGTGCGACCACGTGAAGACCCCCGATGGGGCACTCTGGTGGACAATCTGCATGTCCTCGCGGGTCATCAGGGGCTCGGCATCGGCCGGCGCCTGCTGCACACCGTGGGCACGTGGGCGTCTGCCCATGTCCCGGACGCGGCCGTGCATCTGTGGGTGCTCGCGGAGAACCACCCGGCGCGGGAGTTCTACCGACGCATGGGTGGCGCCGAGGTGGAGTTCGCGGACCGCGCCGCCGGCGATGGGCGTGACCTGCCGGAGTATCGCGTGGCATGGACGTCACCTGCCGCGCTAATGGCGGCCACGG
>NZ_JBIJAW010000404.1:0-2826 GCF_044345575.1 Gemmatimonas sp.
GAGCTGGCGGGGCGACCCATCCCGGTTCGAGTCCGGGCGTTCGCATTGGCAGGAATCACGGCGCGCGGCCGAGGGCCCACCGTTCGAGTCGGCCCCGTTTATTCCCCGGGGCATGCGCGCGACGCGTCAGGATTAATCCGGTCAGGGTGCCCACGCCCGCACCCACCACCACATCGCTCACCCAATGCGCGTCGTCGTAAACTCTCGACGTGCCAACGAGCGCTGCCCCGCCGTAGGCGAGGCTCCCCACCACCCACTTGCGCCACGCCGGAACGTGTGCGCGACGCGTCATTTCACTCGTCAGCACCGAGGCCAGCGCAAACGATGCCGTGGTGTGTCCTGAGGGGAACGAGGCATATCGCCTGTCGGTAAACCCACGCCCAACGGCAAACTGCCCGGGGCGCCCATCCGACGCGTAGGGGCGCTCGCGTCCGATCAGCCCCTTGAGCATCTGTGTGACGGCACCGGAGACGACAATCGCCTCGGCAGAATGATACCCGGCATCGGCGAACCCTCGATGACTCAGCATGCGCCCCGCTCCGTAGAGCGTGAGTGAGCCGAGGAAAAGTTCGGGGGCACTCGCAAAACGAGCGACGCCAAGCAGCGGTGCATCGCTGCTCGGGTCGTGTTCCGGCATGGGACGGAGCGCCGCACGCACGGGGCGATCCGCGAACGCCGCGATGGACGCGCCGAGCGCCGTCATGCCGATGACGGCGCGATCCGATCGTATGAACAGCGCCGGACGCGGATGCGCTGGCGAGAGCCGCTGATGGCTGAGCATCAGCGTGTCCGCGGGAGCGACGGACGATGCGCCTCTGGAAGCCGGGGGCATGTTCTGTGCGCGCGCCGCGATGGGTAGCCCCATCCCTGCGAGGAGCGTCAGTGCGCCGATACGCGGTAACAGTCTACACATGGTGCGGGATATCGAGAGAGCGATCCGAAGGGCGCGGCAATCGCCGACGTACCGACGAAACTACACGTCGGTGGGTGGGTCCGGGCTTTGGTGAACCCGTAGCGGTGCGACCTGAGGGATCGACCGGTCGAGGACCCACGACTCCCCCAAAGCGTCGGGACTCGACGGCAGAGTTGACCTTTCTCGCCCTCAGGCGCCGTGCCCTACAGATTTCAGACATGAATTTCTTCTTCACGCACGGTCCGTCCGCGCGCTGGCGCACGCTTGTCGCGCTGGCCACCCTCGTCGCCGTGTCCCCGCGACTGCCCGCCCAGCCCGCCGCACCGGTCTCACTCGACAGCGTCTTCGCACCGGTGAAGTGGCGCTCCATCGGCCCCTTCCGCGGCGGTCGCTCCAATACGTCGTCCGGCGTGATCGGTGATCCCCGTACGTACTACATGGGCACCACCGGCGGCGGGGTGTGGAAGACCGAGAACATGGGGATCAGCTGGCGCAACATCTCCGACGGCTGGTTCAAGTCGGGGACGGTGGGCGCGATTGCCGTCGCCCCCAGTGATCCCAACGTGGTGTATGTGGGCATGGGCGAGCACGCGATTCGCGGCGTCATGACGCATTCGGGCGATGGGCTCTATCGCTCCACTGACGCTGGCAAGACGTGGAAGAAGATGGGGCTCGACGAGACGCGACACATCGCCCGCGTGCTCGTGCACCCGAAGAACCCCGACATCGTGTACGTCGCCGCGCAGGGCACGCTGTTCGCCCCTTCAGCAGAACGCGGCGTGTACAAGTCCACCGACGGTGGCGCAACGTGGAAGAAGGTGCTCTACGTGGACCAGCGCACCGGCGCCGCCGAACTGTCGATGGACGCGAACAATCCGCGCATCCTGTACGCGGCGATGTGGGAACACGGCCGCCTGCCGTGGAAGGTCATCAGCGGCGGCAAGGGGAGCGCACTCTACAAGTCCACCGATGCCGGCGAGACGTGGACCCGGATGACCGACGGCCTCCCGGAAAAAATGGGCAAGATGTCCATCGCTGTGAGTCCGGCGAACTCCGAGAAGGTGTACGCGCTCATCGAAAGCGAGTCGGAGGGGAACGAACGCGGCCTGTATGCCTCGAGCAACGCGGGCAAGAGCTGGAGCCGGGTGAGCGGTGAGCCGCGGCTCGTGCAGCGGGCCTGGTACTACATCGAGCTCTTTGCCGACCCGAAGAACGAGAACCGTCTCTATGTGCTGAGCGCCCCTGCCCTGCGCTCCGACGACGGCGGTCGCACGTGGGAAGAGGTGAACGGCGTGCACGGGGATTATCACGACATGTGGATCAATCCCAGCGACCCGCAGAACTTCGTTATGTCCGACGACGGTGGTGCCGCCGTCACCTTTGATGGCGGCAAGAGCTGGAGTGGCCAGGGTGTGGCCACCGGCCAGTTCTATCGCATCAATACCGACAACCGGTTCCCGTACCGCATCTACGGCGCGCAGCAGGACAACACGTCGGTGATGATCGCGAGCCGCGAACTCGCGAGCGGTGGCATCACGGCTGCCAGCTGGCGCGCTTCAGCCGGCGGTGAGAGCGCGTTCCTGGCCTTCGACCCGGCAAACCCGCGGTACGTGCTCGGCGGAAGCTATCAGGGCACCATCGAAGCGCTCGACACGCAGGCTCAGGCCAGCACGAGCATCATGGCGGCCCCCATTCAATACTTGGGTCGCGATGCGAAGGACATGAAGTACCGCTACAACTGGAACGCGCCCATCATCTGGAGTCGGCACGAGCCCAACACGTACTATCACGGCGCGCAGCTATTGCTCAAGACGTCGGATCTGGGCCGCACGTGGACAGAGATTTCGCCCGACCTCACCCGCAACGAAAAAGAGAAGCAGGGGAAAGCCGGCGAGCCGTACACCAACGAAGGG
>NZ_JBIJAW010000406.1:0-2821 GCF_044345575.1 Gemmatimonas sp.
TCTGCAGGAACCGCGCGTAGTCGTGCACGGTACCGGACAGCCCCGAGCCACCGGCGAAGTAGGTGACGGGCTTCGTGGACCAGTTGGGATCGAGTGCCGCCTCGCCCGCCTTCGGCACCGCCATCGCATACACCTTGTCGTCGCGCTCTTCGTGCAGTGACACGAGGCGTGACGCCTTGGCCGCGGGAATGGCGAAGTACGTGTCGGTCATACGCAGCGGGCCGAAGATGCGCGTGCGGAAGAACGCATCGAGCGACTGCCCCGACCACACTTCCACCAGGCGACCGAGCAGATCGATGCTCACGCTGTAGTTGAAGCGCTCCCCCGGTTCGAAGCGGAGCGGCAGCTTCGCCAGCGCGCGCATCCCCTCGGCGAGCGTGGCGCCGTTGCGCTCGCTGATCCCCGACGATACACCCGCCTTTGCGTAGATCGCCTTGAATTCGTCGCTGCCGATGCCGGGGTAGTCGAAGCCCGCCGTGTGCGTGAACAGCTGCCGCACCGTGATGCGCCGGTTCGTCGGCCGCGCCTCGTAGCTCGAATCGGCCGCGTTGAACTTCGTGAGCACGGTGAGACGGCGGAACTCCGGCAGATAACGATCGATGGGATCATCGAGCTGGAACTTGCCTTCCTGCCAGAGCATCATGGCCGCGACGGACGTGATCGCCTTCGTCTGCGACGCCATGCGGAAGATATCGGTACTGCGCAGCGGTGCCTTGCTTGACACGTCACGCGCGCCGTACGCCTTTTCGTAGGCGACGCGCCCGTTCTTGATGAGCAGCACCACCGCACCGGGGATGCGTTGCTCGGCGACGAGCGCATTGATGGACGAATCGAGGCGTGCGAGCCGCGGCCGATGAAACGCCGCGGCGACGCCGGGCGCCGGCTGGGCCGGCATGGAGTGGAGCGCCGGCGCAAACACGGCGAGCACCGCGCCCAGCGCGGGCGTGCTCCAACGGGACGGGAAGACGAAAGCGGAGGGCATGCGAGAATTACATGCGCCATCCGCTCCTGCGTCAATCCGATGTCGGTCGGCGAGGCCGACCGTGTCGCGATTTTTACTTGTGGCGGAACGTGATGCGGCCGCGATTCAGATCGTACGGCGACACTTCCACCGTCACGCGATCACCGGCCAGGATGCGGATGCGGAACTTGCGCATCTTGCCGGCCACCGTGGCCAGGATCTCGTGGCCGTTTTCGAGATTCACGCGGAACATCGTGCTGGGGAGGACATCCGTGACGGTGCCCTCGAATTCGATCATGTCTTGCTTCATGCGCCCTCCCGCGGGCGATCAGGACAGGGGAACTTCCGGCGGCATGTCGCGCAGGGCCGCGTCGAACGCGGTCTGCAGCTGCGCCACGCACCGCTCGGCCAGTTCAGGAGACGTGTAGCCGGTGGAGTCGATGCCGTTCGGATGCCAGTGCCAGCTGGTCTCCGTAGCGGCCGACACGACGAGCGATTCTTCCCACACGGAGACCGGCGGCGGCGGTACGCGGCGCGCACCGGTACGCTCGGGGACATGGTCACCACGCGGGGCGATGATGCCGTTCCAGATGATGGCCAGCAGCTGGCCTCCGGGGGGCACATCGTTGCCGGTACGGATGTGGGCGACCGTCAGGGCCACGGGCCCAAGCTGCACGATGCAGCGATCGGGGGACATCCGCAGGGTGGGCGCTTCGCAACCAGCCTCTGTTGCCGCGCGACGCGCGAGCGCTACCACCGAATCGGCAAACTTGCCGAATTCACGCGCGCCAACGGACTGCGCGCGGTGCGACGTGAGGAAGTTCGTGCGGTCGGGACCGAAACGGCTATCCGACGGTGCCACTGGTGCAGCGTGGTCGATCACGAAACCTCCGTTACTTGAGACGGCTTGGCGGACTTCCGAAGGGGCACTTCGGTCGCCCTGCGCAAAACGCATCAGCAACCGAGAGCGCAATACGAGCCCTCGTGGCTGCGCGTGACGCGCAACCACGAGGAGCAACCGTATCGCTTAGCGAACGCGCGTGACGTTCTCGGCGGCGGGGCCCTTCTGGCCCTGCACGATGTCGAATTCGACAGTCTCGCCTTCGGTGAGCGACTTGAAGCCCTGGCCCTGGATGGCCGAGTGGTGGACGAAGCAGTCCTTCTGGCCGTTGGCGGGCGTGATGAAGCCGAAGCCCTTGGCGTCGTTGAACCACTTTACGGTGCCGGTCGTGCGCATGCTGTGTACTCCTGATGATGGATCAATGCTGGATCTGTCGGAGCACTTCGCCCGAGGGCGCCCATGCAAAACGATACCGACTTCCACGTACTCGTGATCGCCCTCACGATGGGCGCCATGACAGTATGGCTACGGTGCAAATACAAACGGGCCCGCTCGCTTTGGCAGGCCCGTAAGATTCGGAACTTGTCCACGCGCCTGTATGAACTGCTGCGCGTGCATCGCTGAATTGAAAGGTACCCGGGTCTAACGCGCGAAGCAATGCGCAAGGGCGGATTCGCGTTCCATTTGGCAGGATTTATGCAGAAAGGCACGCGTAAGCAGGCAAATGGAGCAATCCGATGGCACTTTTGAACCAGTTCAGCGCGCCTTTTCCCTGTTGCCCACCCGTTTGCACGACACGATGGTCCACGTGGATCACGGGCAGTCGCCCGAGCACATCACCTTTGCCGCCCTCGCCGACCGGCACGACGCCATCCTGTTCGACGCGTACGGCGTGCTGGTGAACGCGGCTGGTGCGTTGCCGGGAGCCGCCGAGGCGGTGTCGCATCTCATCGCACGCGATCAGCCGTTTCTGGTGGTCACCAACGACGCGTCACGTTCACCGGAGCGCGCGTCGGCGC
>NZ_JBIJAW010000112.1:0-9492 GCF_044345575.1 Gemmatimonas sp.
CATACGATCCGACCACTGCCGCGATGATCATCCCGATGAGGGTGATCGGCTCGACTTCCACGACCTGCGTGTAGATGAACGCCTGGGCCAGCGTGGACATCGTGTGGCCGGCGTTCAGCGTCCCCGGGATGAGGGCGTCCTTCACCCACTTGGTGGCCCGAAAGATCGCCGTGCTGGTGGCGAACGAGCCGATCCCCAGTGTGTCGAAAAAATCCGTGATCGTCCCGTGGAGAATGAGCCCCGGTGTGGGCTTCACCGAGCCGAGCTTGGGGAGCCCACGGACGAGGGACACCACGTGGTATACGGCCACAAGACCGAGGCCGATGAGCAGCAGCAGCTTGGCGTCGAATTGCATCGGAAGCGGCGGGAGGTTCGGAGGGCGAACTGCGTGGAACTACAACGTACCGCCCGGTACCGCCGTTGTCCCGCCCCGAAGGCCGCCAATCAGGACAGCGCTGCCGGGATGAGCGAAAAGAGCAGCGAGATGGCCACGGCGATGATCGACGCGATCCACCCGGCACCACGAGACACCCGAGCGATGACGCTGACGCCGATGGCCGTGATGGCGATGTTCCAGAGGCCGAACAGATCGAAGCCGGCCAGCAGGGTCAATACCACGTTGTCGACCTTGGCCGGATCGACGAAACGCGCCGGCCCGATCGACGCCGCGAAGAGCGACGTGACATTGCTCGTGTCGAGCACCGCCCCCTGAATGGCGGTGGCCAGAATGGCCAGCACGCGCGGAACGCTGGCGAGGGTGGCGATGAACACTGCCCGCCCGAACGGCAAGGCGGCGCTGACCACCTTCGAACCGAGCCACGTGAGCACTCCGCCAATGAGACCGGCGAACACCGCGCTGAGGGCCCAGCTGGCAAAGAGGAAATACCCCCCGAAGGTGCGCCCGGACTCCACCGCCTCGGCGGGCATCTTGCTCCCCTGCTCCGCCATCTTGATCAGCTGCAGATCGAAGTTGGCGTCGACATACGGCTGGATGAGGCTCTTCGTGGCCACCAGCAGTACCACAATGATGACCGTGAGCACGAGCATGTACAGCCCGGCCCCACGGCTGCGCGACCGCTCGAACACCGCGGCTGGCGCCCAGAGCACCTCGAGAATGTCCTCGAACACACTGCCCTGCTTTGCGCCCGCCGCGGTGGAGTCCGTCATCTGGCCGCCTCGCCCTCGAGATAGGTGTACCCTTCCAGTCCCGCGACGAAGTCGGCGATGAAGCCGTTCATCTCGTCGCGCGTGAGTCCCTTGGAAGAATTCACCTTGCGACGGAATGTCGCCAGCAGCTGCGACGCGCCGAACTGCACGTAGTTGAGCACTTCGGTGACGGTATCCCCTTCCACGAGGTCGGTGATGTCGTAACCGCCGTGTTCGTTCATGCGCACGTGCACGGCATTGGTGTCGCCGAACAGGTTGTGCAGGTCGCCCAGGATCTCCTGATACGCACCCGTGAGGAAAATGCCGAGGATGTAGTCTTCCCCGTCACGAAACTCGTGCAGCTCGAGGCTCGGCCGGCCGTTCTTGTCTCCCACAAATCGATCGATTTTGCCGTCGGAGTCGCAGGTGACGTCCTGCAACGTACCGCGGCGCACCGGCTCTTCGGTGAGGCGGTGGATGGGCATGATCGGGAAGAGCTGATCGATGGCCCAGCTGTCGGGCAGCGATTGGAAGAGCGAGAAGTTGCAGAAGTACCGGTCGACAAGCGACGACTCGAGCTCCGGCAGGATGTCCTCGTACGTGTCGGGGTCGGCCTTCGCGATACGATAGATCGCATTCATCGTGGCCAGCCACAGCACTTCTGCCTTGGCAAGGCCGCGGAGGTTGAGCACACCCGAGTTGAAGTACTGACGCGCGCGTTCCTTGTCGAACGAGGCATCGTGGTACACCTCGAGGACCTTGCGCGGCTTGGGCTCCCGTTCGTTGAGCGTACGCCAGTCCTCGTGCATCTCATGCAGCAGCGAATAATCGTCGTCATCGAGCGGCGGCACCGGCTGCGGGGCCTGTGACTCCACGTCGATGACCTTGAGCAGCAGCAGCGCGTGGTGGGCGGTGAGCGCCCGTCCCGACTCGCTGATGATGTGCGGCATGGACAACTCCGCCTCACGGCACGCCTCGGCGATCGTGTAGATCACGTCGTTGGCGTATTCCTGCTGCGTGTAGTTGACGCTTGCATTGTTGGTGGAGTTGGTGCCGTCGTAATCGATGCCGAGGCCACCGCCAACGTCCACGTGCGTGATGTCCACGCCGAGCGCGCGCAGCTCGAGATAGAAGCGTGCGACTTCGGCCAGCCCCGACTTGATGAAGCGAATGTCGGTGATCTGACTGCCGAGGTGGAAGTGGATGAGCTTGAGGATGTCGAGACGACCGGCCGTTTCCAGCTTGTCGATGAGCTTGATGAGCTCGGCCGAACTGAGGCCGAACTTGCTCTTCTCCCCGCCGCTCTGGGCCCACCGCCCCGCGCCTTCACTCGCCAGCTTGATACGCACGCCGCAGGTGGGCTGCACGCCAATCTCCTCGGCCACCTCGAGCAGCACATCGAGCTCGCTCACCTGCTCGAGCACGATGAAGACCTTGTGTCCCAGCTTCTGACCCATGAGGGCCAGTCGCATGAACTCGTGGTCCTTGTAGCCGTTACACACGATGAGGTGCTCGGTGGTCTCGGAGAGTCCGAGCACCGCCTGCAGCTCGGGCTTCGAGCCGCACTCGAGTCCCACGCCGTGCGTCTTGCCGAACTGCACGATCTCCTCGACCACGTGCCGCTGCTGATTCACCTTGATCGGATACACGGTGGTGTAGCCGCCGGTGTACTCGAATTCCTTGATCGCCTGGGCGAAGCGCTCGGAGAGCGTTTCGATGCGCGAGCGCAGGATGTCCGAGAAACGGAGGAGGATGGGCAACTGAATGCCCTGCCCTTCGAGATCGGCCGCGAGATCGCGCAAGTCGAGCGCGTGTTGCGGACGTGACGGATCGGGGCGCACGACGACGTGCCCGCGCTCGTTGATATCGAAGTAGCCGGCGCCCCACCCTTCCACATTGTAGAGGGCGCGGGCGGCGTCGATGGACCACGGCTCGGCAGGTGCCGGCTCGGCGATGGGCTGGATACGAGTTGCCATAGGGGCGGAAAGCTAGACGGTTCGTGCCGCTGGAGGGAGCCAGCGGCACGAACCGTCAAGATTGTGACATGACGAGGACTGCCGGGTGAACGCCGATCGCGCCCCGCCGGTGCCCCCTGATTTCGTCAGTTGTCGCCGTCGAGCAGCCCGCCGAGGCCGCCGAGCACCGACCCTTCGCCCACCCGCTTGCCACCGAGCGACGGGGCAGCGGCGATGATGCGATCGGCGAGACGGGAGAACGGGAGCGTCTGGAGAATGACGCGCCCGGGGCCGGTAAGCTGGACGAAGAACAACCCTTCGCCACCGAACAGTGCCGTCTTGATGCCCGGCACCCGCTGGATGTCGTAGTTCACCGTGGGCTGGAAGGCGACGAGGCAGCCGGTATCGACCCGCAGATTTTCGCCGGGGGCCAGATCGATGGCGTGCAGCGTGCCGGAGGCATGGAGGAACGCCAGGCCGTCGCCGCTGAGCTTCTGCAGAATGAAACCCTCACCGCCGAAGAAGCCGGCGCCGATCTTGCGCGTGAAGGCTACCGAAATGTCGATACCGCGGGCGGCGCAGAGGAAGCTGTCCTTCTGCGCCATGACGGTGCCGCCCCAGTCACGCAGGTTGAGGGGCACGATCTTGCCCGGGTACGGCGCCGCAAAGGCGACGTCGGCACGGCGGGCGCCGCTGTTGCCGAACAGCGTGACGAAGAACGAATCGCCGGCCAGCACGCGCTTGCCCGCGCCGATCAGCTTGTCGAACAACCCGCCGCCGCGCGCATTCGGATCGAGCGTGGTGGCCATGGTGATGCCTTCGCGCATGAACATCATCGCGCCCGCCTCGGCGAAGACCGCTTCGCCCGGGTCGAGGGTAACGATCACGGCCTGCAGGTCATCACCGATGATTTGATAGTCGATTTCGTCCGCTGCCATTACTTGCCTCCGGGATTGCCAGCGGGCGTGGCCGCCCGCGCGGGTTGAGGGGTCATCTTCACCTGATCACGTCCCTTCTCGAGGAAGGGGATACCACGCACCATCCATGACGGGGGCTCGGCCCCCTGAAGCTTCACCGCGAAGAACTCCTGCATCTTGCGGTCGATGTCCTTCTGATTGGCGCGCTTGGTCGGATTGTGCTCATCGCCGTTGTACACGACCATGTACGCCTCCTTCTGCAAGCGACGCATGGCCACGTAGAACTCGATGCCCTGATACCATGGCACCGCCCCGTCGTTGTCGTTGGCCATGAACAGCACCGGCGTGGTGACCCGATCGAGGCGGAAGAGCGGCGAGTTTTCAACGTAGCGTTCCGGATACTGCCACAGCGAGCCACCGATGCGGCTCTGCGTGTGCTCGTACTGGAACGTGCGGGCCAGACCGCTCTGCCAGCGGATACCACCGTAAGCACTGGTCATGTTCACCACGGTCGCGTTGGGCACCGCGGCCGCGAACATGTTGGTGACGGTGATGAGATACGCTGACTGGTACCCGCCCCACGACTGGCCGGTGATGCCGATGCGCTTGGGATCGACGAATCCCTTGGCCACGATCGACTGCACGCCGGGAATGATGGCCTTCGCCGCGCTCGGTCCCGGCTGCCCGTCAGTGTAGACGATGTCGGGCATGAAGACGACATAGCCGAGGGAGTTGTAGACCAGCGGGTTGACTGTGTTGCGCCCGCTCGGCGCCTGGTAGTTGTGCAGACCGTCGGTGAGCTTCTCGTAGTAGTACACGACCATCGGGTACTGCTTCGATGCGTCGAAGTTCTCCGGCTTGTACAGCAGCCCGCGCAACGGGATGCCATCGCCGTTGAGCCACGACACGAGCTCCACGGTGCCGCGCGGATACTCGGCGTCCTGCGGATTGGCGTTGGAGATCTTGCTGGTGCCGGCGATGGTGGCGCCGGTCCAGAGATCGGGGAACTCGCGATACGTGCTCTGCGTGAGCAGGTACTGCTCGGCGTCACGCGCCTTCTGCAGGCCGGCAAAGTTGCGGTCGGCCATGACGAGCTTCTCGGGCTTTGCGTCGGCCCCGATGCGGTCACGCCAGAACCCGCTTGCCTTGGAGAGCGTGTCCACGGCGCGCAGCAGCAGCGGCGTGTTGGTGTCGAGGAACGGATCTTCGCGATCGAGATCCACCACGCGGTACGTCATGCCGGCCCGGCGCCCCTCACCGTCGGTGAGATTACGCGGCGCGACGACCCCCGCCGGGTCGATCTCCCACACATCGAAGCGGTCGTACACCAGCACCCGCTTGTCTCCCGTGGTCCAGCCGCCGACGCCATACGGCGGCGGAATGTCCGGCGAGTCGAACTCCTCGTCCTGGAACTTCACCGGCAGCTTGTCGGTGAGGGTGATCTTCTTGCCCGTAGCGGTGGAGTAGGCGACCCACTGTCCCTTCTCGAACCACGTGACGTAGTTGGCGCCCGGCGAGAGCTGCGCCTGCCCGTCGATCTGCTTGGCGACCAGCGTGCGCGCACCGGTCAGCGGGTCGATGAGGTAGACATCGGTGGCACCCTCACCCCAGAACTGCGGGATCGCGTACTCGAGGGCGTTGAGGCCGAGCACCTTCCGACCGTCGTTGCTGATGCTCACGCGCAGCGAGTCGTTGGCGAGGCGCGTCCACTTGTTCGCGGCCAACGTGTAGAGGGCGGTGTACGTGCGGTTGCGGTCGCGATTGGCCGTGACTTTCTGCTGCGGCATGATGGCCGCGTCCTTCCAATGCCACAGGTCGTAGACGGCCTTGTCCACGAGCGAGTCGGCGGGAATGGAATCGGCCGGGACGTTGCCGAGCGAGAAGAGGAGCGCGTTGCCTTCACGCGTGAACGACACCTGACCGCGGTCGGCGATGAGCAGCCCCTCGGGCGCCTCAGCAGGCGCCACCAGCCGGCGCGCCGCCACGGGCTTGCCCTTGGCCGGCACGAGCGAGGCGTAATACACGCCGAATCGCGAACGCGGGGTGGAGTCGTTCACGTCGGTCACGAAGGCGACCTGCTTGCCGGCGCGATCGAACGTGAATCCGCGATAAGTGGCGCTTCCGGCGATGAGCGTGGTCACGGCGCCGGTGCTCAGCTGACGCACGAAGGCGCCGTTGTTCGCCCCGTCGCGCGTGGTGACGGTATAGCCGAGCCACTGTTCGTTTTCGTCGAAGGCGTAGTTGGTGACGCCCTCGATGCGCGTGTCGGTACCGGCGGCAAGGTCGCGCAACACGAGGGTGGCGCCGTATTCGCGACGCGGGCCGGCAGGTGCGGGCGTACCGTTCTGGGCCGGCGCACCGGCAGGACGCGCGGCCGCCGTGGTGTCTTCGAGCAGGTAGGCGAGATACTTGCCGCCGTTCCGGGCAAGGCGGAACGACCGCACGTTGCTCACGCGTGTGACGTTGCCGTCGGCGACGCGCACGAGGCCCATGCCGCTGCGCGGCTGCGGCGTCCCGCGTCGGGCGCGGGCGCGTTCCACGTCGGCGCGCGACGGATAGACGGTGAACGCCACGAAGCGCGAGTCGGCGCTGAACTGGGCCGGTGCCGCGCTGAACTGGGCGGCGGAATCGGCGGCCGGCTGGAGCTGCGGCCGGCCCGTGAACCCGCGGCCGATGTTCGCATACTCCGTGGAGCCGGCGGTGCTGCGCACGATCAGCGCGCCCTCACCGACGACCGGGCTCACCGTGTAGGCCACCCACTTGCCGTCGTTGGAGAGCGACGCGCCGGAGATGGTGCGCCATTCGTCGTACGTGTCCTGCGTGATGGGCTTCTTCCCCGCCGGGAGCGCAGGGGGCGTCCACCGCGACACGGCGGTGGAAGGATTACCGGAGGCGCCCTGGCCGGCGAGCGCCGACGGCAGGGTGGCGAGTGCGGCGGCAAGCGCCGCGGGGGCAACCGAGACACGGGCAACAGCGCGTGCGACGGTACGCAGGTCAATCGATCGCATCGGAGGGGGTCGAGACGGGTGCGTGGGCTGGTCGCAGGATCCCCGGGGCCCCAAGTTGCACCCAGGCATTCCTGCCACCCCAAGACTAACGGCGCGGCTCCGGCCGCGTGAGGATTCGGATGAGACGATTACTCGGCTACTTCGCGCGGGGGTTGGTACTCCTCGCGCCCCTGGCCGTGACGGTATGGGTGTGTTGGATCGTGTTCCGGAGCGTGGACGGCTGGCTCGGGCTCCCCATCCCGGGGGCCGGCTTCGTGGCCACGCTGGTGCTGATCACGCTCTTCGGCTTTCTGGGTTCGAGCCTGCTCACCCGCTCGGCGGTCGCGGCGCTCGAGGGCATCATGGCCCGCCTGCCCTTCGTCCGCCTGCTGTACGGGTCCACAAAGGACCTGCTCAACGCCTTTGTGGGCGAGAAGCGCCGCTTTGACAAGCCGGTGATCATGAGCCTCACGCCGGACCATACGGTGCGGCTGATGGGGTTCGTGACGCAGGAGAGCCTGGCGCATCTCGGGCTCGACCAGCAGGTGGCCGTGTACTGTCCGCACTCCTACAATTTTTCGGGTCAGCTGTACGTGGTGCACGCGTCGCAGGTGCAGCCGCTGGATGTGGCCAGCGCCGACGCCATGGCGTTCGTCGTCTCGGGCGGCGTCGCCGGCCTTCCCACCGCTTCGCAGTCCACGGGCGAATACGCCGCCCCTCTTCCCCCCGTCTGATGACGAGACTCCGTATTTCCGCCTCGCTGGCCGCAGCGGCCGCCGCACTTGCCGCGCTTGTCGTGGTCGGCGCCGTCACCGCACCGGTAGCACAGGCGCAGTCCGCGACGCCCGCCGGCCGCAGCGATGTGCCGACCCTGCTGATCCCGGATGCCGTGTTCGATGGCACTACCGACACGCTGCATCAGGGGTGGGGCGTGCTGGTGAGTGGACAGCGCATTGCCGCGGCGGGGCCGCTGTCATCGCTGCAGGTTCCAGCGAATGCGCAGCGCGTGGAGCTCAAGGGCACCACACTGATGCCCGGGATGAGCGATCTACACAGCCACGTGCTGCTGCATCCGTACGACGAAACGCCGTGGAACGATCAGGTGCTGCGTGAGTCGCTGGCGCTGCGCACCGCGCGCGCCGTGAATCATCTCAAGGCCACGCTCGACGCCGGCTTCACGATGTTGCGCGACCTCGGTACCGAAGGCGCGGACTACGCCGACGTGGGGCTCAAGGAGGCGGTGGAGCAAGGCATCATTCCCGGCCCGCGTCTCTTCGTAACGACCAAAGCCATCGTGGCCACCGGCTCGTACGGCCCGAAGGGCTTCGGTGCAGAGATCGGCGTGCCGCAGGGCGCGGAGGAAGCCGACGGGGTGGAAGGTGTGACGCGCGTGGTGCGCGATCAAATCGGGCACGGCGCTGACTGGATCAAGATCTACGCCGACTATCGGTGGGGCCCGCGTGGCGAGGCCCGCCCCACGTTTACGCCGATCGAATGGCAGGCCATCGTGCAGACGGCCACGTCGAGCGGTCGACCGGTGGTGGCGCACGCGAGCACCGTGGAGGGGATGACCCGCGCCATCCTGGCCGGCGTGGAGGTCATCGAGCACGGTGACGCGGCCACCGCCGAGGTGTTCGAGATGATGAAGCAGCGGAACGTGGCCTTCTGCCCCACCCTCGCCGCTACCGAAAGCACCACGCGCTATCGCGGCTGGAAGAAGGGTGTCGATGCTGATCCGGCGGGCATCACGCAGAAGAAGCGCATGTTCAAGACCGCCCTGGCCTCGGGCGTCACCATCTGCAACGGCAGTGACGTGGGCGTATTCGCGCATGGCACGAATGCGCTCGAGCTGGAGCTGATGGTGGAGTACGGCATGACGCCGGTGCAGGCGCTCAAGGCGGCCACGAGTGTGAATGCGCGCATCATGCACCGCGAGACCGAATTCGGCCGTGTGGCCCCCGGGCTGCTCGCCGATCTCGTGGCCGTGCAGGGCGATCCCACCAAGAACATCACCCAGCTGCGTCAGGTGAAGTTCGTGATGAAGGGCGGACAGATTCACCGCCGCTGACCGCGATCGTCTGCCGAGCATGCGGCGGACGACGCGGGCACCACATCGGGTCGGGGCGCGTTGACCAGCGTGCTCCGACCCGAACTGCTTCCCGACCATATCGCCGAGCGTGTCACCACGCATTCGGCTGTTCTCGCCGCACCGGCTGCGGGTGAATTCGTCCTGTACTGGATGCGCACCGCCGTGCGCGCCCACGAGAACCCCGCGCTCGATACGGCGCTGCTGCTGGGGCGCGAACTGCAGCGCCCCGTTTTCGTGTACCACGCGCTCAGCGAGCGATATCCGTACGCGTCCGACCGGCACCACACCTTCATTCTCGAAGGCGCGCGCGACGTGGAAGCGGAGTGTGCACAGCGCGGCATTGGCTACGCGTTCCACCTCGAACGGCCCGGCCACCGTACGCCGGCGCTCAAGCTGCT
>NZ_JBIJAW010000113.1:0-9481 GCF_044345575.1 Gemmatimonas sp.
TCGTGTGAGCGCGAACGCGCTCACGACCCTGGTTGGGGAGTAGCCGCCCGCTACGAAAACGGGAGCGGCCGACCGTCATCACGAGATAGGTAGCGCCATGTGTGCTGCCCTGCTCCGGTCGGCCGCGTGCGGAGAACCTTCCGCATTGCGCGAGACCACCGCACATCTGTGCCGTGCGGTCTCGCGCTTTTTTGTTGGCGATTCCCGCGGCACCCTTCCGAGGGATTGTCGATGATCGATGGGAATCCGGGTACAGTTCCGATGGTTCGCGCGAACGACGACGCGCCAGAGCCCTGGCGCGGCCGTATGCGTCTCATCTCGGCCGACCGCGCGGTGCAGCACCAACGGGCGCGACTCACCGAGGCCGAGCGCGACGCCATTGAGGTGTGGATCCCGAAGGGCGCACGGATGCTTGCCTTCACACGCGGCCGCCTCTCCCATGACGGGTGCCCGGTGTGGGTGCTCACGACCGACGGCGCGCTGATCCTGACACTGAACAACGTGGGCGTCGATCAGGTCAAGGCCCGTGCCGACTGGCTCCCCGCCTCGCATCTGCGGCGCATCGACCTCGACCTGGACGGCGAACTCGCACTCGTGCGCATCGTCTCCGCCTCGCGACGGTTCGTGCTGTACGGCATCGACCGCGACAGTGCCGTCCGCTTCGTGGCCATGACACGTGCCGCCATCGCGGCTCATGCGCCGAGCAGGGGGCCACACCCGCCCCCGGGGAGCGAATACGCCTGCGCAGTGCATCGATAGCTTCGGGCCCGGAACGAATTCGCCCGCTCACCGGCACAGCGGTGAGCGGGCGATCGGACCTGCCGGGCCTGCAGACGACGATCAGTCGCGTCTCCCCTGCAGGCGCGACAGCAACCGCAGCAGCTCGAGGTACAGCCAGATGAGCGTGACCATCAGGCCGAAGGCGGCGAACCATTCCATGGCCTTGGGCGCGCCCATCCGGCTGCCCTCTTCAATGCGATCGAAGTCGAGCACGAGGTTGAGCGCCGCCACACCGGCGATGACGACGTTGATGCCGATGGCCAGCATGCTGTTGCTCGTGAAGTAGCCGATCTGCACGCCGAAGAGCGAGAGCAGGAACGAGCCGAGGTAGAAGAGGCCGATCCCCATCATCGCGCCGAACAGCATCCGCTGAAACGTCGGCGTTGCCCGCAGCACGCGCAGGCGATAGAGCACGAGCACACCGGCAGCGACCCCGAAGGTGAGCAGCACGGCCTGCTGCGGCAGTCCGGCAAAGCGGGCGTTGTACAGCGCCGAGATTGCGCCGAGGAAGAGGCCCTCGAGCGAGGCATAGATGGGCGCCGTGATGGGGGCCCACTGCGGCCGGAAGCTGGTGGCGAGGGCGAAGACAAAGCCGCCGAGCCCACCGACCAGCATGGCTGGCATGACGAGATCGGTGCGGCCCCCCGCCACCTGCTGCCAGGTGATAGCCGCGGAGAAGATGACCACCGCGAGCAGCAACATGGCCTTGCCGGCGGTGCCGGCGACGGTCATGGCGCCCGGCGACACGAGGCCGAACGTATTGCGTGCCGTGTCGGCAAACTTCGACAGCACGGGATTGTTGGTGCGCATAATGAAGAGTCCGGGAAAGCTGGTGTGTCGGAGGCCGGTGATGGCCCCAGCCATGGAGCATCTGCTGAATGATACCCGGGCGCGTAGATTTGGGGCCATGATGAACCGACGCGACTTTTTCGCCACCGCCGCCGGCGCGGGAGCAACCCTTTCGTTGACGCCGCGCCTGCTCGATGCCATGGCGCAGGGCCCACTCATTCAGCGCGCCATCCCGAGCACGGGGGAGAAGATCCCGGTGATCGGCCTCGGCAGCTCGGCCACCTTCGCCAGTGTCGCCCGCTCGGAAGACGTGGCCGCCCTCCGCGCTGTCTTTCAGGCCATGGTCGAGCGCGGTGCCCGCGTGTTTGATACCGCGCCGGGATACGGCGCCTCCGAAGAGGTGGCGG
Organism: Gemmatimonas sp.; assembly: GCF_044345575.1. GTDB lineage: Bacteria > Gemmatimonadota > Gemmatimonadetes > Gemmatimonadales > Gemmatimonadaceae > Gemmatimonas. The sequence continues at coordinate 1,977 of NZ_JBIJAW010000113.1, forward strand.
GGAAGATCGTCAACGAGCTGGGCGTGGCCGGCAAGCTCTTCTGGGCCACCAAGGTGAACGTGGCCGGGCGAGGCGGTTCGACTGCCGACCCGGCGGCCGCCCGGGCCCAGATCGAGACGAGTCTCGCGCGCTTTGCGCAGCCCAGGATCGATCTGCTGCAGGTGCACAACATGGGAGACCCGCCAACGCAGCTGAAGATCGCGCGCGAATTCAAGCAGGCGGGCAAGGTGCGGTACGTGGGCATCACGACCACCTTCCCCAATCAGTACGCGTCGCTCATCGACGTGATGCGCAACGAGCCGCTCGACTTCGTCGGGGTGGACTATGCCGCTGACAACCGCGACGTGGAGGAGACCATTCTCCCCCTCGCACAGGAGCGGAAGATCGCCGTGCTCGCGTACGCGCCCTTCGGTCGTACGAGTCTCTTCCGACGCGCCGCCAACACGCCCCTGCCGGAATGGGCCCGCGAATTCGACGCCACCACGTACGCGCAGTTCTTTCTCAAGTTCTGTCTCTCGCACCCGGCCATCACGGCGGTCACTCCGGCGACGAGTCAGGCGAAGAACATGATCGACAACATCGGGGGTGGCATCGGCCGCATTCCCACGGCCGCGCAGCGCGAGCAGATCATCAAGTTCGTCGACGCGCTACCGGCCTTGCCGGGTCGCTGAGCGCGTGTCGGTGGCGCCAGCTGCGCGGGGCGTCCCACCCGGCAGGCGCTGCCACCGACGCGACGCTTCGCTATCTTCTTTCGTAGAGTCCGGGGCGAGCCCCGGCTGGGGGAGATGGTCGAGTGGTTTAAGGCTCCGGTCTTGAAAACCGGCGTACCCGCAAGGGTACCGTGGGTTCGAATCCCACTCTCCCCGCTATGTCCACACCAGTGCGCACCACATCGCGAGTCTCCGTTGCCGTCGCCGCCGTTCTCACGGCGGCGATTGGCGTTTCGGCCGGTGCGCAGACGGGATCGCCCGTCGCCGCCGGCCGGACCACCCCACGCATCGTCCCGTTGGAAAGCCCCGCCACTGCACTCATTCAGGCGGTGCATGCGGTCGACCCTTTCGTCATCTGGGCGTCGGGACACAAGGGGCACGTGCTGCGCTCACGAGACGGCGGACATACGTGGGAGCGGCTCGAAACGCCGGTCGGCGACTCGCTCGAGTTTCGTGACGTGCACGCGGTGAATGCCGACACGGCGTGGATTCTCTCGGCCGGCGAAGGCCCCAAGTCGCGCATCTACCGCACGACGAATGGCGGCGCCACGTGGAAGCTGCAATTCATCAACAGCGACAGTGCAGCGTTCTACGACTGTCTCTCCTTCGGCAGTAGTCGCACCGGCGTCGCCTACGGCGATGCGTCGCAACGTCGCACCAATCTGCTACGCACCGACGACGCCGGTGAGACGTGGCGATTGCTGACGCCGGCCGCGGTACCAGAGCCGCTTCCCGGCGAGGGGGCGTTCGCGGCGAGCGGTCTCTGCGTCGTGCACGCCGATGCCAACACGGTGTTCGTCGCCACCGGTACGCCGGGCTCCCGCCTGTTCCGCAGCCGTGACGCCGGCAAGACATGGACCGCCGAGAACACGCCCTTCGCCCGTGGCATCTCGACGGGACTTTCGGGAATGTCGTTCGCCACGCCCCAACGCGGCATCGTCGTGGCCGGCGACATGAACCGCCTGCGCACCGACTCGGCGCAGGCGGTCGTGGGGATCACCACCGATGGCGGCCGCACGTGGGATATGCGCTCACGTCCACCGCGCCCCGGTGCACTCGCCGGAGTAACGTGGGTGCCCAACGTCGGCCCCGGCGTGGCCGTCGCCGTAGGCTTCGGCGGGGCGTTCTACACACTCGACGAGGGGCGCACGTGGCAGACCATCACCACGGACGTCACCACCGGCGTGTCGGCGCACGGTCGGCAGGTATGGATTGGTGGTGCCAACGGGAAACTCTGGCGCGTGGAGTTCTAGGGAAACGACCGGTATTTGTCGACGTTTGCCATTGCTTCCCGCACGCGCTCCCGACTACATTTCCGCTCCGTCGTGGTTCCCCGGAGCCAAGGCGGGACAGAATACCCAACTCGTTGTCATGCAACAGGTTGATCGTATTCCTGCAGGTCAGGAGAGATGGCCGAGAGGCTGAAGGCACCGGTTTGCTAAACCGGCATAGGGGGTCAACCTCTATCGCGGGTTCGAATCCCGCTCTCTCCGTGCCGCGGGTCCGCCGGCTTCTCGGCGGACCCGCGCTTTTTTTGCCCCGACTTTTCGTCGAATTCCGACCCTTTTCGGTCTGTGGTTTCCATGACGGCTGCGTCTTCCGCCAAGCGCCCGCGCGTGCGCTTCGCTCCTTCGCCCACCGGCTTCCTGCATGTGGGCGGAGCGCGCACGGCGCTCTTCAACTGGCTCTACGCCAAGAAGTACGACGGCGACTTCCTGCTTCGCATCGAAGACACCGACCGTCAGCGCAGCACCGACGAAAGTACCCGCGCCATCTTCGAGGGCATGGAGTGGCTGGGGCTCACGTGGGACGAAGAGGTCGTATACCAGGGGGCGAATGTCGCGCGTCACTACGCCGATGCCCACCGGCTCCTCGAGACCGGTGCGGCCTATCGCGACTTCACGCCGCAGGCGGAGCTCGAGCGTTTGCGCGGCGAGGCCGAGGCGCGCGGTGATGCGTTCAAGTTCGATCGCAGCCTCGCGGAGCTGAGCGAGGAGGCACTCGCGCAGAAGCTGGCCGCCAACGAGCCGTACGCCATTCGCTTCCGCGTACCGGAGGGCACGACGGAATGGCCAGACCTCGTACACGGCCGCATCGCGTTCCCCAACAAGGACGTCGAGGATTTCATCATCCTGCGCTCCGACGGCACGCCGGTGTACAACATGGCCGTGGTGTCGGACGACATCGCCATGGGCATCACGCTCGTGATGCGTGGCGACGACCATATCTCCAACACGCCCAAGCAGATCCTGCTGTATCGCGCGCTCGGCGCCGATGTGCCGCAGTTCGGGCACGTGCCCATGATTCACGGCACCGACGGCAAGAAGCTGTCGAAGCGACACGGCGCCACGGCGGTGGGTGATTATCAGCACCAGGGATTGCTCCCGCAGGCGATGCTCAACTTCCTCGCGCTGCTGGGCTGGTCACCGGGCGACGACACGGAAGTGATGACCGTACCGCAGCTCATCGAGCGCTTCAGTGTGCATGGCCTGCACGCGAAGGCCGCCGTGTTCGACACGAAGAAGCTCGAGTGGATGAACGGGCAGCATCTCGCGCAGATCCCCATCGCCGAGCTCGCGGCCATCGTGGCGCCGCTCATCGAGCGCGCCGGTCTCGGCACCGTGGCCGATTTGCAAGCGCGTCACGCGTGGTTCTGCGGCGTGCTCGAACTGCTGCGCATCCGGGCGCGTCTCACCGACGAAATCGTGGAGCAGGCGCGGCCGTTCTTCGTGGAATCGGTGGAGTACGACCCCGAAGCGGTGAGCAAGCAGTGGCGTGACGCGGCGGCGACTTCGGACATTCTCGAAGCCACACGCGAGCGGCTCGCGAGCCTCGCCGACTGGGAGCCGGCCGCCATGGAGGAGGCGCTCCGCACACTGGCCGAGGAGCGCGGCATCTCCGGTGGGAAAATCTTCCAGCCGCTGCGCGTTGCGCTTACCGGGCTCACGGTGAGCCCGGGCATTTTCGACGTACTGCTGTACGTGGGTCGCGAGCGCTCGGTGGCGCGAATCGCGGAAGCGGTGGCCTACCTGCGTCAGTCGGCGTAACGCCGGGGGACCGAAGGCCCGACGCTACTGCTTGTCGACCTTCGGCTCCGCCCGCAGCGGCGCCGCGAGGGTGGCACTCGGTGCCCGCAGCCGCTCACGCCGCTCGGCGTCGCGGCGCTTATCCATCTCCTTCACGATGCGCTTGAACTCGGCTTCGCCCATGCCGCGTTCGCTCATGCGCATGATGTCGGCCCGGCCGGCGCCAAGGCGAGCGGCATTGGCCGCAGCGGTGGGGTTGCCCGACATCTGCGCCGCCGTCGCGGCGTTGAGCGGCAGCAGCGCGAGCAGCGCGTTGGGGATCATGACCTTACCCAAGCGAATGCCCTGCTGATCCCAGCCCCACTTGTTGCCGTTCTTATCGGTCTTGGTCCAGTCACCACCCTGCCGGCCGTACTGACCGCGACCGTACGCCCGGTTGAGTGAGTCGAGGGAATCGCGTGCGGCGGTGAGCATACCCGCCATGATGCTGTCGAGCTTGTCGGCCCGATCACCGAGCGCGATGCCGGTACCGCCGGCCCCACCGCCACCGCCCACGGGTCCACGCCACACTCGCTCATCAGTGTAGCCCGGGCGCACGCCACGGACGTTGGGGTCGAGCGCCCCGATGCCGTTGGCCGCGCCGCCGCTCCCCGTGTCCCGGGGCGCTGGCGGCGCCGAGGGAGTCGCGGTGATGGGCCCGGCAGCCGGGGATGCCATCTGCTGCGGCGCCGAGGGAACGTCGACCTGCTCGCGGGGGCGCTGCGCGACCGTAGTCCGCTCGGGCGCCTTGGGCGCGGCAGGCGTCACGTAGGTGAGCCGCTCTTCGGTGGCGTTCTTGCTGTCGCCGAAATCCAGCCAGTCGGGGATACCGTGCCCGAAGGTGAGCGCCTGGATGAGCACGCCCCCCACGAGCACATGCAGCCCCACCGCGATCGCCAGAGCGCGCGGAGAGCGCTTCTCCCCGGTGGGTAGCCCCGAAAGCCTCTGGCCCAGCTGGCCTCGCGCCGGACGGCGACGCTCAGCCGTCAGCCCCCCGCCCTCCTGCCCTGACGGGCCGGACGGACGGCCTTCGCCTGGCGGCGTCGGCGGGGCGGAATGGGACATACGAGAAAGATACTCGGATTTCGAGGCCTGAGGGGGGCGCCGGGTCAGTTGGCGGCAGCCACCGGATTAGACACCCGGCTGAGCCCAACCAGTTCCACTTCGACGACGTCGCCGGGAGACAGGCGCCCCACGCCGTGCGGCGTACCAGTGGCCACGATGTCGCCGGGTTCGAGCGTGAGATACTGCGAGATGAAGTGCAGCAGGAACGGGATCTTGAAGACCATGTCGCCGCCCTTGGCGCGCTGCACCTCCTGCCCGTTGAGACGCGTCACCAGTTCGATGCTATCGAGGTCCGCCGGCGGGGCGGCCGGGTTGCCGATGGGGCAGAACGTATCGAGTCCCTTTGCCCGTGCCCACTGCCCGTCGTTCTTCTGCAGGTCGCGCGCGGTGACGTCGTTGAGCGCTACGATGCCGCCAATGGCCTTCACCGCCTCCGCCTCGCTCGCCGCCTTGCAGAGCCGCGAGCCGATGATCACCGCGATCTCGCCCTCGTACTCGATGTGGGTGGAGACCGGATGCAGCACGACGGCCTCACCTTCCCGGATGATGGACGACGAGGGCTTGAGAAACAGCAACGGTTCCTTGGGCACATCGTTGCCCATTTCCTTGGCGTGCAGGGCGTAGTTGCGGCCGACGCAGACGATCTTGGAGGGGAGCATCATGGGGGAGCTGGTGGGTCGTGGGAGCGGGGGGGACGGCAACAGCAACGGCGTAACGAGTAATGTGTTGCCACCTTACGGCACTGCGCCATACGGCGTCGCCGATTGCGCCGTGTTGTTTGGAGGCAACTCTTAACTCTTTACGCCGTTGCAGTTCCCGGGGAGGCAACGCTTAACTCTATACGCCGTTGCTGTTCCCCCGGGGAGGTAACGCTTTACTCCTTACGCTTTTGTCGTTCTCCCCCGGTAGAACCGCCCCACCTCCCCCCGCACGTCTCCCCATGCGCCAACGACCCGCTTCGCCGGCGGCAGCGCGTCGAGGAGTTCGCGGCCGTAGCGCTTGGTGAGCAGGCGGGGATCGCTAAGCACCACGACGCCCGCGTCGGTGCCGGTGCGAATGAGCCGACCGAAGCCCTGCTTGAGGCGGAGCGACGCGTGCGGCAGCATGAACTCGCCGAAGCTGTTGCCGCCGCGCGCCTCGATGGCTTCGCACTGCGCCGCGACCATGGGTTCGGTGGGTACACGGAACGGCAACTTGGCGATGAGCAACGCGCGCAGCGCATCGCCCGGGACGTCCACCCCTTCCCAGAAGGTGGCGGTGCCCAGCAGCACCGCGCGGCCGCTCTCTCGGAAGCGCTGCAGCAACACGTCGCGCGGCTCCTCGCCATGCACGAGCAACGGCCAGCCCCCACCCTTCCCCGCCCCGCGCAGCCACTCGGCGGTCTCGCGCACATCACGATGACTCGTGTACAGCGCGAAGATGCCGCCGTCGCTCGCCGTCATGAGATCGCGCAGATGCCGGCAGGTGGCCGCAAAGTGCTCGCGTGGATTTTCGTTGGGTGCGGGCAAATCGTTGGGCACCACCATCAGCGCCTGTCGCGGATAATCGAACGGCGACGGGAACATGGCCGTGCGCTTGCTGCGCCGCGCTTCGGCGATCCCCAACCGCTGCTCGAGAAAATCGAAGCCACCGTGCGTGGCGAGCGTTGCACTCGTGACCACCGCCGTATCCACGCGCTCGAAGAGATCCTCGCGCAGCACCGGCGCGAGATCGAGCGGCACGCAGTGCACCGCCACGTTGCGCTCGTTCGGCGTAGGCTTCCCCTGGAATTCCATCCAGCGCACCACCTCGGGCCCATCCGCCGGCGGCATCAGCCCCTTCATGAGCGCGTCGCCGGCACTCTGCAATCGCCGCATCACCGAGCGCACTTCGTTGAGCAGCGGGGCCAGCTCCTCGGCCTTCTTGCTGTCGCTCTCGAGGCGATCGCGCACCACCTTGAGTCCGGTGCCCAGCGCGTCGATTTCGGTGAGCAGTTCCTTGAGCGTGCCCTCGATACCGTTGCGCCAGAGGTCGTGCTGTTGAAACTCGCCCGTGAGGCGCATGATGGGCGTGCCCTGCATCTCCAGCACGCTCGCGAGCAGTTCGAACAGCAGCTGCACCCGATCGCGCGCGGTGAGGGTACTCGAGAAGAGCCGCTCCTTCACGAGATCGAGACTCGCCACGCTGAGCAGGTCCTTCGAGGCGGCGAGACGCGTGGCGAGCGCGGGGAGCAATCCCTTGCCGCGGCGTTCGAGCCGGTTGAACATGCGCGCGAGCGCCCGACGCGTAATGGAGCTGCCGAGGTGTGACGCGGCGGCTTCTTCGAGATGATGCCCCTCGTCGATGACAAGCCGCTTGTAGGCCGGCAGCACCGCGGCATCGTCCCAGTTCTGCACCTGACGGCGCACCGCCACATCGGACAACAGCAGGTGGTGGTTCACCACCACGATGTCGGCGTTGGCCGCTTCCTTGCGCGCCTTGAACAGGAAGCACTGGTTGTAGAATGAGCACTTGAGCCGCCCGCACAAATCCGGCTCGGCGGCCACCTCATCCCAGATGTCGGAGCGCGGCGCGGTACCGAGGTCACTGAGTGAACCGTCCTGCGTGCGCTGCGCCCATTCGGCAATCTTCGCCACTTCCTCGGTGGCATTGTCTTCGAACAGCGCTGCCCCCGCACCCTGTGCCT
>NZ_JBIJAW010000407.1:0-2806 GCF_044345575.1 Gemmatimonas sp.
GCTCGGAGAACAAGAGCAAGTTCGCCATGCTCAACCCGAGCGACAGCATCGTGGACTGGGTGCTCAAGACGGTCCCGCTTATGGGTGCCGGGTGGTGCCCGCCGGGTATGCTCGGCATCGGCATCGGCGGCAGCGCGGAGAAGGCGATGCTCATGGCGAAGGAATCGCTCATGGAGCACATCGACATGGCGCAGCTCAAGCAGCGCGGGCCGCAGAACAAGATCGAGGAGCTCCGCATCGAGCTGCACGACAAGATCAACGCCCTCGGCATCGGCGCGCAGGGGCTCGGGGGCCTCAGCACCGTGCTCGACGTGAAGATCTGGGATTTCCCCACCCACGCGGCGTCCAAGCCCATTGCGATGATCCCCAACTGCGCCGCCACGCGGCACGCGCACTTCTGGCTCGACGGCAGCGGTGTGGCGCAGCTTCCGGTGCCCAAGCTGAGTGACTGGCCCGACGTCACGTGGCGCCCCGACGTGAACGCGAAGCGCGTGGACCTCGACACGCTCACGCCTGAAGTCGTGGCCACCTGGAAAGCCGGCGATCGCCTGCTGCTCAACGGCAAGATGCTCACCGGCCGCGATGCGGCGCACAAGCGCATCGCCGATCTCTTCGCCAGCGGTGAAGGGCTCCCCGAGGGCGTGGACTTCACCAACCGCGTGATCTACTACGTGGGTCCGGTGGACCCGGTGCGTGACGAAGCTGTTGGCCCCGCCGGCCCCACCACCGCCACGCGCATGGACAAGTTCACCGAGATGATGCTCGCGAAGACGGGGCTCATCGCCATGGTGGGCAAGGCCGAACGTGGCCCGGCCGGCCTCGAGGCCATTCGCAAGCACAAGGCGGCATATCTCATGGCGGTGGGCGGCGCGGCGTACCTCGTGTCCAAAGCCATTCGCTCGTCACGTGTGGTGGCCTTCGCCGACCTCGGCATGGAAGCCATCTACGAGTTCGACGTGGAGGACATGCCGGTCACAGTGGCGGTGGATGCCATCGGCGACAACGTGCACGAAACCGGCCCCGCCGTGTGGAAGGACAAGATCTCGAAGGGCCTGCCGATCCTCGCGTAACGCCGTTTTCACTCACCGACCTTCCCTACATGCGACACCTCACCACTGCGCTGTCCGCGCTGTTGCTCGTTGCTGCGCCGCTCGCGGCCCAGCAACCCACGCAGTACCCCACCAGCTGGGACCCCAAGCTGCTCGAGCGCCCCGACGTGAAGTCGGCCATGGCCATGCTCGAGAAGAACTTCCCGCAGCAGGTGGAAGAGTGGGTGAAGATCACCGAGATGCCCGGCAAGTCGGGTCTGGAGCAGGCGCGTGGCGCCTACGTGAAGTCGGTGTTCGAAAAGGAAGGGCTCAAGGCCACGATCGACTCCATCGGCAACGTGACCGCCGTGCGGAAGGGCACCGGCGGCGGGCCGACGATCGTGATCATGGCGCACATCGACGTGGTGTTCCCCAACGAAACGCCCAAGAAGGTGCGTCGGGCCGGCGACACGCTCTACGCGCCCGGCGTGGGCGACAACACGGCGTCGGTGGGCAACATGCTCGCCACGCTGCGCACCATGAATGCCACCAAGTTCACGAGCAAAGGTGACATCATTTTCGTCGCCAGCACGCAGGAAGAGCTCGGCCTCAAGGGTGCAGAATACTGGCTGCGCACCAACCCGCGCCCTGACCTGCTCATCGTGCCCGACGGCTCCTATGGCAGCGTGGCGTACGGCGCGCTTGGTATCTACTGGACGAAGTACGTATTCACGGGCCCTGGTGCGCACACGCTCGCGTCACGTGGTCGCCCCACGCCGGTGCGTGCCCTGGCCGCGGCCATCGATCGTCTGTATCAGCTGCAGTTCCCCGCGCTTCCCGACGGCGCGGTGATGAACATTGGACAGGTCCACGGCGGCAACATCTTCAACGCCGTGCCGCAGGAGCTCTACTTCACCGTGGACCTGCGTAGCAGTGACCCGGTGCTGCTCGACTCGCTCGACCGCACCATCACGCGGGTCACGCAGCAGGTGGCTGACGAATACAAGGTGGGACTGCGCGTCGAAATCGACCAGAAGAATCAGGCTGGCGGCACCGAGAAGCAGCTCGCCGGCGCCCGCGCACATCCGCTCGTGCAGACGGCGGTGGACATCAATCGCGCCCTCGGCATGACGGCGGGGATGCCCGGCGCCATGGAGGCCGTGGCCACTGGCGCCACCGACGCCAACCCCGGCGTCGTGCGCAAGATTCCGTCGATCGCCATCGGCGGCTCGAAGGCGAGCGGGGCCCACCAGCTGTCGGAGTACGCGATCGCCTCGAGCGCGCTGCCCAGCACCAAGCTGCTCTATCTGCTCACGGCCACGTTCGCCGACGGCATCAAGGTGGTGCCACCGGCCAAGATCGTTCCGTAACTGCCTCAGCCGGTCGCGTGCAGTAACCGCGCCGCGAACCACAGGGCCGGCAGGGCGGCACTCCACGCGAGTACGAACCGATTGAGACCGAACACCACAGCGGTGGCCAGGTGGAAACACCAGGCCACCGCTGTGTACATCAGCGCAGACGAGGTCGAGACGAGCGCGATCGGTGCAGCGAGCTCGAAGACGATTACGCCAATCGAAGCGACGCGCAAGAGGAGCGGTGACCGCGGGATCCAGCGTGGTACACCGTACGCAGGAATGGCGAGGAACGCCGCGAGCGCCGTCCCATTCCACCAATCCCGCTCGCGCGCCTTCACGAGCCCCGCGCGTAGGTACGACAGCAGCACCTGCGCCGCCACGAACACTACCGCGGCATGCTGGACGCGCGTGGAGACGGGCGCC
>NZ_JBIJAW010000408.1:0-2798 GCF_044345575.1 Gemmatimonas sp.
GATTCCACGTCGACGCGCGCGAGGTCGGGCGTGTAGAGCAGGGCCGCACCGCCGGCGAGCAGGACGATCAGGGCGGCCATGAGGGAACGACGACGCACGAGCACGGGGCCACGGGGAACGAGGGGACGGCACGGTTCCCGATGCGAATGGCTCGTCCACGCCCGTCCGTTCCACCGGCGCGCTGCGGGCCCGGTTCGGATAGATTTCGAGGCTGTACCCGAGGGGTGCCAGGTGGGCGCCCATCACCGTCTCCCGAGTCTTTCCGTGGCCAACATCCTCCAGCGTCTTCCCGTCGGCGAAAAGGTCGGCATCGCCTTCTCCGGCGGCCTCGATACCAGCGCCGCGCTCCACTGGATGCGCGAAAAGGGCGCCGTGCCCTTTGCCTACACCGCCAACCTCGGCCAGCCCGACGAATCGGACTACGAGGAGATCCCGCGCAAGGCGATGGCGTACGGGGCGGAGAAGGCACGGCTCATCGAGTGCCGCTCGCAGCTGGTGGCCGAAGGGCTTGCCGCGCTGCAGTGCGGCGCGTTCCACATCAGCACCGCCGGGCAGACGTACTTCAACACCACGCCGTTGGGTCGCGCGGTGACAGGTACGATGCTCGTGGCCGCGATGCGCGACGATGACGTGAACATCTGGGGCGACGGCAGCACCTTCAAGGGCAACGACATCGAGCGGTTCTACCGCTACGGGTTGCTCACCAATCCGCACCTGCGCGTGTACAAGCCGTGGCTCGACCAGCAGTTCATCGATGAACTCGGTGGCCGCACGGAGATGGCGGAGTACCTCATCAAGAGCGGCTTCGAATACAAGATGAGCGTGGAGAAGGCGTACTCCACCGATTCGAACATTCTTGGCGCCACGCACGAAGCGAAGGACCTCGAGTTCCTCAACAAGGGCATGCACATCGTGCAGCCCATCATGGGCGTGGCGTTCTGGAAGGACGAGGTGAAGATCGAGCGGGAGACCGTGACGATCCGCTTCGAGGAAGGCTATCCCGTGGCGATCAACGGCCAGGAGTTCGCGAGCGCGCTCGATCTCTTCACCGAGGCGAACGTGATCGGCGGTCGCCACGGCCTTGGCATGACCGACCAGATCGAGAACCGCATCATCGAGGCGAAGAGCCGTGGCATCTACGAAGCGCCGGGGCTCGCGCTGCTGTTCATCGCGTACGAGCGCCTGGTGACGGGCATCCACAACGAAGACACCATCGAGCAGTACCGCATCAACGGCCGCAAGCTCGGTCGCCTGTTGTATCAGGGGCGCTGGCTCGACCCGCAGAGCCTCATGCTGCGTGAGAGCGCGCAGCGCTGGGTGGCGCGTGCGGTAACGGGTGAAGTGACCATCGAGCTGCGTCGTGGCAACGACTATAGCATCATGGACACGTCGAGCCCGAACCTCACGTACAAGCCCGAGCGGCTCACGATGGAGAAGGGGCAGGAGTACTTCTCGCCGCTCGATCGCATCGGGCAGCTCACGATGCGCAACCTCGACATCATCGACACGCGCGACAAGCTGGCGATTTACACCAGCACCGGGCTGCTGCAGAGCAACGCAGCGAACGGCGTGCCGCAGCTGCCGGCGGGCGCGGATTGAGGGCTTGATTGAGGGCTTGATGAACAACGGGGCGGTCTCCTGCGGAGACCGCCCCGTTTCGTTTAGGACGCCATGTACGACAGATACGCCCCCTGCGGATCCTGCACGATCATGATCCGTCCGTGCGCGGAGGGGATCGGACCGGCCACCGTCTTGCCGCCATGTTTGGCCCACACGGCGTTGGCCTGATCGAGGTCAGCCACGGCGAAGTACGGCATCCAGTTGGGGGGAATTCCCTCCCACTGCGCGTCCATCTGGAGCACGCCGCACACGGCTTCGCCGCCGTCCTTAGGATGGAGGGTGTGGTACACCACGCCGGGCATGTCCAGCTTGTGCAGGTCGAGATCGAAGACGGCCGCATAGAAGGCGCCGTTCTTGGCGCCGTCGCGGCAGTTCACTTCGCTCCAGCACATCGCCCCGTGCTCACCTTCAACCTGGGCGCCACCGAACGGGTCAGCCTGCCAGAGCCCGAACACGGCGCCGTCCGGATCGATCGCGATGGCCATGTGCCCGTTACCGGGGATGTGCATGGGCGGCACCATCATTGACCCGCCGTGTGCGACGACCCGCGCTGCCGCGGCGGTGATGTCGTCCGTGCCCCAGTACACCGTCCACACGGTGGGCATCTGTTCCTGGCCCGGCATCTTGGGGGCGAGCGCCGCGGTGGCGCGGCCCGCCGGGTTGAACGCCATGGTGTAGTGCCCGAGCGCAGGGCCGCCATCCATGTAGCTCCAGCCGAAGAGCTCTCCGTACTGCGCCTTGGCCGCGGTGAGGTCGGAGGTGGAGAGATCGAACCAGCAGGGGCGGTTTACGAGGGGCGCGTCGATGAGCGGCATGGGAGGGCTGGGTGGGGATGAAGGGTTGGTCTGCTATGGAGTACGGGCGGGGGTGGGCGGTTGCTTCGGATGAGCCCGGTTGGGGCGAGGGGCACGGGGGCGGGATGGCAGGGGGGCGGGATCGCGTGGCCGACTGACGGCATCCCCGTTCAGGGTCCAGGGTGGACCGTTCAGGGTTATGGGTGGGTGTTGCGCCCACTCACAACCCTCCACGCACGACCCCCAACCCTGAACGGGCATGCCGTCAGTCGTTCACCGAGGTGCTGGTCGCGGCCGAGCCGGCCACCCGTGCCCCGCATTCCCAGTTGCGCGATGCCCCACCGGAACGTGTATTCCTCTTCCTTCCTCTCCTCCTCCCGCAGT
>NZ_JBIJAW010000114.1:0-9445 GCF_044345575.1 Gemmatimonas sp.
CGCACGAAGAGCGGCCAGATGAACTGCGCGGGATCGAGCCGCGTCTCGCGGACCACGCGACGCAATGCATCGGTACGACGCAACCGGCGCAGGCGCACGGGGTGCGGACGCGACATGCCGAACTCGCCCGGATCGAACGCGTCGGTGGTGAAGGTCCCTTCGCTCATGCTACCGCTCATGCCATCGCTCACGACGCACTCTCGGCGGAAGAAGTCTTGTCGGTGTGCTTGTTGGCCAACGCCTCGCGCAGGTCGGTGAGAATGCCTTCACCACCTGCTGCGTGGAGCTGGCGCGCGAGCTCGCGGCCGCTGGCAGCGGGGTCCTGCCGATCGATGGGCAGTCCACCGCGCACGACCGTCGTTCCATCCACACTGGCCACGATGCCGTGCAGCATGAGCCCATACTCCGGCTCATCGAGCGTGGCGGCACCGATGGGCACCTGACAGCCCCCCTCGAGACTCGCCAGCAATGCGCGCTCGGCGCTCACCGCGAGCCGCGTGGGTGCATGATCGAGCTGGCGCAGAATCGCGAGCACGCGCTCGTCGTCCACACGCGCCTGCACGGCAATGGCGCCCTGCCCAGGTGCGCCGAGCCAGTCGGGCGCGTTCAGCAGCGATACGATGCGGTGGCCAAGTCCGAGACGACGAAGGCCGGCGGCGGCGAGCAACGCCGCATCCACCTGCCCCTCGTCGATCTTGCGAAGACGCGTGCCCACATTGCCGCGCAGCTCGCACACCTCGAGATCGGGGCGCAGCGCGCGCAGCTGTGCCCGGCGGCGCAGGGAGCTGGTGCCCACCTTTGCGCCTTCCGGCAGTTCCGTCAGCGAGGTGGCCGTGATGCCGGGGCGCGTGACGAACGCATCGCGCGGATCCTCGCGCTCGAGCATCGCCACCACGAACAGCCCCTCAGGGTCGGCGGTGGGGAGGTCCTTGAGCGAGTGCACCGCGCAGTCAGTGCGTCCCGCCAGCAGATCGGCCTCGAGTTCGGCGGTGAACAGCCCCTTCTCGCCAATCGCCGACAGCGGCTTGTCGAGAATGCGGTCACCGATGGTGGTGTACGTCACGAGTTCCGACTCAACGCCAAGCGCGGCCAGCAGCGAGGCGGTCTGGCGGGCCTGGAACAGGGCGAGTTCGGAACTGCGGGTTCCTATGCGGAGTGGACCGGTCATTCCATAAAGATACGGCCAGAAAGGCCCTGCGGCACGGGGACGGGGGAAACGGAGAACTGAGAACCGAAAGCTGAAAACCGAGAGCTGAGAGCTCCCCCAGAGGCATCTCGAGATCTGCGGGGGAGCTTTCAGCTATCGGTCGTCAGCTTTCGGTTCGATTTGCCCCCTCACCCGCGGTACGCCCCCACGATCGCCTTCACCCACCCCTCCATCGTCGCGGCCGTGCTTTCCACCTTCACCGGAAAGCCCGCCACTCGCGCCGCACGGGCGGTCACCGGTCCGATCGCCGCCACGGGCAGTCGGCTCGCATGTTCCGGCGGCAGCGCATCGAGCAGCGAATCCACCGCACTCGGTGCGGCCACAGTCACCAGGTCGATCTCGCCGGCGGCAGCCAGGCGCCTTATGCGCTCCTGCCCGTCGGGATCAGGGGCGCTCTGATAGCAGGGCACCACATCCACCGTGGCGCCCAAAGCACGGAGCCCTTCGGGGAGCACATCGCGCGCACCGGCGGCGCTGGGGTACAGCATGCGCGACCGGTCGATGTCCGAGCGTTCGGCCATGAGGTCGAGCATCCCCTCGGCCTGCATCTTTTCCGGCTGCACCGTAGGCGTGCGCCACTCGTGCGCCTCACACGCCTGTGCCGTTGCGGTCCCCACTACGGCGAGCCGCCGCGTGGCCATGGCCGCCTCGGCACCGCGCTCCTTCACCACGCGCGCCAGATGCTCCACTGCATTTACGCTGGTGAGCAGAATCCAATCGTACTGCGCCAGGTTGGCCACTGCCGCATGCAGCGGTGCGAGGTCGAGCGTTTCGATGCGCGTGAGCGGAATCTCGTGCACCGTGGCCCCGACGCGCCTGAGCGCTTCGGCCAGTGGCCCACCACGCTCACCCGCTCGCGTGACGGCGATGCGTACGCCGCGCAGCAACTCCGCCAGAGGGACCTGAGCCCTGCCGCCCGCTCCCTGCACGCGATCGCCTCAGCCGTTCTTCGACTTGGCGATGCGGCTCGCCATGAGCGCGATGTAGCCGAACAACACACCGATGGTGATGGCGTACCCCGCCCACATGTATGTCTCGGTGGCTGGCGGCCCGCTCCTCTGCGCCACGTAGGCCACGCTGTCCTGCGCGGTGGCGATCAGCGCCCACATACCCACGGTCACGCGGCCTCCATAGCGGTGCGTGCATCACGCAGCGCAGCCCAGCGCATGCGCACCCGCAGCAAAGCGAAAAACAGCAGCATGAACGCTACGATGGCCATGAGGAACGTGGTGAGCATCTCGGGCGGGAGCGATGGCTTCTCCGGCTTGAGTACCACGGGGCCCGGGTGCATGCCGCGGAACAGTTTCACCGTGAGGTGGATGAACGGCACCAGTAGCGCCGCGAGCGATCCCATGACCGCTGACAGTCGCGCGCGATTCTCCGGACTCTCCACGGCACCACGCAACACGAGATAGCCCAGCACCAGCAACCACAGGAAGAGCGTACTCGTAATGCGCGCCTCCCACACCCACCACGTACCCCAGCTGGTTCGCGCCCAGATGGGACCGGTGACCAGCACGATCCCCATGAACAGGAGCCCAACCTCGGCGCTCGCCTCGGCGAGCCGGTCGAGTCGCTCGTCCTTGAGCCACAAGTAGAGAATGCTGCTCACCGCGAGCAGGCCGCAGGCCACGTACAACCCGGCGATGGCCGAGGGTACGTGGACATAGAAGATCTTCTGCGCCGCGCCAAGCATGGCGTCGACCGGCGTGAACCAGATCGCGCGCACGCACACGGCGAGCACGGCGACGATTGAAATCGCGAGGAAGCCGTCGATCGGCTTGGCCTCCGGCAGCTTCCCCGGGGCGGTGATGGTGGCGGCCGAAGTCGCCATGTGCACTACTCCTCGATCGTGTACGGAAAGACGACGATACACGCCGTCACGAAGACCAGGTCGAACGCGAGCAACAGCTTGAACCACGGCATCGCATCCTCGAGCGGTTGCCCGCGAAGGATATACGCCGAGGTTTGCGCCGCCGGAATCACCAGCGGCACGAAGAACGGCAACGTCATCATGGGGAGCAGCAGTTCGGCCAGTCGCGTGTTGCTCGCGATGGCGGCGAACAGCGTGCCCACGGCAGCGAGCCCCAGCGATGCGCAGAGCACGATGCCGATGAGCACGCCCCACGCGCTCCCCACATGAAGATCGAAGAACAGCGCCACCGCCGGAAGCGCCAGCGCCTGGACCCCGCTCACGAACGCGAGGTTGGCCAGAACCTTTCCCACAAAGATGCTCTCGCGGCTCACCTGGCTGGCCAGCAGCCCGTCGTAGGCCCGGTCGGACAGCTCTAGCCCGAAGCTGCGATTGAGCCCGAGGAGCCCCGAGAAGGTGAAGATCACCCACAGCACGCCCGGCGCCAGATCGAAGGCCGGGATGGCGGTGGGATCCCAGGTGAACCGGAAGATCACCACACTCAGCACCGCGAACACCGTGGCGGCCATGAAGGCGCTGCGGGTACGAAACTCGATGAGCAGATCCTTGCGCGCGATGCGCAGCGCGTCGGCGAGAAACGCGGGGGCGAGGACCGCGGGCTTGGGCGCGCCGCCGCTCACGCCAACCCCTCGTGCACCAGCGCACGGTACTGCGCCTGGAAGGCCGGCAAGTCGAATCCGCCGGCCGGAGTGCCTTCGTCGTACACGAACCGTCCCCCGCGCATAATCACGGCGCGGGTAGCGAGCGCGATGCCTTCCACGAGGTTATGCGTGACCAGCACCAGCGTGGCCCCACCATCCTTGAGTTCGCGCAGCGCGTCAGTGAACGCCAGCGCCCCCACTTCATCGAGTCCCGTGTAGGGTTCGTCGAGCAGCACCAGCTGCGGGCCATGCACCAAGGCGCGGGCGATGCTCACGCGCTGCTGGAGGCCGCGGCTCAGGAAGCGCACCGGCTGGTGCTCGCGATCGAGTACCCGGAGCTGGCGCAGCACCTCGCTGGTGGCCGCGTCGGCATCCACCACGCCCTGGCATTCGGCAGCGAAGCGCACGTTCTCGCGTACGGTGAGCGCCGGGTACAGCATGGAATGGTGGCTGATGAGCCCCACCAGACGGCGCGTCTCGGCCGGTCCCGGTAGGGGAACGCCGTGCAGCTTCGTGGTACCTTTGGTGGGCTTGAGCAGCCCGCCCAACAGCCGCAGCAGCGTGGTCTTGCCAGCGCCGTTGGGGCCGAACAGGGCCAGACAGTCGCCGCTCCCGAGGGTCAGCGACACCCCGTCCACCGCCCGCTTCCCGCCGAAGGCACGCACCAGCCCCTCGGCCTCGACGGCGAGCGGCAGGTCGAGCAGGGCCCCGGAACCCTTATGGGTTGCCGCGACACCGGTCGCACCGGTTTCGGGAGGGATCGGCATCGCTCTACATTAGCGGAACAGACCGTGAGCCGCGATGGATTCCCGCTGGGGACATCGTGCGGGGCGCCCGGTCGCCCTCTGTTCGTCCTGCCGTTCTCCCTCCCGCCGGCCACGCCGGATTCAGGCCCATGAGCGATATCGACGTCCTTCTGCAGGAAAACCGTTCGTTCCCGCCCCCGGCCGAGTTCGCGGCCAAGGCGCTCGTGCACGATGCGCGGCTGCACGACGATGCGGGGATATCCCCGGAGACGTTCTGGGCCAATGAGGCGGGCACGCTGGAGTGGATGCAGCCGTGGGATACGGTGTGCGAGTGGACGCCGCCGCACGCGAAATGGTTCACCGGCGGGAAGCTCAACGTGAGCGTGAACTGCATCGACCGGCACATCCACGGCCCGCGCCGCAACAAGGCCGCGCTGATCTGGGAAGGTGAGCCGGGCGACCGTCGCACGTGGACGTACTGGGATCTGTACCGCGAAGTGAATCTCGCGGCCAACATGCTCAAGAAGCTGGGCGTGACCAAGGGCGATCGCGTGGCGATCTACATGCCCATGATCGCCGAGGCGGTGATCGCCATGCTCGCCTGTGCGCGCATCGGTGCCATTCACACGGTGGTCTTCGGCGGCTTCTCTCCCGACTCGCTGCGCGATCGCATCAACGACTGCGGCTGCAAGGTGCTCATCACCGCCGACGGTGGCTATCGTCGTGGCCAGACGGTGCCGCTCAAGCGCAACGCCGACGAAGCGCTGAAGGAGTGCCCCACCATCGAGCACGTGCTGGTGGTGATGCGCCGACGCAGTGGCGTGGGCGACGAAACGTTCGCCGAAATGCAGGACGGGCGCGACCACTGGTGGCACCGCCTCAAGCGGGAGGTGCCCGCGTATTGCGAGCCCGAGGCGATGGACGCCGAAGACGTGCTGTTCATCCTCTACACGAGCGGCACCACGGGCAAGCCGAAGGGCATCGTGCACACCACCGGTGGGTATCTCACCGGCGCGATGGCGACGACCAAATACGTGTTCGACCTCAAGGATGAGGACGTGTACTGGTGCACGGCCGATATCGGCTGGATCACCGGCCACACGTATCTCACGTACGGCCCGCTCGCCAATGGCGCGACGTGCGTGATGTACGAAGGCGCGCCCGACTGGCCGGACAAGGATCGCTTCTGGCAGATCTGCGAGCGCTACGGCGTGACGATTTTTTACACGGCGCCCACGGCGATCCGTGCGTTCATGAAGTGGGGCACGCCATACGTCGAGAAGCACGATCTCTCGCAACTGCGACTGCTGGGGAGCGTGGGTGAGCCCATCAACCCCGAAGCGTGGATGTGGTATCACCGCGTGATCGGCAAGGAACGCTGCCCCATTGTGGACACGTGGTGGCAGACGGAAACCGGCTCCATCATGATCACGCCGCTGCCGGGAGCGACGGCCACGAAGCCCGGCAGCGCCACGGTGCCGTTCCCCGGTACCAAGGCCACGCTGCTCGACAGCAACGCCAACGAGGTGAAGGTGGGCGGTGGGCTGCTGGCCATCACGCATCCGTGGCCGAGCATGCTGCGCACCATCTGGGGCGACGACCAGCGCTACGTGGACACGTACTTCAGCAAGTGGCCCGGGCGGCCTGACTTGTACTTCCCGGGCGACGGTGCGAAGCGCGACGACGACGGCTACCTGTGGATTCTGGGGCGCGTGGACGACGTGCTCAACGTGGCCGGCCATCGCATCGGCACGATGGAAGTGGAGAGCGCGCTCGTGGATCACCCGGCGGTCGCGGAAGCTGCCGTGGTGGGCAAGACCCACGACCTCAAGGGCCAGGCGATCGCCGCGTTCGTGACGCTGCGCGCCGGCTTCACGCAGAGCAGCTCACTGCGCGACGAGTTGCGCGAGCATGTGGCGCTCAAGATCGGGGCACTGGCGCGCCCTGACGACATTCTGTTCAGCGCCGACCTGCCGAAGACGCGCAGCGGCAAGATCATGCGGCGCCTGCTGCGCGACATCGCGGAAGGGCGGGCGCTGGGGGATACGACGACGCTGGCGGATCCGGGTGTGGTGGCGAGCCTCAAGGATCAGTATGAGGCGCAGGAATCGTAGTTGTGTGCGGTAGGTCACGGCACGAAACCCCACCGCGGTGTATTTCGTCTTGTGTCATATGTCCATTCTCGCGAAGCTCTTCCCCGAAACGTTGTTCCCCCGCAAGCTGTCGGTCGACGCCGAGCAGCGGCTGCGCCTTGCGCAGGCGCGGGCGGAAGAGGCACTCATCCGCGCCCACGTGGACAACGCGCTGATGTTCGTGGACACACTCGCCACCGACGTGGGCTTCGAGCGCGCGCTGAACATTTACGTGCGGGAACTCTCCGTACCCGACCCACTGGCGAGTGTGGTAGTGACGCGCGCGCTTGTCGCGCTGGGCGAGGAGCTGGTACCGGCGCCGCCAGGGGGCGCGGATGCGGCGCCGATGCCGGCGCTCCGCCTGGACGAGGCGGCGGCGCGGAGACGGAGAGCGTGACTGGGGTCGCAGCTGCGGTCGTTACGGCGCTGTAAACGGCGGTTTACCAGCAGACGGCAGACAGCAGGAACTACAGCACGCAGTTTGGGAGGAATGCGGTAGAACAAAACGGGGGCGACCGCTTTGCGGCGCCCCCGATTTCCTTCGCGGTAGGGATATCGGGAGCCGCGCGCAGCGCTGGCTCCCGTATCGTTCTACCACTTTCCTCCGTAACTGCGTGCTGTGGTTCCTGCCGTCTGCCGTCTGCAGGAAAACCGCAGTAATGACCGCGGTTTCAACCGCCGTTACTGCTTCGCCGCCGTGTCCGCCGCCGGCGCCGCCGCGTTCAGCGAGTCCACGATCTTCTTCAGCGCGTCGAACGCGAGACCGCCGGCGTACACCTTGTTGCCCACGATCAGGGTCGGCGTGCTGTTGACACCGCGCTTCTCGCCTTCCTTCGCATTGGCCTGGATCTGGGCCAGGTGCTTCTGCTGATCCATGCACGTGGTGTAGGCAGCCATGTCGAGCCCGATCGCCGTCGCATAGCCGTCGATCTCCTTGCGCGGATTCGACGTCGCGATGGTGCTCCAGGTCGGCTGGTTCTGGAAGAGCTGATCGTGCATCTCCCAGAACTTGCCCTGATCGTTCGCACACGCGGCAGCGAGGTGCGCGAAGAGGGTGTTCATGTGGATGCTCGTGAGCGGGAAATCGTAGAACCGGAAGTTGGCGAGCCCCGCATCGATGATCCGCGTCTTGATGTCGGGCCCCTGTAGCGTGGCGAACTGACCGCACCCCGGGCACTCGAAGTCGGCGAACTCGATGATCGTCACCGGGGCGTTGGGGTTGCCGCGCAGGTACCCCTGCGCCTCCATCGCGGGTGCGTCCTTCGGCAGTTCGATGGGGGCGGGCTTGTTCTGCATGGTGGTCCACAGCACCGCACCACCCACCGCCAGCACAATGCCGATCACCGCCAGAAATCCGGTGTTCGACTTCTTCTTCGGCGTAACCTTGGCCACTCGCTCTCCTCGTCGTCAGCCGGCACAGGGCCGGTCGGGTCTGGGTCCATCCACGTCCTGCGTGATGCGCAGGGAAGTTACCACGTGGTAGATGCGGCGCCATGCCCTCGCTATCCTGCTACCGTGTACACCGAGCACCTGCGAATTCCCGTTGGACCGGGCGCCCTGCACGCGGAGCGCATGGGACGCGCCGGGCCAGCCGTGGTGCTGCTGCACGGATTCGGCACCTGCGCCTTCCTCTGGCGCGCCATCGCGCCGGTGCTTGCCTCCGCCGGCTGCACCGTCGTGAGTATCGACCTGCTCGGTTCCGGCGAGTCGGATCGCCCGCCCGATGTCTCCTACGCCCTGGCGGCGCAGACCGACGCCATCGATCGCGCGCTCACGGCCCTTCGCCTCGGTGCGGTGACCGTGGTCGGCCAGGACATCGGGGGGCTCATCGCCCTGCAACTCGCGGCCCAGTCACCGCGCCTCGTCCGACGGCTGGTGCTGCTCGAGCCTCCCCTCCCCGACGATCTCCCGGGGCCCGCCATCCGCTCGCTGCAGCGCACCTCGGCCCGGTCGGCCCTCAGCGCGAACACCCTCTTCGGCGCCCGCCCGCTGCTCGAGCCACTGCTCGCGAGCGGTGTGGGCCATCGCGACGCCATGCCCGAGCGATTGGTGATGCGCTACCTCGCGCCGTGGGTCGGACACAACGGAGCGGCCGAACTGCTGCGACTGGCAAGCGCGATGGGCGTGATCAGCGAGCCCGGGCGCCAGGAGGCGGATTGGTCAACGATCGCGTCCACGGTGCTGCTCTGGTGCGGCGGCGACACGACGCCCGGCGGCGACGACGACGCTCCCCGTCGCATTGACGCGTGGCGCCGCCTCCTGCCGGACGCGACGCTCCGTCCCCTCGTGACGACGCGTCCTCCCGGCATGCTTGTCGCCGAGGATACCCCGGGGCCGCTGGCGGCAGCACTTCTGCCCTTTTGCGCGTAAAACCTCCGGAAATCACGCGTCACGCGCCGGTGGTGCCCCTAGGAAGCGGGTTTCTCATCAGTTAAGTTTTTCAGGCTGCCCCGGAGACGCCGGGTAGCAGGTTCGACGCACTACCCAGAGGAAATGGCCAAGCCCAAGCTTCGTCCGCGTCGTGACGCCATGGTACCCTCGCCGTATCAAGAGGCCCGTGACGAGCTGTTCCAGCAGATCATGCAGTGCGGTGTGATCGGGTGTCATCCCGAAGACCAGAAGGAGTGGTTCGACGCCACGTTGGTCTACCTCCAGGACCGGTATCCGGAGCTCAAGGCCTCGGAGTTCGCGGAACTGCGTACGCTTGGCGAGCGCTTTGCGCAGCCGGCGAAACGGCAGGAGCCCGCGGCGGTCTGACCGCTGCAGACATAGACGCTTGCGTAATT
>NZ_JBIJAW010000115.1:0-9441 GCF_044345575.1 Gemmatimonas sp.
AGCCTGCGCCTCCAGCCGTTCGACACTGAAGCAGAGCGCGCCCACGATGAAGCACCGAGCCACACGATCAGCCATCGACCTGTTCCTCCACGTGTTCGTAGACCCGAAACATCGCCCGGTTACGCCCACTGCGCTTGGCATCGTACAACGCCTGATCGGCCACTTCGACGAGCGTGGTTGGCTCCCGATCGGACCGCGCTACGCACTCGGAGATCCCGATGCTGACCGTCACGATTGGCGCCACAGGCGAGGCCCCATGCGGTAGGGCGGCGTGGCGTACCACGCCGAGCACCGATTCAGCGAACTGCCGAGCACCCTCGGCCGTCGTACTGGGGCACAGGATCACGAACTCCTCACCGCCGTAGCGGGCCACCAGATCCGTCTGTCGGCGCACCGCCGCTTGCAGCAGCTGTGCCACTCGGATGAGGACCTGATCGCCAGCCCCATGGCCGAAGGTATCGTTATACGGCTTGAAGGCATCAACATCGAGGAGCAACAGCGCCAGCGGTTGCCCGCTGCGCTGCGAGTGTTGCCACGCCTCGAGCAGAGTTGCGTCGAACGTGCGGCGATTGGCGAGCCCCGTGAGCCCGTCCGACGCGGCAAGCGACTGCAACTTGGCATTGGCCGCCGCCAGTTCAGAAGTACGGTCAGCCACCTGCAGCTCCAGCTGGTGTTCTCTATCGCGCAGCCAAGCCACGTGCCGCCGCGCGGCGAGCACCTGCCGTAGCGCAATCAGCGACGCCAATAGAATGCCGCCGCTGAACAGAACGCGATCGATGTCCCCGTCACGCCACAGGGCTTGTCCCATGGCCGCGAGCACGAGTACGGATGCCGCGGCAGCGAGCGGTGGCAGCGTACCGTCGGCACCGGGATCGGGTCGACTTGCCGATTGCAGCGCCGAGCGACGGCTGGTTTCGCCGAGGATGAGGAGCGCGAGCGTGCTCACGGCATGACAGAGGGCCGACGCGAACAGGAAGACCGGTGAGCGGGCGACATAGAAGGAGACACCGATGAACCCATCTCCCACGAAGGAGGCCAGCACGGCCACCACGAGGGCGTTCATGACGCGGGACGGCAGAATGGTCAATCCGCCGCGCGCCCGTGCGATGAGCACGATGAGCATGGCGGCGTCGAGTACCGGGTAGGCCACCTCGATCAGTGGGGCGAGCGTGGGGTCGCCACCGGCATTTACCGGCGAAGGGCGGATGAGTGCGTACCACACGACGAGCCCGAAGCCACCCACCGCCACCAGCGCATCCAGACTGGCGAGTTGTGCACTGCGCCAGCGGTTCGTTCGCGGGACCGCGAGCATGCCCACGATCACGCACAGGTATGCGGCGAGTTGCAGGGCATCACCCGTTGGCTGCGACGCGCTCCCCGGCAGCAGGACGGTGGCCCGAAAGACCGCGGCCGACAGAAGATCGAGCGTGGCGGAGAGCGCCAGAAAGGCGTACAGGCCGGCGCTTCCCTGACGCCAGTGATGCCGGGTGGCCGCCATCAGCGCGAGCACACACAGCACCCGAACGGGCAGATCCACGAACGTGAGCAAAAACGCCCCGACGCCGGGCGTTTCCACGACCGGCGTGATCACGGCGCCCGCCAGCAGGAGCACGCCGCTCGCCACGATCAGACGTCGGGATGACGTTGTCCCGAGAGGTCCCCCGGTATCGGGTTGGATTGGCAATGTCACGACGACTCCTTCGTCTGCGGACGAGGTCAGTGAATATTCCTCAATGTACGCACGAGACGCGTCCCTGTTGGTTTCCCTGCCCTCCCCGCATTCCGTGAGCGCTCCCCTCCAGCTTTCCCGCGCCGACATGCAGGCGCTTGGCGAACGTGCCCTCGCCATGGTCATCGGCCATCACGAGGGGATTCGCGAGCAGCCCACCACCACGTCGGTGTCACGCGACGAGGCGATGCGGTTGGTGCACACGCCGTTGAGCGAGGGTCCGACGCCTCCCGCCGAGCTACTCGACCTGCTCGCGCGCGACGTCTTCCCGAATGCGTTCCGCGCCGACCATCCGCGCTTCTACGCGTTCGTCCCCAGTCCGTCGAACTTCGTGAGCGCGGTGGGCGACTTTCTCACGAGCGGCCACAACGTGTTCAGCGGGCACTGGCTCGCGTCGAGCGCCGCGTCACAGATCGAACTCACGGTGCTCGACTGGCTGCAGCGTGCCTGCGGCCTCCCGGAAAGTGCCGGCGGCATCTTCGTGAGTGGCGGGTCCATGGCCAACCTTTCGGCCATCGTCGTCGCGCGCGAGACGCGCCTGGGTGGTCACGATCCGCAATCGGTCGTGTACTACTCCGACCAGACACATTCGTCGATGTCGAAGGGACTGCGGGTGCTGGGATTCAACAAGCCGCAGCGACGCATGGTGGCGACGGACGACGCGTTCCGCATGGACGTCGCCGCCCTCGAGGCCGCCATCGCCGCCGACCGCGCGAACGGCATGCGCCCGTTCTGCGTGGTGGCCAACGCCGGCACCACCAATACGGGCGCGGTGGATCCGCTCCCCGCGCTCGCCGATCTGTGCGCGCGCGAGGGATTGTGGCTCCACGTGGACGGCGCTTACGGTGCGGCCGCGGTGCTGCATCCCCGCGGCGCGGCGGCGCTCGAAGGGCTCGACCGGGCCGACTCCATCACCCTCGATCCGCACAAGTGGCTGTTCCAGCCCTTCGAGATCGGGTGCCTGCTCGTGCGCGATGCACGGCTCATGAAGCAGGCCTTCCGGGTGGAAGAAGACGACCACGCCGATTACCTCGCCGACGTGTCACGCCACATTCAGGACGACGTGAACTTCTTCGAACGCGGCATCCAACTCACGCGGTCGTTCAAAGCCCTCAAGGTCTGGCTCTCCCTGCGCACCTTCGGGCTCGCAGCCTTCCGTGATGCCATTCAGGTGGGTTTTGACGTGGCCGACTTCGCGCAACAGTGGCTCGAGGCGAGCGGCAAGTGGGAGCTCGTCACGCCATCGCAGATGGGCATTCTCACCTTCCGCTGGCGCGGCGAGGGTATGAGCAATGAGGCGATAGACGCCCTCACGGCACGTACGGTCGATCGCATGCGTGAGGACGGCTACGCCACGGTGATGAGTACGATTCTGCGCGGTCGACCGGCGTTACGGCTGTGCCCCATTCACTGGGATGCCAACACCGACGAAATGGCCGCCACTCTCGAGCGGCTGACCCGCTTCGCGGAGATGGGCTGAGTCCGCTGGACTGAGTCGATCGGGCTTTGCCCGTCGAGCAGCGGCTCAGCGCTGCTCGACCAGGAGGACCAATCCCTTCCCGCCCGGTACGGTGATGCGATCGCCTGGCGCCCAGACCGCGCCTTCCTGAAACGCCTGCACCGCCGGCGCACGGAGGCGCACACGCACGGGGTCAAGACCAAGCGCGCCCCAGTCAACCGTGAGGGTGACCGGCGCATCCGTGGCGCGCCAGTTGCCGAGCGAGATCATCGCCTTCACCGGTCCCGCGTCGGTGGTTTTCGACCACGTGGTGGCCAGCACGTCCGCATCACTCGTGCGCACCGGATCCCGGCCGGACCACCATCCATGCATGGTGCTCTGCTGGATCCCGAACTGGTCCCACAGTCGCCAGATCGGCGCCGGATCTCCGCTCCACGGCAGGCGAGCCGTCATCCCCATGGTGAGACCGCGCCACGGATTCCCACCCTTCTCCAGCATTTCACCCATGAGCCCGAAGGGAATGCCGGAGAGTTCGACCAGCCAGTAGTCGGGCTTCGAGTCGTAATCGAAGTACTCGCCGAACCAGAGGCGGTTGATGTACGGGAAGTGCTCGAGATAAAGGTTCGCGCTTGAGGCGAACCCATCGCGCGGGTTGTACTGGTTGGCCGAGTGCAGATCGAGCAGCGCGCCCGTATTACCACGATCGAGCGTCTTGCGGATGCGCTTCATCGTGAGTCGATCGAAGGCCACGTCATCGAGATAGAGGCCGTCGATCGCCTGATGCTTCACCAGCCAATCGAGCCCTTCGATATAGAAGTTGTGCCAGCGCGATACGCCGCTGTTCACCACCGCCGCATCCTTTATCGTGGGCACGTGCCACGCCGCGATGTAGTCACTACCCAGATGCTCCTGCAGCCACGAATAGCCGCCGCCAGGCCCGTGTGACAGCACTTCGTCACCCAGCGAGCGCAGGGCGAAGAGCTCCGGCGCGTGGTTCGTGAGTTCGCGCACCGTGTAGTAGATCTTGGTCTTGAGCCCCTTCGCATGCGCGGAGTCGATGTACGCCTTCATCTGCGCGGTCTCGATGAAGGGGTAGTTGATCCACGGATTCACGCGGTTGGCGTGATGCACATTGAGCGTGTTGGCACCGCGCTTCGCTGCCGAGTCCACCGGCACGAAGGCGTGGAAGAATCGCGTGGCCCACTGCCCCTGCACATCGAGCGGCTTGAACGGCGTGATCATGAGCCGGAAGTCGAAGCGCAACGAATCACCCGCTGCAAGACGGTGCGCGCCGCTGTAACAACGCACCAGCACCTGCTCGCTCCCGTTGCGCGCGATGTCACACCCACCCTTGCCGCCGTTCGCCCACGAACGCGGCTCGACGAGCGGCTTCGAGAGATAGAAGTTCGTGTTCAGCGGGCGCACGTATTGCTCGTCTCTCAGCGTGAACTGGAGGCCCGCATTCACATCGCCGATCCACGCGGCATCCTGGTTCTTCTTCGCGACATCCCACGTCCAGCGGAACGTGTCCGGACGATACCCGCCCTTCTGCCCGAGCCCCATCATGTAGCGTGCGGCGCTCGCCTGCATGGGGATCTCAAGTGCCACATCGGCCAGTGAGGTCGCCGCCGAGGCGCGCAGGGTGACCACGTACTCCACGGTGCCGTCGAACTCGAGCTGCGCCCGCGTATCAAGCGAGAGTGCGCCCGCCGAGCGCTTCGCCCGCCATGCCACGGCACCGGGGGCCTGCTTCGTGACCGCCGGCGCCGCGCCATTCCAGTCGAGCGGCTGGCCCGCCGCATCCTTCACGGCGAGACGTACGGGCGCCGCGAGAATGTCACGCGACGTGGTGCCGATCGACGTGTTGTTCGGCGCAAAGAACGAGCGAATTTGCGCCGGCATCCCGTCGGTGCCGAAGGTGAAGTCGCGCCCCAGCAGCGCGATGGTGCGCCCCTTCAGCACGAGCGGCGTGTAGGGCTTTGCCACGCTGTCATCGGCTGCAAGCTGCGAGTTGAGCCAGCGGAGGCGCGTGAGGTCGTCCGGCACATCATCGCCGTGCGCCACGGCGCGTTCGGCGGTCACGGTGATCGACACCGGGATGCTACGACGACCCTGCACCGAGGTGATCGTAACCTGGCCGTCGTAGCGCCCGGGCGCGGCCGCGGCGGACACGTCCACGCCGAACCACAACGCCTGTACCTTCCCCGAATCCACGGTGATCGTGCGCGTAAAGCGCTGCCCGGACCAGTCGGTGCCTTCGAGATTGAACGCCGTGATCGCCGCAGCGGGAATCACCGCCCCGGAGGCGCTACGGAGTGGCGTGGCCGTGTAACGCACGGAGTCCACGCGCCCCGCATACGCCCACACGCCGATCTGGAACGGGTAGTACTCACCACGCCGCGCCGTACCGCGGAACGGCTGGAATGCCCCGCGAGCGGCCCACCCCTGTGGGATGTCGTCGGTCATGCGGATCGAGCGCGATCTATCCTCCGCGAAGGCAAGAAACGGAGCCCCCGCATGGCGTGTCAGCAGGGCGGCGAGTTCACTGCGGGTCGCGATGTACTCCATCGCGGTGAAGGCCGTGAAGCGGTTGATGGCATCGAACCCCGTTACCCGCGCCTCGGGGAGCGACCGCGCTCCCGAGACGCGTGCCAACCACTCGGGGTCGGCGGTCGCCTCCACCGCACGATAGGTGATTTTCGGGTAGTTCGACTTGAAGGTGCCGGTGTATGGGAGGTAGTACACGTGATACGTACCGGTCGCCGGCGCCTGGAAGATCAGTTCGCCCTGCTCGCGCGTGATCGACCGGCGCTGCACGTTGGCGATCCGTCGGGCCTCGCGCCCCTCGCCCACCATCACGATGGCATCGATCTGCTCGGGCGTGCGGTCGCGGCGACGCCACGGAATGCGCACCAGCACGGCGTCACCGGCAGCGTCGACTTGCACCACGGCGCGGTGGTTGCCGAGCGAGTCGGCCTCCCACTCGCCGGTGCCGTAGCGGAGCGTATCCGCGGGGCGCACAGCGCGCGCGGACGTACCACTACCGGCCGTGATGCGGCGCGCGATGACCAGGTCGAGCGAGTCTTCCACCGTTTCGTCGACATCGGCGGCGTACGGCTTGCCGGCGCCGAGCCGTTCGGGCCACTCGCGCGCCGCTCTCACATGTCGAGTAGCATCGTCCCAGCGGGACTGCGCGATGGCCGCCCTTGCGAGTCCGAGCTGCGCCTCGTGGTACACAGCACGGGCATCCTTCGCCCCTTCGGCGGGGAGCATCACCAGCGTGTCGAGAATCTGCGCGGCCGCCGCAAACTGCGCGGCGGTCACGTGCGCCTTGGCGCGCAGGAGGGCGAGGGACTCGTTGGCGGGGAACCGCCTCGTGGCGCGCACACCGTGCGCCACGGCGGTCAGCGCGTCGCCGTCGGCGAGCGCGCGCTCGATACGGAGGCGTGCATAGCGCCACTCGCTGCTGTCGAGCGCGGCGGCGCGCGTGAGATCCTGCCGCACGAGCCACGTGGGTCTGGCCGGCAGCGACGCGCGCGCGCCATAGAACGGCGCGAAGTCGGGGGCGTTGCCGAGTACCGCGAAGAGCGAGTCGGCGGCGCGGCTACGCCCCATGCTCCACCACGTGAGCGCGAGATAATAGGCGGGCTTCCACGATCCGCCAAGTCGGGCCGCCTGCTGCAGCGCGGGCACGAGTTCCGGGCGGAAGGGGAACACGCGCGTGGCGGGGAGCGCATTGGCCTTTGCCACGAGTGTCGCCGCGTCGCCCGGTTCGAGCACGGCGCGCCAGTAGAGCGCCTCCGGATGATCGCCGATGCTGCGCAGCACGCGCAGCGCGGTCTGGCGGTCGCCGGCATCCACATACCACGACGCCAGTTCGAGCAGCGTCTGCTCCGGGAGTTCGCTCCGCACCCCGGTGCGCAGAACGGCCTCCGCGTCGGCACCATTCGTCGCAAGGGCCCGTTCGAAGCGCGCAAAATGACTGAGCGGATCGACGCGATCGAGCTGCGCGAGATAGGCATCGCGCGCCGCCGCATCGCCCGCGCGGCGCGCGAGCACCACGCCCATGGCCAGCGCATCGCCGTGCTGCGGCTCGAGGGCCAGCACCTTGCTCGTGTATTCGCGGGCGCGCGTCATCGCGCCGGCGGTTGCCTGCAGGCGGGCAAGGCCGAGCCACGCGGCCGGGCGCCACTCAGGGGACTGAGCCGCCAGCTCGAACCCGTCGCGCGCATCCGCGTCGCGCCCCAGCGCGCGGTTGGCCAGTGCGTAGTGGTAGTTCGCGGCTGCGTCGTAGGTATCCACGGCAAGCGCCCGCTGCGCGAACCCGCGCGCCGCCTCGTACTCACCCGCGCGGATCGCGAGCTGTGCGCGGTCGGTGAGCGCCGGCACGTAGTTGGCGTCTTTCGCGAGCGCGCTGTCGAGGAACGGGCGCGCCGACGCATAGTCGCGCTGCCGCATCCACTCCTTGCCCTGCATCCAGTACCCGTACGCGCTGCGCCAGTCGAAGCTCGCGGGCGCGTCGACGGGGCGGGCGAGATTCGACGCCGCATCATTGGCGCGCCACACGAGCCGCTCGTCGCCCAGCACGACGATCAGGCTGTCGAGCGGCGCGCTGCCCAGCGGAATGGTGTCCACGTAGAGCGCGAGCGGCGCGCGCTGCACGAATCGTGAGGCGATGCGGCGAGAGCCGGAGTTGACGCGCAGCGAGTCGGCCACCGGAACGACGGGCGAGAACATGATGGCCAAGCGGTCGCCGACGCGCGTGGCGTTGAGTGCCCCCACCGAGCTCGCCGCCACCACTCCCTTGGTACCCACCACCGGGTACCACGCTTCCGTCCAGCGGTCCACCGTGCCCGGGGCGAACCCGCGGTGCTTGAACGGCGTGAAGGTGCTCGCCTCCGCGCTCTGGTTGAACAGCCGCCCGCTCTGTACCTCGGCGTACTGCCCGTTACGGTCGGTGAGCAGCTGCTCCCAGATCATCCCTTGGCGTGACAGCCCCCAGATCCAGAGCTTCTTCCCCGCCTTGTCGTCGCGCGACGACCACCGGATCATGCCGAAGTCGTTCGCGTGCCAGTACGCCCCGAAGTATTCGCTCTCCTTGCCGAATACGTGGTACGACTTGTAGCCACCGAAGTCGTTGTTGTCGTACCAGGAGAGATCCCGCCCCTGCGCATCGATGGGCCACGGGGCATGCTCGCCCGCGTGTCCCAGATGCTTCGTGCCCGGATAGAGGAACTGCAGCTTGCCGGTCACGGGGATCGCCGCGTTCATCCACGAGTAGTACGGCTGCTCGAGCGGTGAACTGTTGATCCAGCTCGACGTGGTGGTGAACATCGCATCGTTGGCGCCGAGTCGTACCTCGAGCCGCCACGGTGTGCGCGTGAGCAGATCGTGCGCGCCGATGATGCACGACACGCTGCCGTCGGGGTTGGTGCGCGTGGTGTAGTCCACGGGGGTGGACACATTCGGCGTATGGCCGATAATGCCGTAGTTGGCCTCGATGCCCCCGCTCGTCCAGGGCCCGCGCAGCGCCACGTCGCGGAACTTGACGACCTCGTTGTCGTAGAGGAACGAGCGCCCCGACTTCTTCTCGATGGCGTTCCAGATCTTCCCACCGATTTCGGGGAGGATCTGCACGCGGAGGTAGGCGTTTTCGAGTTCGACCACCTTCCAGCGCCGGCGCTCACTCGTCTTTGCGAACCCGTCGAAGCGAAAGTACGGGTACACCCGCCCCATGACCGGGATGGGGTTGGGATCGCTGAACGGGTAGGTCGTGAACTCGCGCTGGAATTCCCGCACGGTGGCGGCGGGCGCTGCCGACGGCGGTGCGGGCGGCGTCGCCGCACCAGCAACCGGCGAGAGAAGCGCGAGGACCCCCAGCGCGGCGGCGATCGGGCGGACGGGACGGCAGCAGTGGCGGTACGTCGCCAACAGCGACTTCGATGGAGAGGAGGGCATGGGGCAACGTTACGTCCCATCGCGGCGAGCCGCACGTCGGGTTTACCGGAACGCACGGCGGTCAGATGCCGCCAAGGCCCTCCTGCCCCCTGAACCCCGGCGCGGAGCGCGTTACATTGAAATCGTAGTACGCGGACGTGGCGAAATTGGTAGACGCACCAGCCTTAGGAGCTGGCGGGGCGACCCATCCCGGTTCGAGTCCGGGCGTTCGCATTGGCAGGAATCACGGCGCGCGGCCGAGGGCCCACCGTTCGAGTCGGCCCCGTTTATTCCCCGGGGCATGCGCGCGACGCGT
>NZ_JBIJAW010000116.1:0-9433 GCF_044345575.1 Gemmatimonas sp.
CCGGCGTAGATCGCAGAGACCGTATCGGCGGCAATCTCGAACTTCACCCCGTACCGTCGTCGCTGCTCCCACACGAAGTAGTAGAAGCCCGTCGGGTCGTACTTGTGCGGGACGATATCGAGCCGGTTTCCATACAGCTGCCGCAGGCGCGCGGTGCGATCGCCCACGCGGGCACCGGACCTGGTGGCGAACGCGGCGCTTCGGATCTGTGCGCGGGTGACGCGTCCGTTCTGCACCATGAGCGAGAGCCCCTCGAAACCGCGCACAGGGTACAGGTAATCGCAGGCCGTCTGCACCGGCGCATTCTCGATGGTGCGGAGGCTCGTCCCCAGGCGTCGCTCGGCGGCTCCGCGGGACAGCCCGGCCGACGCGGTGCCGACACCACGGGTGTGAATGGGCCATGACTGCGCGGCAGCGGCCGAGGCGCACAGCATCGCGAGCGCTCCGGCGGCAGCGAAGAGACGCGTGTTCATGTTCGAGGAATTCCGGGAGAACGGTGCGGTTTGTCGGAGAGGCATGGTGTACGGCCGGAACAGTGCACGGTTGCTGCGCGCCCATGCAAATGTCGGGTAACTTCGACGCATGACACGCCTCCCTCTGCTCCTGCTCGTCGCGACGCTCGCGGCGCCGGTCGCCGCGCCCGCCGCACATGCCCTCCCCACGCCTATGGGCCGGCGATGGGACGCTACCGGTCACCGGGCGATGGCCGCCGTGGCCTACGACCGCTTGCGCCCCGCTACCCGGGCGCGCGTGGACGCCATCATGCGTGCGCACCCGGACATCGCCGCGCTGGGGGCGAATCTCGATGTGGCGACGCCGGCGGGAATCCGTGAGGTGTTCTTGCGGGCATCGGTGTGGCCTGACCAGATCCGCGGCGACGCGCGGTTCTACCGCGAGGGCGACGCGACGTCGCCGGTCACGCCATTGCTCCCCGGCTATCCCACCATGGCTCGGCGCGAAGGGTGGCACTATCTCACCCGTTCGTTTTCCACCGACGGCACGCCCACGCAGGTGCTGACGGAGCCCAACGTGACGACGGCGTTCCCGATGTTGGCCGAGTCGTTACGAGACAGCGCGGTGCCGGCCAGCGTGCAGGCGTACAACCTCACGTGGATCATTCACGTGGTAGGGGACCTGCACCAGCCGCTGCATGGCACCTCGCGTTCCGCCGCGACGCAGCCAGCGGGCGATGCGGGAGGAAACCGCGTGTGGGTTCAGCTGCCCGGCTTCGAACGCGATTCCATCAACTTGCACGCGGTGTGGGACGGCTGGGTGGGCCGTGCATCGCGTGCGCTCCCCATCGACGAGGTCGCGACCGGTCTTGCGCGTGATCTTCCGGTTGCGGCCGGCCAGCCCGACGATGCCCTGAGCACGCCCCGTGGTGCGGCGCTCGCGGCCACGGTGCGCGGTTGGGCCGACGAAAGCGCCACGCTGGCGCGATACGTCGCT
Organism: Gemmatimonas sp.; assembly: GCF_044345575.1. Taxonomy (GTDB): domain Bacteria; phylum Gemmatimonadota; class Gemmatimonadetes; order Gemmatimonadales; family Gemmatimonadaceae; genus Gemmatimonas. The sequence continues at coordinate 1,450 of NZ_JBIJAW010000116.1, forward strand.
TACGATCTGCCCGCGCGGCTCAGCGGTGCCCCGCCCGTGCTCAGCGACACGTATGTGGCCCACGGCACACGCATCGCGCGGCACCGCCTCGCGCTCGCCGCCTACCGACTGGCAGCCGTGATCGAGTCGCAACTCGGCGGCGAGTAGCCGTAAGCACGAGCGGGGCCGGTCGTTCGACCGGCCCCGCTCGTTTTCACCCGCCCACCTTACTTCACCGAGTTCACCATGTCGAAGATCGGCAGGTACATCGCGACGATCATGCCGCCCACCACCACGCCGAGGAACACGATCATCACCGGCTCGAGGAGGCTGAGCAGCGCGCTCACGGCGGCGTCCACTTCGTCGTCGTAGAAGTCGGCGATCTTGGTGAGCATTTCGTCGAGACCGCCGGTCTGTTCGCCAACGGCGATCATGCTGATCACCATCGGCGGGAACACTTCGCTCTTCTGCAGCGGGCCGGCAATGGTATCACCACCGGCGATGCTCGCCCGGCTGTCCATGATGGCGTCCTGCACCACGCGGTTACCCGACGTGCGCGCCGTGATCTCGAGTCCGTCGAGGATGCTCACGCCGGAGCTGATGAGGGTGCCCAGCGTACGCGTGAAGCGCGACACCGCCGACTTACGGAGCACGTCGCCGAGCACCGGCACCTTGAGCAGCAGCCGGTCGATCACCAGCTGCCCCGGCGCGGTGGCATAGTACTGTTTGAGCAGGAAAGCCGAGCCGGCGCCGCCGCCAAGCAGGGCCCACCAGTAGCTGTTGAGGAAGTGCGACAACCCAATGACGATCTGCGTGGGAAGCGGAAGCTCCATCCCTACGCTGCCGAACATGCTGGCGAATACCGGGATCACCTTCCACAGCAGGATGACCACGCACAACGCCGCCACGCACATGATCACCGTGGGGTAGATCATCGCGCCCTTCACCTTGCGGACGAGGGCGTCGTTCTTTTCCATGAAAATCGCGAGACGATTGAGGATGGTATCGAGGATACCGCCCGCCTCACCGGCCGCCACCATGTTCACATAAAGGTCGGAGAACGCCTTGGGGTGCTTGCGCATCGCATCGGCCACCGTGTTGCCCGATTCCACGTCGAAGACGACCTGGCGCACCACCGACGCGAGCGCCTTGTTCTCCGACTGGCGGGCCAGGATGTCGAGCGCCTGCACGAGCGGCAAGCCGGCGTTGATCATCGTGGAGAACTGCCGCGTGAAGATCACGATGTCGCGCATCTTGATCGACCCGCTGGTCTTCTGCGGCGTCGCCTTGCTCTCGTCCACCTTGATGATGGAGAGCCGCTGCCGACGCAACTGGGCGACGGCATCGTCACGGCTGGGCGCCTCGATGGTGGCGGACTTGAGGTCGCCGTTCGTGGTGCGCGCGGTGTAGGTGAACGTAGGCATAAACGACTCAGGAAGCAGGTAGCTGGGAGCAGGATGCGGAAAGCAGGCCCTACAACGTCAAGACGACCGGGCGGCTATCGTCGCAGCCCGCCGGTCAGCGGCCGTTCACCGGTGCGGCTGCCGTTGGCGCCCGCCGGCGCGGCCGAGAAGCCGTCATCCATGGGGCCCTTGCCGATCATGCGAAGGAATTCGTTGGCATCGCTCGACGACCGCACGCATTCATCGGCGCTGACCAGCCGGTTCACGTAGAGCTGATAGAGCGCATCGTTGAGCGTCTGCATACCGAACTTCTTGCCGGACTGCATGAGCGAGTAGATCTGGTGCACCTTGTCGTCGCGGATCAGCGCGCGAATGGCGGGCGTCACCACGAGCACTTCGGCGGCCATGGCGCGGCCACGACCCGAAAGCTTGGGGAGCAGCACCTGCGTGACGATCCCCTCCAGCACGAACGCCAGCTGAGCGCGCACCTGACTCTGCTGGTGGCTGGGGAACACGTCGATGATACGATTGATCGCCTCGGCGGCGCTGTTGGTGTGCAGCGTGGCGAACACGAGGTGACCCGTTTCGGCGATGGTGAGCGCGGCCTGGATGGTCTCCAGGTCGCGCATTTCGCCGATGAGGATGACATCGGGGTCTTCGCGGAGCGCGTACTTGAGGGCCGCCGCGAAGCTCTTCGTGTCGGCGCCGACCTCGCGCTGATTGATGATGCAGTTGCGATGCCGGTGAATGAACTCGATCGGGTCTTCCACCGTGATGATGTGGCCGCGGCGCTCACCATTGATCTTGTCGATCAAGGCCGCGAGCGTCGTGCTCTTACCGGAACCGGTGGGGCCGGTCACGAGCACGAGGCCGCGAGGACGCTCGGCGAACCCGGCGATCACCGAGGGCAGCTGCAGCTCGGCGAACGTCTTGATCTGGAAGGGAATGCGCCGGATGACCATGGTCACACAGCCGCGCTGCTTGAACACGTTGCCGCGGAAGCGGGACAGGTTCGCGATGCCGAACGAGAAGTCGAGCTCGTCCTCCATTTCGAACCGCTTCTTCTGGTTCTCCGTGAGCACCGAGTACGCCAACTGCAGCGTGTCCCGCGGCGTGAGGACATGCTCCACCGAAGAGTTCACGATATCCCCATCCACGCGCAGCTTGGGACGATCGCCGGCCGTCACATGCAGGTCGGACGCGTCCCGCTCGATCATTTCGTCGAGCAGCGTGCGGAGGGAGACAGGGGACTGGGCGGGAGCGGTCATGAGATCACGAAAGGGGAGCCGGGATGCAAGCGCATGCCGAATGCTGGACGACTTGGGGGGCAGCAGGAAACGCTACCGTCACAGTTCCTCATGACGACGTTTCACGGATGACCTGTTCGAGCGTCGTGACGCCCTTGAGCACCTTGAGCCAGCCGTCCATGCGCAGGGTCAGCATGCCGTCCTCGATGGCGGCATCGCGGATCACCTGCACGTCGGCATTCTGCATGACCAGCTTCTTGAGGTTCGGCGTCATGAACATGACCTCGTACAGACCCTGACGACCCTTGAGGCCGGTGCCCCCGCACGCGTCGCAGCCGTGTCCCTTGAAGAAGGGGAGGTCGGCGATCCGTGTGTCGAGGGAGAGGTTGGCGAGGAACGGCAACGCCTCGGGGGTGGCCTTCAGCTTGGCGTTGTCGAGCGCTTCCGTGGTGAACCGCAGGTCGCGCAGCGTGGTATCGGGCTTCACCTTCGCGCCCGCCAGTTCCGCCACATCGGGCTCGTACTTCACCTTGCACCTGCTGCAGATACGACGTACCAACCGCTGGGCGAGGATGAGGTTGAGCGCCGACGCCACGTTGAACGGTTCGAGCCCCATGTCGAGCAGGCGGACGATCGTTTCCGGCGCCGAATTGGTGTGCAGCGTGGACAGCACCATGTGCCCGGTAAGCGCGGCCTTGATGGCGATACCGCCCGTTTCGAGGTCGCGGATCTCACCGAGCATGATGACGTTCGGGTCCTGACGGAGGAACGCCTTGAGGGCGGCCGCGAACGTCATGCCGATTTCGGTGCGCACGAGCACCTGGTTGATCCCGAAGAGGTTGTACTCGACGGGATCTTCGGCGGTCATGATGTTGGTGTCGAGATTGTTGATCTTCGACAGTGCTGAATAGAGCGTGGTGGTTTTGCCGGAGCCCGTGGGCCCCGTAACCAGCACCATGCCATACGGGTTGGAGATGGCCTCCATGAACTCGCGCTCGGCGCGCGGTTCAATACCGAACTTCTCGAGGTCGAGGGTAAGGTTGCCCTTGTCGAGGATTCGGAGCACGACCTTTTCGCCGAACAGCGTGGGCAGCGTACTCACACGGAAGTCGACGACTTTCTTGCCGACCTTGAGCTTGATGCGCCCGTCCTGCGGGACGCGCCGCTCGGCGATATTGAGCGACGCCATGATCTTGAAACGGGAAATGAGTGCCGCGCGCATTTTCATGGGCGGCTTCATCACTTCCAGCAGCGCACCGTCGATGCGGTAGCGCACCCGGAGTTCGTGCTCGAAGCATTCGAAGTGAATGTCCGACGCGCCCTTGCTCACGGCGTCCACGAGAATGGCATTGATGAGCTTGACGACCGGCGCTTCGTCGACCTGCGCAGCAAGGATACTGGCGTCGGTGTTCTCGTCCGGGTTATCGAGGACCTCGACATCATCATCTTCCGCCGCGATGTCCTGCAGCAGCGCCTGCATCTGGATCTCGTTGGCCTCGTAGTGCTTCTCGATGGCCGCGCGCATGGAGAACTCGCCCGCCAGCACGGGGACGATGTCGTAGCGCGTGATGAACTTGAGATCCTCCACCACCGTCATGGCGGTGGGGTCGGCAAGAGCAACGGTGAGCTGACGACCTTCGCGCTTGAGCGGCAGCACCGTGTGCTTCGAGGCGAGATCGGCCGGGATGAGCTTGAGCAGCCGGGGGTCGACTTCGAAGCGCGACAGGTCGACAGCAGGCATGCGGTACTGGCGCGCGAGCATGCGCACCACCTCGGTCTCCGGAACGAGCCCCATCTTCACGACGGTAAGCCCCAGTCGCTGGCCGGGATTATTGGCCTGCTCCTGGAGCGCCTTCGCGAGTGATTCCTTTGTCAGCAATCCTTCGCGCAACATGATGTCGCCGATACGTTCGGCGGCGCGACCGGACAGGGGGGTAGCGGGAGCAGCCATATGACCTGATTTCCGTCAGTACACGGATCCAGAGAGGTACGTGAGCGAGGGGGAGACCTCACTGTCTAATGGACTGTGCCCACCGGAAAACGTCACCAGCGAGTCCAGCAAGCGGACGGTGGCAGGACCGATGCCACGGACGTGACGGAGGTCGTCCAGCCCCTGAAACGGGCCGTGCCGTTCGCGCCACTCCACGATCCGTTTGGCGAGCGCGGGCCCGACCCGTGGCAATCGTTCGAGTTCGTTGGCCGATGCGCGGTTCACATCCACCGGTGCCGGCGGTGTAACCTCCTGCCGTGCCGAACGTTGGGGCGCAGACCGAGGCTGAGGAGAGGAGGCGACGCGGGACCGGGCCCGACGCCGCTTGGGGGCCCTGGCCGCGGAATCGACCGCAGCCAGCTGCGCCGTGAGGGCGCGGGCCGCGGGCGCGGTGTCACTGGCGCCGGCGCCGCTCGCCCGGGCGACGTCGGCCTCGAACCGGCGAACGCCCACGGCGCGGACCCCGGCCGCCAACAGGGCGAGGGCGACGAGGAAGGCGAGGGCGGTGCGCTCGTGGGGGGTGGGCATGGCCAACCTTACCACGGGGAGCGTTGGACACCGTTACCAGTTCCTTGGGCATTGGAGCATTTCTGCGCACCGCGGGGAAAAGCAGACGGCAGACGGCAGCAACGACAGCACGCAGTGACGGAGGAATTCGGAAGAACAAAACGGGGGCGACCGCTTCGCGGCGCCCCCGATTTCCTTGGCGGTTGGGCTATCGGGAGCCGCGCGAAGCGCTGGCTCCCGTGTTGTCCTACCGCATTCCTCCGCAACTGCGTGCTGTAGTTCCTGCCGTCTGCCGTCTGCGGTTTGAAGCCCACCCGATCCCACCATGCGCAGCCAGCCCGACGCCTACCTGAACTCCCCCGCAAAGAAGCGCATCTGCATGACCGCCGAGAAGATCAGGTTTGACGTGCGGCGATTGAAGTTGCGGTCGAAGTTCAGGATCTGGCTGCCGGTGACGGTGAAGCTCACGAGATCCGACAGATCGGTGTTGGCGTTCAGGTTGAACGCCCGGCGGCCGTTGTTGGTGAGCACGGCGGTCTGCGCGTTGAAGAGGGGGGACGTGGCCAGCAGCGCCTGCACCGATGTGCCGGTCACGAGGCTCGACGTCTCTTCACTCTGGTACGACACACTCGTGCGCATGCGCCCCGTGCGCGTGTTCCAGCTCTTGGGCAGCGGGAAAGTGCGCGACACATCGAAGCTCAGGCGCTTCGTGTCGCCGTTGATCACGGCCCCGGGGCGGAGGTCTTCGCGGCGCTGGCGGTCGACGCTGGCACTGGTGGCGAGGTTGCCGAGGGCCGACCAGGTGATGCTGGTGGACAGTGGCTGGCTGCGGGCGATGGTGCGGCTGCGATCGGCGAGGCCACCGGTTTCGTTGGGGATGGTCGTCTCCTGCTCCGAGAGGAGATACCGCCCGTTCACGTTCACCAGTGCAATCACCTTGGCGAGCCGTTGGGGCCGCCAGCTCCAGCGGACCGTGATGTCGGGGCGCACCACCTGCGCGCTCGTGATGACCGCCTGGAAGCCGTCGAGAGTGCGGCGGGTCCACGTTTCGGTGTTCCCCTGCTCCATTCGCGATTGCACGGTCAACGAGAACGGCAGATTGAGGGCGCCGGCGAGGGTACCGCGGCGCAAGCGGCCGGCCGTGGTGGCGAGTTGGGCGTCGAGCCCGCGGAACACGTCGACCCCTCCCAAACCGAACTGGAACCCGAAGCCGGGGATGTATGCGGTGTTGTCGTAATTGGAGGTGAGGCTCTGCTGCCACTGCAGATCGAGCGGGGCAAACAGTGTCCCCAGTCGTCGTAACGCCGTGCGGTCACGAGTGCGCCCCGACAGAAAGCGCGCCACGTCGAGGGTCGTGCCCAGGTTGAGCGACTGGGCGGCGCCGAGTCGCTTGGGCAACACGTATGCGCCCACCGTATCCTGCGCCCGCAGCAGCGTGCGCCCGTTGGGATCCTTGTACAGGGAGTAGCTGCTGGTGAAATCGAAGCGGGGGCGTACCCAGCTCGAGGTGGCGGGCGTGAAGTTGAAGGTGCTGGTGAGTGCACGCTCGCGCTCGAGCCCCATGTTGGCCCCGAGCAGCGACGACCGCTCCGCCCACGCCGTTTGCCCACGATCGATGCTGTCGGCGAAGATGTTCTCGCCACGATAGTCGCGCAGGTCAAGCAACTGCCGCGCGTTCACACTTGCCGCGAGCGCCGTGGTGGGGCGGAACTCGAGGGCCGCCGTGTTCTGCCAAAAGTGTGTGAGCCCGTTGGTCACCCGCCCGGTATCGGAGAGCGAGGCCGCGGCCTTGGTGAAGGACGTCACTTCGTTGGCGTTGCGCGCCAGCGCACTGTTGAGACGGAACGCGGTCGGCGCCCAGCGCAGCCGCTGCTCGCGGAACGCCTTCACCCCTTCCGATTCGCGCAGGCGGCGCGGCAGCAGCGCCACGATGCGATCGATCACGCGTGGAATCCGGCTTTCGCGCACGTCGCTGCCCAGCGTGAGCCCACCGCCCACGGTGTAGCTGCTGGCATCGAGCGACTGGAAGGTGCTCTGCGACGTGGCCGTGCTCCACGTGCCGTTCAGCGCGAGCCCGTTCACCAGAGGAGCGTACCACCCCTTCTCGAGCGGCGCCTGTCGACGCACGGAGAGGGCATAGTTGACGCGCCGGTCCTTCGGATTGCGCAGGTTGTCGAGGCCGCTCGCGCGCACGTCGGTGCGGTTGATGAACAGCTGCTCCACCCCGTTCGACGCGTAGTCGATGGTGAGCGGCATCGCCAACCCCAACCGGGCCGGCAGCATGCGTCCCAGATGCAACGTGGTGCCCACGTTCACGCCGCTCGACGTGAGGAACGACGGCGTTTCGTTGAGCTGGCGGAAGTTGGGGTCACGCCGACTGAGATTGACGCGGAAGTCGGCGACATCGCCGGCGTTCATGGTGACGCCCACTTCGCCGGCCATACCGATGTCGTTCACCACGTCGCTGAGGCGGACATCGTTCACCCAGAGCTCGAGTGAGTCACCCGCCATGATGCTGCTGCCACCACGCGGGATGCTGTCCACGCGCACGATCCCCACGGCAAGTTCCTGCACGCCGGCAAGATTGGGTGGCGTGACGGCCGGATCGGCGCTGTACACGATGTAGCCGTCTTCGCAAACCGCGTAGCGACGCACCGCGAGGCCGCGCGGCTTTCCGGAACGCTTCACGAGTTCGAGATCGGTGCCGCTGCACTGGACCGAATCGGCGCTACCTGTGAGGAACGCGTTCTCGAGCCGGGCCCGCAGCATCTGGAACTTGGTGAGATCCACCCGCACTTCCGGCAGCCAATCGCCCTGGCTCGGTCCGGCATTCACCGGCGTGCGATACATGTAGAAGT
>NZ_JBIJAW010000409.1:0-2783 GCF_044345575.1 Gemmatimonas sp.
TTCCACCGTCGTGTGGTGCGGCCCCTCTCCTACGATGAGGGTGTCGATGCCACGTTCGCGAGCTTCCCGCAGCGTGTCGCTGCTGGCCCCGCCGCCCGTGCAGATGGCCCACCGTCTCGTGGTCCGACCGCCCGTGGGGATGGAGGTGCGCACCGGGCTGCCGTAGCGGGCGGCGAAGGCCTGCACGCGCTCGACGAGTTCGGTGGTGGGCACTTCGCTTTCCCCCATCACCCCCACGTCGATCGTCTTGTAGCGCGCGAACCCGGCCGAGGGGGTCAGATCGAGCGCGCGCGCGAGTCGCACGTTGTTGCCCAGCTCGGCGTGGCAGTCGAGCGGGAGGTGGGTGGAGTACACCGCGATGTCGGCACCGAAGAGCGTGCGGTACTTCTCGTAGGCCACACCGGTGAGCGGTTGCGCGCCGCCCCAGAAGAGCCCGTGGTGCACGACCAGAAGGTTCGCGCCGCAGATCGCCGCTTCGGTGACGGCGGCGCGCGACGCATCTACCGCGACCGCCACCTTATGGACGGTGCCGCGGTTGGCCACCTGCAACCCGTTCACCGCACCGCCGTAATCGGGGATGTCGAAGGTCCGCAGCTCGGTGTCGAGCGCGCGGACTACCTCACGCAGGGGCGCGTGTGGGCCTTCGATGCCGTTGCCGGTGGCGGCGGCGAGAATGCGATCGGCGTCCGGGTTCGACATGCGGGTCGCGAAGAGGGGGGCGCCGCTTACTTGGCCGGCGTCGCGGGCTTGGCGCTGTCCGCACCCACGGTGAGATCCTTGAGCGCGCTGAACGTGCCGGCGTGGAGGAGTGCCCCCACGCTGTCGGAGGCGGCGATGGCCGCGGCAGGGATTTTGGCCTGCAGCGCGGGATTGAGCACGAGGCGCACCACGTCCTCCTTCACGCCGAGGCTGATGACGCGGCCCTTGAAGGTACCGTTCTGCATCTCGCGGCCGAGGAGCATGAACGCCTTGGGGAGATCGATCACGACGCTGCCGAGGATGACGTCGGGGGCGACGTCGTTCTGGTTGGCGTTGGTGCCGAAGGCGTACACGCGCTTCTCCTTGGCGGCCTGGAAGATTCCAAGACCGGCGGCGTCGGCGTTCTGGAAGAGCACGTCGACCCCGCGGTTGATCTGCGCGAGCGCCTGTTCCTTGCCGGCGCTCACGTCATCCCAGTTGCCGATGTAGCTGGTGATGACCTCGACCTTGGGGTTCACGGCCTTCGCCCCGCGGGTGAAGGCTTCGAAGCTGGCCTTCACCGGCGGCAGCTCAGTGCCGGCGATGAGGCCGAGCTTGTTGGTCTTGGTCATCGCGCCGGCGATCATGCCGGCCTGATACGACGCCTCTTCGAAAAGGAACGCGACGCCGGCGAGGTTGGGGGCGACCACTCGGCCGGACGTGACGATGTAGTTCGTCTTCGGGTACGACGGGGCGACGCGCGACGCGGCATCCTGAAATTCGAAGCCGTGCCCCACCACCATCGTGTACCCCTGGGCGCCGTACTGCCGGAAGTTCTCCTCGAACTCGGCCGGGGTCTTGGTCTGGATGTGCGAGATCTGGGCGCCGAGGGAGTCGCGCAGCATGGTGAGGCCATCGTACGCGCCGCCGTTCCACGACTTGTCGGAGATCGGCCCCGGGGTGAGCAGGGCGACCTTGAACGCCGGGGCGGCCGCGGCGCCACTGTCGGCGGTCGCGCCGTCCTTGCCCCCGCATGCGGTGGCGAAGGCGAGGGCCACGGCCGTCGTGGAAAGCATGAACGCGCGGAAGCTATTGACCTTCATATTAATGATCTCTTGATGTTCCGTTGATGACGCCTTTATGGCGCTAAATTTCGTGGACTTCAGTCCAGCGAAACGCCGAGCACTTCGAGGAGGCGCTCGAGATCATCGTTGGAAAAGAAGGCGATGCGGACTTCGCCCTTGTCCTTGGCTGTCAACTGAATGGACACGCCGGTCTGCAGTTTCCGGCGGAGCTTTTCTTCGATCTGGCGCACCACCGCGCCGGAGGCGCCGGCCGGTGTGGGGGCGGGGGCGTCGGTCTTCTTCCCAGCAGCCGGGGGCTTGGGCCGCCCGGCCTGCACGCGCCGCTCGACTTCGCGCACCGACCAGCTGTTGGCTACCACCTCGCGGGCCATGTCCACGATGGCGCGTTCCGTGGCCAACGGCAGCAGCGCGCGGGCGTGACCCGCAGTGAGCTGCTTGTCCTGCAGCATTCGGCGCACGCTCGCGGGGAGCTGGCGCAGCCGAAGCGCGTTCGCGACGGTGGAGCGGTCCTTCCCCACGACGTCGGCCACTTCCTGGTTCGTCAACGCGAAGTCATCGATCAGCCGCTGATAGCCGTCGGCCTCTTCGATGGGGTCGAGATCGGCGCGCTGCAGATTCTCGATCATCGCCAGCGTGGCCAGCATGCGGTCGTCGACCGGCTTGACCAAGGCGGGGATGTCGGTCCACCCGAGCCGGCTGGCGGCGCGATAGCGGCGCTCACCAGCAATGAGCTCGAAGCCCTTGCCGTTGGGTTCGGGGCGCACGGTGATGGGCTGCAGCAACCCGTTCACACGGAGGCTGTTCTCGAGATCCGCCAACTCCTCCGGCCGGAATTCCTTGCGCGGCTGGTACGGGTTGGGGCGGATGTCGGCGAGCTTGAGGGTGCGGAGTGCGCCGGCCTCGTTCTCTTCGACGACGACGGCCGGCGCGGTGGTCGCTGTGGCCGCGGGGCTGCTACTGGCCGCTGGCCCTGCCGGTGCCGCCGCGGGCTTCGCCGGCTCCTTCCTGGCGAGGAGGGCG
>NZ_JBIJAW010000410.1:0-2780 GCF_044345575.1 Gemmatimonas sp.
GCCGTGCCGGTGGACGCGGCCCGTGACTACTCGTGTGAAGACGTGGATGTCACGATGCGCCTGCGTGCGTTGCTCGAGCCATTGCTCGCGTCGCACGAAATGCTGCCGTTGCTGCAGGAGATGGAGGTGCCGCTCGTGTCGGTGCTGGCCGACATGGAGTACGAGGGGATCGCCATTGACCTCGCGTGGTTTGAGAGCCTTAAGACACGCTTCAGGACCGAACGCGAAAAGGTGGAGCAGGCGATCTACGCGGAAGCGGGCGAGGAGTTCAACATCAACTCCAATCCCCGTTTGCGCGTGATTCTCTTCGAGAAGCTGGGGCTGCCGGTCAAGAAGAAGACGGCCACCGGCCCCAGCACCGATGCGAGCGTGCTGCAAGAGCTGGCGGAGGAAGGGCATACGCTGCCCACGCTGCTCATGGAGTATCGCGAGATCTTCAAGCTCGAGGGCACCTACATCGACTCGTTGCCGCGGCTCGTGCATCCGCGCGATCATCGCCTGCACACGAGCTACAACCAGACCGTAGCGGCCACGGGGCGGCTGTCGAGCAGCGACCCCAACCTGCAGAATATTCCGTCACGGCGGGAATTGGGGCGCGAAATTCGCCGCGGCTTCGTTCCGCGTGCGGGGTGGCGTCTGTTGAGCGCGGACTACTCGCAGATCGAATTGCGTCTACTCGCGCATCTCAGCGCGGATCCGGCGTTCGTGCAGGCGTTCAAGGCGGGCGGTGACATTCATAAGCAGACGGCCGCCATCATCTTCGGCGTGCCGCTCGCGGACGTGAACAGTGAAATGCGCGCGCGCGCGAAGACGATCAACTTCGCCACGATTTACGGACAGGGGGCGCATGCGCTCTCGCGCCAGCTGCGCATCACGCACGCCGAGGCGAAGGACTTCATCGACACCTACTTCGAACGCTTCGCCGGCGTGAAGAGCTTCCTCGACCGGTGTGTGGTGGAGGCGAAGCAGAAGGGGTACGTGGAGACGCTGTTCAAGCGCCGCCGCTACATCCCCGAGCTCAAGGAGCGGAACTTCAACATCCGGGCGTTCGGCGAACGGGTGGCGGCCAACGCGCCCATCCAGGGTTCGGCGGCGGACCTCATCAAGATCGCCATGATCCGCGTGCATGCGGCGCTGGCGACGGAAAAGCTCGCGGCCCGGATGCTGCTGCAGGTGCATGACGAACTGGTGTTCGAATTGCCGCCAGAGGAGGAGGGGGCGCTCAAGGCACTCGTGAAGCGGGAGATGGAGGGCGCCGCGACCCTGGATGTCCCGCTGCTCGTGGAAATGGGCCTCGGCACGGATTGGGTGGCGGCGAAGTCCTGAGCCGGGGCTCGTCGCGTCACCCAAGTGCTGAAGCCACAAAAACTTGCCTCGATTCGCGAACCCTCGGTGTCTTGCAGAGTGCACTGATTTGCCGGGCCTGCCAGAGTCACCGGCAATCTGGTTTTTGGAATGAAACTCCAAGTCGTTGCTGTAAAAGAACTTGGAATTCTTCATTATGGCGGCATCAGGTTTGCTGTATAGCCAGACGTCTGTCGGTGGACTTCCCCACCGGCCTTTCTGTCGGTTCCAGCCGTCCGGCGCTCGTGCCGGTTCAGTCCTGAGGCTTCCCATGCGATCCACCCGAAAGGGTTTCACGCTCATCGAACTGCTGATCGTCGTGGTGATCATCGGCATTCTTGCCGCGATCGCCATCCCGAAGTTCCAGAACACCAAGGGGAAGGCCTACGCGGCCACCATCAAGACCGACATCAAGAATTTGACGTCGATTCAGGAAGACTATTTCTATTTCAATGAGACCTACTCCAGCTCCCTGAGCCAGCTGCGCTTCGCCGGCACGGACGGGGTCACCATTACGATCGCTGAGGCGGATGGGCGTGGTTGGTCGGCTACGGCCACGCACCCGGCGTCGTATCCGCTAACTTGTGCGGTGTACTACGGCGATGCCGCGCCTTTGGCCCCAGCCACGAAGGAAGGGGTCATCGAGTGCCAATGACCTGATGAGCACCGTGGGGTGCTGACGGGACGCCGATCGCCTGACCCTCCGCAGGCTCCGCAACCCGTGCCTTCACTTCCGCCCATTGTGCAGGACCCAGACTCCCGCCGGCGCCACGCGCGCTTGCGGGATCTCAATTTTTCGGCTGGGTGCCGTGAGTTCGACAAACGCCGTGACGGGATGATTCACGCGATGGATGGCGGGCTGTGGTTGCATCGCCATGTCTGGAAGGGCGAACCGCTGGTGCATCTGGTGAGCACCGACCGCGCCCTCCTGGTGGCGTACGGCGAGGCGCTGGGTTTGGCCGAGAAGCGGCTGCAGTACAAGCCGCTCAAGGACCCGCGCACCGAGCAACGCCGCGAAGCCTGGCACTGGGACCTCGGCGGCCCGGTGTACCCTCCGTTCGACGACCGTCTCTTGGCGGCCGTCTCTGGAGAAAGGGGGAAAGGGGGGAACTGAAATTGGGAGAAAAGGGGAAAGGGAGAAAATGAGAGTGGCTTTGGTTGTTTGTGTCGTTTGTTCACGACAGCCAATCACAAGCGGGGCCGCGAACTCAGTCTCCTTTTCCCGTTTTCCCCTTTTCTCCCAATATCAGTTCCCCTCTTTCTCCGCTTCTCCCCCTAGGCCAACACCGCGCGCTCCAGGTCTCCCGCCTCGCGGCGGAGCGCGTCGGCCTCGGCAAGTAGCACCCGCTGCAACTCGGGTTCGCGGCGAAAGGTGAAGTAGGCGCGCATGCGGGCCCGTGCCCGTCGCGTGCGGTCACCGTAGCGCAGGTCGCTGC
>NZ_JBIJAW010000117.1:0-9318 GCF_044345575.1 Gemmatimonas sp.
CCGCCGCTCGGGGAGGAACACGTTGAAGCGTGTGAGGTTCACCACCTGACGGTCCACGTCGGCCTGCGCGAAGTCGGTGTTCACCGTGGCTTCGAGCAGACTGTTCGCCGAGGGCGCCCAGATGATCTCGCCGCCGACATCACCGGTTCGTCCGTTGAACGCGTTGGTCGCGCGATCGGTGACGCTCGTGCCGAGCACGTACGGGCGCACGCGGATGTTGGTGCGCGGCGGTGGCGGCTTGATGGAGTCGAGCACGCCGCCGTACGAGATGCGCCACGACGAGAGCTGCCGCGGATACGGCATCCACGCGCTCCACTGCGCGACGCGTCGCGTATTGCGCACGAAGTTGATGTCCCAGCTCGTTAGCCCCGGGGTGTAGCGCAGCGAACGCCACGGAATGGAGAACTCCGCCGTCCAGCCGCTGTCGGCGCGCGTGGTGCGCACCTTCCACAGGGCATCCCAGTTGAAGTTGAACGCGTCCCCTCCGTCGAACGCCTGGACATCGGCCTGTGAGCCGAGCGGCGTGGTGGAGAACTGGAGGACGGTGCGGCGGTCTCCCAGCGGACCGATGCTGGCGCCGAAGACGTCGTTCTCGGGGGGCTCGAAGTCGCGACGGAGGTCGGGCATGCGCAGGGACTTGAGTCCCGCGCTGTCGCGGTTGAAGGCGCCGATGTAGAGGTTCTCGTCGTCGAACAGCACGCGCACTTCGGTGGGGTAGCGCGTGGTGGGTACGTAATCCGGGCGCGCCTGCGCGAAATCGCCGGCCACCGGTGCGTTACGCCAGTCGGGTTCGTCCAACTTGCCGTCGATCGTCAGTCGGGCGACCGCGCGCCGTGCGACCAGTCGCTTGCGCGTGCTGTCGGTGGGCTCGGGGACGGTGGACGGCTGTCCCGCGAGGAGGCGCGGGGCGGCCGTGCCCAGCAGCAGCGCCGCCGGTACGAGGAGCGCACGACAGGCACCACGTGCCTTTCGGGAAAATGAAACCTGACGCATCCGCGCAAGGTACGGTCGCCCACCGGCTGGTGTCCAATGGCTGGTGTCCAATGGCTGGTGTCCAAGGACTGGTGCTCACGCTACCCTTCGGCCATGTCCAAACGGAATCTGTTGGCGGTGGGACTCACGCTCGTGTCCCTCGGGCTGCTGTGGCCTGGGCTGGTGGAGCCGGTGCTCACCATCCGCGCCACGATCGAGCTGTTCGGCAGCGAACGCGAACTCACCAACGAGACCCGCAGCGTCATCGGGGCTATTCGCAGTCTCCATGGCTCGGGGAACGACTTCGTGGCCGGGCTCATCCTGCTGTTCAGCGTCATGGTCCCCGTCACCAAGGCCGCACTGCTCGTCCCCATTTTCGCCGGGCGCGGCTCGGGCTGGTCCTATCGGCTGTACCGGTTCGTGCAGGCGCTCAGCAAGTGGTCGATGGCCGACGTGTTCGCCGTGGGGATGCTCATCGCCCTGCTGGTCGCGAAGGGCACGGCCAACCTCTCGGCCGTGGCGGGGCAGGGCTTCTATTTCTTCGCGGCGTACTGTCTGGTGTCCAATGCGGCGTTCCAGGCGCTCCAGATCGAGCGCCCGGATGCCGGCTGAGCGCGCGACCAGCGACTGACGTCAGCGCCCGCGCGGTTTCGCGGCGGCCGGCAACGCCGGTTTGGCGGGTAATGCGCCCGGGGCAATCTTGAACTTCGCCACGGGCTTCCCGTCGAGATTCACGAACCCTTCGATGGTGCCGTTGGCGGCCACCATCCCGTCGTGTTCGAGGAGCTTCCCCTCACCGGCGGTCACGCGGAAGCGCAGCTTGGCGCCGTCGCGCACCACCTGACTGATCGTCCCTGAACCCTGACCGGGGACCACGGCGGTCCCCGTGATGGCGGGCGCGGTGCCCTTGAACAGATAGCTCACCGGCACGACGAGGGTGCTGTCGCCCAGCGGAACCGTGGCGGTACCGGCGTAGCTGCCGCTGATGCCCTCGGCCTTTGCCGGGGCCACGACACGCGTTTTGCCGGCGCCGGAACGCGTAGCGGCAGGCTGCGCGTGGGCCGGCGTGGCGGCGGACGATACGATCAGCAGCAGGGCCGAAGCGGAGAGAGCGCGCATGGCCGTAAACTACACCGCACATGCCCGAACCGTTCAAGACGTTCCTCAACGAATCGCTCGTGCGCGATGCCGCACGTGAGCTCGCGCGCACATCGCCCACGTTCAAGGCCACGGCGTTCGTTGCCGATGTGATCCCGTCTCTCGAGCCCCTCGAGCTCAAGGCCCGGGCGATGCTCATTGCCGATGCGCTGGAGCGGCACCTGGCCCCCGACTTCGATACGGCGGCCTCGCACCTCGAGCGCACCACCGCGTTGCGTGGCTGGTTTCTCTGGTCGGCTGGCGAGTTCGTGGCGCGCCGTGGCCTCGACACCCCCGAGCGCGCGCTTGCCTGTCTGCGCGAGCTCACGCAACGCTTCACGGCGGAGTTCGCGATCCGGCCGTTTCTCGTGCGACATCCCGAGCGGACGTTCGCCACGCTGCATACCTGGCTCGCGCACGAGTCGGAACATGTGCGTCGCCTCGTGAGCGAGGGCACGCGTCCACGCCTGCCGTGGGGGATGCAGCTCAAGTCGCTGATCGCCGATCCGTCTCCCTCGCTGCCGCTGCTCGAGGCGCTCCTCGATGACGACAGTGCCTACGTGCGGCGCAGTGTGGCGAATCATCTGAACGACATCGCGAAGGATCATCCCGCGCTGGTGACCGCCTGGGTGGAGCGGTTCCTGCCTCACGCGCCGCCGGCGCGCGTGGCCCTCCTGCGTCACGCGAGTCGGACGCTCATCAAACAGGGCAACCAGCGCCTGCTGACGGCCTGGGGGCGAGGCACGGCACTCTGTGGCACTGCTGCGCTCACGATTACGCCTCGGCGCATGCTGCTCGGCGGACACGTCACGCTCACGGCCACGCTCACCTCGAGCTCCCGGGCCCCGCAGCCACTCACGGTGGACTACGTGGTGCATCACGTGAGAGCGGACGGCCGCACGTCGCCCAAGGTGTTCAAGGGATGGAGTGCCCGTCTCGGGGCCGGCGAGACGGTTACGCTCGAAAAGCGGCATGTGGTGAAACCCATCACCACGCGACGTTACTACGCCGGCCGGCACCGCGTGGAACTGCAGGTGAACGGGCAGGTGGTGGCCGAAGCGCACTTCACCCTCCGCATTCCCTGATCCCACCCGGGCCCAGTGCCTTTCGCCGACGAGTCGTGCGAAATTTGGCCCATGCCCAACATCACGGATTTCGATCTCGTCGCGCTCGATGGCTCGCCCATGCCGCTCTCCCACTTCAAGGGGCGCGTGGTGCTCATGGTCAACGTGGCGAGCATGTGCGGGTTCACGCCGCAATACACCGGACTCGAGCAGCTCTGGCGCACCTACAAGGCGCGCGGGCTCACCATCATCGGCTGCCCGTGCGACCAGTTCGGGCACCAGGAGCCGGGCACCGAAGCCGAAATCGGCGCGTTCTGCAGCAGCAAGTACGACGTGACGTTCCCGCTCTCCGCCAAGCTCGAGGTGAACGGCGACGCCGCCCATCCCCTCTGGTCGTGGCTCAAGCAGTCCGAGCCCGGTGTGCTGGGCACCACGTCAGTGAAGTGGAATTTCACGAAGTTTCTCGTGGGACGCGACGGCACGGTGATCGGGCGGTACGCCCCCACGGCGACCCCCGAATCGCTCATCAAGGACATCGAGACGGCACTGCTGGCGCAGTAACCCTCGCCGACGGGCGCGGCCAGCACACGCCGTCCATCACCCGTCGGAATTATTCATGATGCGTGTGTGCATTGCGGCGCTCCTCGGCCTGCTGGCCGCGCTTTTGCCAACCGGGAGCGCTGCCGCGCAGGTCCCCGCCGCCACGGGCTCCATTACCGGCCGCGTGCTCGAAGCAGTAACGGAAGCACCGATTGTCGGTGCCACGGTGCGCGTGATCGGGCAGGAGGTGGCCGCACAGAGCGATGGCGGCGGCCGCTTCACCCTGCGCGGTGTACGGGTGGGTATCGCCACCATCGAGGTGCGCCGGCTCGGGTTCGCCCCCGTGCAACGTGGCGATATCGTGGTGTCGCCGGCGAAGCCGGCCGAGGTGACCGTGACGCTGCGGGCGGTCGACGTGCAGCTCGACGCCGTCACGGTACGCCCCGAGGCGTTCCCCGCCCAGATGCCGGCGTCCATGCCGGTGTCTACGCAGCGATACGACGCGGAAGAGGTCCGGCGGCAGCCCGGCGCGCAGGAAGACGTGCTGCGGGCCATCTCCATCGCACCGGGCGTCGGCGTCACGAGCGCCGCCCGCAACGATATCGTGGTGCGCGGTGGGGCGCCCTTCGAAAACCTGTTCGTGGTGGACAATATCGAGGTGCCGAACATCAATCACTTCGGCTCTCAGGGGTCCACCGGCGGGCCTATCTCCCTCATCAACATCCGCTTCGTCGAAAGCGCCTCCCTCTCGGCGGGCGGCTTCGGCGCGCGATTGGGCGATCGCACGTCGTCGGCCACGACCATCACGCTGCGCGAGGGGAACCGCGAACGCCTGGCCGGTGAGGTCAATGTGGCCGCCACCCAGTTCGGTGCGGTGCTGGAAGGGCCGCTGGGGAGCAAGGGATCGTTCATCGCGAACGTCCGTCAGAGCTACCTCGATCTCCTCTTCAAGGCCATCGGGCTCAGCTTCATTCCCAGCTACACCGACGCCACGGTGAAGGCGACGTGGCGGCCCAACCGGCGGGATGCGTTGAGCTTTCTCACCATTGGCGCGCGCGGCACGATCTCTTTCGACAACAGCACCGATTCGGCGCGCGTGAACAACTCGCAGGTGCTGGCGCCGGCGCAGGATCAGTACTTCAGTGGCCTCACGTGGAAGCGGCTGATCAGCAAGGGCGTCGTGACCACCACGCTGGGGCGCACGTACACGCGGTACGTCACCGCACAGCGCGACAGTCTGCTGGTGCCCATTCTCGAGAGCCGGTCGCGCGAGGGGGAGAATTCGCTGCGCACCGACGTGACCTTCATGGCGTCACGGCGGCTCGAGGTCGAAACGGGCACCATATTCAAGTACGCGAGCCAGCTGCGCTACGATGCCACGCTCGCCGGCTTCACGCGTCGCGACCAGACGGGAGCGCCGCGCGCGCTCGTGGTCGACACCAGCTTCACGGCGCTGCGCAATGGGAGCTATGTGCAGGCCACGTGGCAGCGCACGCCGCGGCTGCGCCTGTCGGGTGGGCTCCGCGGCGATTGGTATGGTTTCCTCGACAACGCCGTGCGCATCGCGCCACGTGTGAGCGGGAGTCTGCAGCTCAACACCACCACCACGCTCTCGCTATCTGGAGGGCGCTACTGGCAGGCCCCCAGCTACATCTGGCTGGTGGGTGATGCCGGCAATGCCGCGCGGCTCAAGCCGTTCCGCGCCGATCAGGTGGTGGCTGGTGTCACGCGCCTCGTGGGGAGCGATCTCAAGGTGCAATTCGAGGTGTACGGCAAGCGCTATGGGGACTACCCCGCGCGTCGCTTCCGCCCGCAGGCTGTGCTCAGCCCGGGTGGATTCGATGATGCCACCACCGATATTCCGTTTGGCCTCGAGCCACTGCAGAGTACCGGCACCGGGTCGGCCTACGGCGCCGAAGTATTTCTGCAGAAGAAGCTGGGCGCCAGCCCGTTCTACGGGCAGCTCAGCGCGAGCGTGAACCGCACGAGCTTCACCGGAGTGAACGGTGTGGCCACCCGCGGGGCGTTCGATACGCCCGTGCTGGCCAACGGGGTGTTGGGGTGGCGCCCCAATGCGAAGTGGGAGGTGGCCATGCGCGTCCGCGGCGCGAGCGGCCTGCCGTACACGCCGTTCGTGGAGAGCGGGGCGCTTGCCGGTACGCTCGACTTCATGCGCTACAATGCCGAGCGTATTGATCCGTTCTTCGCGGCCGACCTTCGTATTGATCGACGCCTGCTGCTGGCCAACCGGCAGTTCATCGCCTTCATCGATCTGCAGAATGTCACCAATCGCGCCAATACTACCGCGCCGATCTGGAATCCCCGCCTACGCCGTGTGGAGGCCAATGCCAGCGTGGGGCTCCTACCGTCGATCGGCTTGAACTTCGAGTTCTGATCGCGCGGCTCTGCACCACATACAATACGGCCGCCGGATGCATTGCATCCGGCGGCCGTTTCGTCCTGCTATCCGAAACTCAGCGGAGATTCGGGTTGGTCTCGAGCTCCGACAGCGGGATCGGGAAGCAGAGGTTGCGACCCGTCATGTTCTCCTGCTCACCCGGCCGATTGAGCGCGGCCCAGCGGCGGAAGTCACCCATGCGACGCCCTTCGAGCCACAGCTCGATACCACGCTCGCGCTTGAGCGCCGTCCACGCGTCCGCGGCGTTGCTGGCGGTCCACAGCGGCAGGTTCAGCGCGGTGCGACGCAGGTTGAGCTTGGCCATGGCCCCGCTCACGTCGCCGCCCACGAGCAGTGCCTCGGCCTCGATGAGGCGCATCTCCCAGCCGCTCGACAGGTTGATCGACGACTCGCGCACGGGGTACTTCGTCTGGAAGTACCAGCGCACCTGACCGCCGAGGCTCGTCACCGCCGCGTCGCCGAAGCGCACCGTCAGGCTCGAATCGTACGCCACGCGCGGGTCACGCGTCGTGCGACGGTAGTTCTCGTAGAACGTGCCCCACACCGTGTGGGCGCGGTACGGCTGGTTGGCCGACGCCCAGTAGATGCGGTTGTACTGATCCACCGTGTTCACGAAGTACGGCATGCGGTACACGAACGCGTTGTTCGTGATGAGCCCCGCATCGGCCGCCGCACCGGCGAGGTTGCCACGCAGCAGGCGCACCGAAGCGCGGCCTGCCGTCGCCACGTCGCGGAGCGTCGCATTGTTGGCCGCGCTCGCGACGGTGATTGCCTCGGTGAACGCCGCTTCCGCGCGATCGAGATACACGGTGTTCGGCTGCTTCGGCCCACCGTCGATCACCGCGTCGCAGAAGTTTTCGGCCAGGTGGCGGTTCGAGTAGCCCACCCAAATGAGGCCTTGGGCGAGCGTGGCGCTGTTGGTCGCACCGGCTCCCAGCACTTCCTTTACGCGCTTCACGCCACTCTCGGCGGTCCAGCGCGCGCGCTGGGACAGGTTCCACCACTCGTTGCCATCGTCCGGGGACAGGATGCCGAGCTGCTGGCGCACCGAGATGCCGAACGCGGCGGTCGATCCGGACGGCAGCACTTCGCGCGTTACGGCGGCGCTGGTGTACGACGTCCAGTTGAGACCCTCCGCCAGGTCACGGCCGGCGCCGTTGACGATGGCGGTGAGCGCCGCGGGGTTGTCGAGGAAGACCGCCTGAATGGGGCCCGGGTTGGTGACTTTCAGATCGCAGCCGGCAGCAAGAGCCAGAGCCGCGACGGGAGCCGTGCGCACGAAGGCGCGAATGTTCATCGTCATGGTCGGTGGCCTCAGAACGAGATGCGCAGGGACGTCAGGAAATTCGCCGCCGCGGGGATGTGCTCGGAGATGTAGCGCACGCCCACGTTGAAACCGTCGTTACCCGACATTTCGGGGTCGAACAGCGGCATGCCGAAGTTGCGCCGGAAGACGTTCTGCGCCGACAGCACGAGCGAGCTGCTCGCCGTGTGCGGAATGAGCTTGCCGAGGGGCACGGTGACGGTGATGTCGCGAACCTTGAAGAAGTCCGCCGGGAAGATGAACATGTCCTGACGCGCGTTACGCGGAATGCACGTGAGTGTCTCGCGCGGCGACAGCGGCTGGTTGGCCGCGATGGCGGCGTAGGCCCGCGTGCACGTGGGCCACAGCACCGAGCGCGAGAGCGCCTGGAAAGAGGCGTCTTCGTTGATGAAGGCACCACCCTGATACTCGCCACGGGCCGAGATGTTGATCCCCTTCCACGTCGTGATGTTGAGCGACGGCGAGACGATCAGCGTCGGCTGCGACGGCCCGAAGGTGTGGTTGAATACCGTGTCGACGGCCGCACCGATCTCATCAGCGTTCTTGATCAGACGGCCACGCAGTACGGGCGCCGGCTGGCCTTCGATCACCCAGCCGAAGTTGCCCACGCTGAACGAGGGCGCACCACCAAGGCTGAGCACCTTGCTCTGGTTGGTGCTCACGTTGAGGCCGGCCTTGATGTCGAGGTTCGTCTTCTCCAGCAGCGTGGCGTTGACGGCCGCCTCGATACCGCTCTTCTCGATCTTGCCCGCGTTGCTCAGCGAGCTCGCGAGGAAGCCGTTCGTCGGCACGTTGCGCACGAAGAAGAGCGCGTCGTCAGTCACGGCCTTGAACCACGTGAAGTCCACGCTGAAGCGGCCGTTGAAGAGCGTGTTGTCGAAGCCGATTTCGGTTTCGGTCGTGCGCTCGGGGCCGAGGTTCGGGTCGCCGAGGTTGAGCGGACGCACGGCGGGGGAGGTGCCCCAACCGACCGGATCCCACGTCTGCACGGCGGCGAACGCCGTGGGAGCGCGGCCGGCCTGACCATACGCCGCACGCAACTTGAGCGTGCCCAGGTTCTCCTTCCAGAAGCCTTCGTCGGAGACAACCCACGAGGCCGAAGCCTTGGGGTAGGTCTGGAAGCCGAAGTCCTCACCGAAGGCGCTGTTGCCGTCGACGCGGGCGCCGACCGTGACGAAGTACTTGTCCTTGAGGCCGAAGAGCGCCTGGGTGAAGGCACCACCCGTGATGTTCTTCAGGCGGTTTTCATCGGCGTTGCGCAGCGAGCCCGAGGCCACGGTGGGGTTCGTCGGGGCCGGGTAGTTCTCGGAGTAGGCGACCACGTCACCCACCACCGAATTGATGTACTGCGAACCGGCCGAGAAGGTGGCCTTCAGGTCGTCGCCGAACTGCATCTCGTAGTTATTGGCCCAGTCCAGGCTGATGATCTTGTTCTGCCAGACCTGATTCTGGATGATGCCGAGCGCGGCACCCGGGAAGCCATACGGACGCACGTTGCGGTTTTCGATCGCCGACCGGTCGAAGCCGAGCACGAGGCGGCTCGAGAAGCGCTCGAACGGCGTCCACGTGGTGGTGGCGCCCATGAGCAGGCGGTCGATGTTCGAGTTGAGCTTCTGGCCGTACACGAGCTTGATCGTGTCCGGGTTGGCGTTGCCGAAGTAGTTGCGGTTCTGGCGGAACGCGTTGAGCGTGACGCCCTGCGCGTTGTTGCCGGCCGGCGTCTGCGAGATGAGCGAGTTGTTGTACGCCGTGTTCCAGCTGAACTGCATGTTCTTCATCGGGCTGAAATCGACGTTCGCGCGCACCTGGTACTTGCGCTCGTTGTCGAGCTGCAGCACGCCGTCGCTGTTGTCGGCGCCGAA
>NZ_JBIJAW010000118.1:0-9300 GCF_044345575.1 Gemmatimonas sp.
GCGCCGATGCGGTGCTGGTCGCCGCCCTCGCGCGCGCGTTACCGCAGCGTCTGGTGGTGGTGATCACCGACCAGTTGGGGGACGCCGAGCGGTGGTTGGCCGATCTCCAGTCCCTGGTGGACGACACGCCGGTGGCGCTGTATCCGCCGCGCGAAGGGTTCGGCGAAGTGGAGCCGCACGCCGAAGTGGCCGGCGAACGTGTAGAAACGCTCGAGAAACTCGGCCGCAGCGGCGTGCGCATCCTGCTCACCACGTCGCGGGCGGTGCTCGAGCGCACGGCGCTCCCCAAGGCGTTGAGCGGGGCGCGTCTCGAACTGCGCAAGGGCGATGTGCGCCGGCCCGAACAGCTCGCGGCCCATCTCGAGAGCATCGGCTTCGAACGCGTGCCCATGGTGGAAGACGTCGCCCAGTTCAGCGTGCGCGGCGGCATCTTCGACATCTATTCGTTCGGCATGGCCGAGCCCGTACGCCTCGAGTTCTGGGGCGACGACATCATCGAGCTCCGCCACTTCGACCTCAACTCGCAGCGCAGCACGCGCGACGCCGAGCTCGCGCTCGTGCTCCCGGTAGACGGACGCGTGGCGAGCGTCGATGACACCGACGAACGGGTCACGTTGCCTGAGCTGTGGCCCGCCGATTCGCTGGTGGTGATGCCGGGCGGGAGCAGTGTGCTGCCCGAACTCGTGCGCACGTGGGACGAGGCTGCGCACCACATCGAGATCGCGTTGCGGCGTGGGGAAGAGTACACGCATCGCGACCGGCTGTTCGTAGAGCCGCCCAAGATGGCGAGCACGCTCGCGCGTTTCGGGACGCTGCGTTTCAACCTTCCGCCGCAAAAGGCGGCGAGCGCCAACGCCGCTGATCTGGTCCCGGCCGGACCGGAGCCGGATGTCACGTTCCCCACGAGGCATCCCGAAACCATCTCGCGCGACCTGCGTGTGCTGCGCCGGTTGCAGCGCGACGGATTGCACACGCTCATTCTCTGCGACAACGCCGGGCAGGCCGAGCGTCTCGAAGAACTGCTCGGTGAAGATGGCCCCGTGTCAGCGTCGCTCGCCATCGGCGTACTGGGTGGCGGTTTCGTGGTGCCGAACGTGGTGCGTGTCCTCACCGACCACGAGATCTTCCGTCGTGACCGTCGGCTGCGCCGCACGCGCCGCTACAGTACCGGTGCCTCGCTCGAAAGCCTCGGCGCGCTCAAGCCGGGCGACTATGTCGTACACCTCGAACACGGAATTGGCATCTACCGTGGTATCGAGAAGGTGTACGTGCGCGAAGCGACCATCGAGAGCGCCGTCATCGAGTACGAGGGGGGCGACCGGCTGAATGTGCCGCTGTACCGCATCGATCAGATCGAGCGGTATCGCAGCGCGAGCGATGTAAGTACCGACGCGCCGCCGCCGCGGCTGCACAAGCTGGGTGGCAAGCAGTGGAAGGCGCAGCGCGACAAGACGCGCATGGCCATCCTCGAGATGACGCAGGAACTCCTGCAGCTTTATGCGCGGCGCAAGGTCACTACGCGCCCGGCGCACGGGGCCGACGGGGCGTGGCAGCGTCAGCTGGAAAGCAGCTTCCTCTTCGAGGATACGCCCGATCAGCGCAAGGCCACCGAGGACGTGAAGCGCGACCTCGAGGGTGAGCGCCCCATGGATCGCCTGCTCGTGGGCGACGTGGGCTACGGCAAGACCGAAATCGCCATCCGTGCCGCGTTCAAGGCGGTGCAGAGCGGGCGGCAGGTGGCGGTGCTGGTACCCACCACCATTCTTGCGGAGCAGCACGCGCGCAGCTTCGGCGATCGGCTGGCCGACTTCCCGGTGACGGTGGAAGTCATGAGCCGCTTCCAGACGGCGAGCCAGCAGGCCGTGGTGGTGGAGAAGCTCAAGAAGAAGCAGATCGACATCATCATCGGCACGCATCGCCTGCTGAGTCCCGACGTGGAGTTCGCGGAGCTGGGGCTCATCATCGTTGACGAGGAGCATCGCTTCGGCGTGAAGCACAAGGAGCGGCTCAAGCAGCTCAAGCTGTCCACCGACGTGCTTACGCTCACGGCCACCCCCATTCCGCGCACGCTACATCAGTCGCTGGCGGGGCTCCGCGACCTGACGCTCATGCAGACGGCGCCGCGTGATCGCTCGCCGGTGCTCACTTTCGTGGAGCCGTTCGACGACGCGCTCATCGAGGAGGCCATCAGTCGCGAGCTCGATCGCGGCGGGCAGGTGTTCTTCGTGCATAACCGCATCGAAACCATCGAAGCGATTGCCGATCACCTGCGCCGGATCGTGCCCCGGGCGACCGTGGCGGTGGGGCACGGGCAGATGAAGGAGCGCGAGCTCGAGAAGATCATGCGCCAGTTCGTGGAGGGCGAGGTGGATATCCTCGTCTCCACGCTCATCGTGGAAAGCGGGCTCGACGTGCCCAACGCCAATACGATGTTCGTGAACCGCGCCGACCACCTGGGCCTCGCCCAGCTCTATCAGCTGCGCGGCCGCGTGGGCCGGTCGCACCGCCGCGCCTATTGCTACCTCCTGGTCCCCGACCGCGTGGACGAGGACGCGGAGCGCCGCTTGGCGGTGCTCGAGCACCACACCGAGTTGGGGGCGGGCTACCGGGTGGCGCTCAAGGATCTTGAGCTGCGTGGCGCGGGTAATCTCCTTGGCCCCGAGCAGTCGGGCTTCGTGCACTCCGTGGGCTTCGACCTGTACCTGCGTCTTCTCGACGAGACCGTCCGGCAGCTGTCCGACGGCGACGGCCAGAAGTCGTGGATTCCGGCCGACGTCAATCTCGACTTCCCGAGCTTCCTTCCCGACGACTACATCGCCTCGCAGGAGGCCAAGCTGGACGTGTACCGCCGGCTTACGGCGCTGCGTGATCCGAAGGCCATCGAAGCGCTCCGGCAGGAGGTGCGGGACCGCTTCGGAGCACTCCCGGCGCCCGCCGAGGCGCTGTTCGGCAGTGCCATGCTGCGTGTGATCGGCGCCGCCCTGGGGGTAGAGGGGGTGCTTGTGCGCGCCTCTGAGGCTCGTATTACTTTCAGGGCTGACGCAGTTCCGCGCCTCAAGGGGCTGTCGGCGGCCTTCCACGGCGTACAGTTCCAGGTGGATGTCCGTCGCGCACAGCCGCTGGCCCTCAAGCTCACCCGATTGGGTGGGGCGGAAATGCTCGAGGGGCTCATCCGAGCGCTCAAGGCCCTCGTGTAAACCCACCCACGTCACGTTTCCAGAGTCAGACCTTCATGAAATCCTACCGTTTGTCCGTGCTCGCTGCCGTCGCGTTCGCCGTGGCCTGTGGCGCGGCGTCCAATCCCGACGTGGCGGCGACTGCCGGCAACCAGCAGCTTTCCTCGGCCAAGCTCGCGGAGATCCTGGGGCAGTCCCAGGCGCCGCTCGAGAAGGACGTGGCCCGTTCGATCGCTGAGCTGTGGGTGAACTACCAGCTCGTGGCCCTGTCGGCGGCCAAGGGTGATTCACTCACCGATCCCAAGGTCATGCAGGACGCGCTGTGGTCGAACCTCGACAACATCCGCGTCAAGAAGTTCTACGACAACGTGTCGAAGGGCTGGAATGATCAGGCCCCGGGCAGCGACGAGGAGCGCTACAACAACGGTGAGGCCTACGCGGCCCGTCACATCCTCATCAAGACCGAGCAGGGTGCCACCCCCGAGCAGATCGCGGCGGCCAAGGCCAAGGCGACTGACATCCTCAAGCAGGCCACGCCGGCCAACTTCGCGTCGCTCGCCGCCCGCTCTGATGAGCCGGGCGCGAAGGAGCGCGGTGGTGACCTCGGCCTGTTCGGCAAGGGCATGATGGTGCCCGAGTTCGAGAAGTGCGTCGTGGCCATGAAGCCCGGCGAGATCTCGAAGGAGCCCTGCCAGACGTCGTTCGGCTTCCACGTGATCTACCGCTCGCCGTTCGCCGACGTGAAGGACAAGTTCGCGCCGATCGCGAAGCAGCGGAACGTGGCGATCGCCGAGAGCACCTATCTCGCGAAGCTCGAGAGCGGCAACGAGGTGAAGATCGAGGCGAACGCCACGGTGAAGGCCAAGGCGATCGCGAAGAACACGCTTGGCTACCGCAAGGACAACGACGCGATGGCCACGTACAAGGGGGGCAAGCTCACCGCCGCCCGGTTCGCCGAGTGGCTGGCGGCGTATCCGCCGTCGTCGCAGATCCGTCCGCAGCTGGTGCAGGCGCCGGACACGCTCGTCGAGAAGTTCGTGAAGCAGATCGTGCGCAACGAACTCGTGCTCCGTCAGGCGGACAGCGCCAAGGCCACGGTGGACACGGCCGAGATGTCGAACCTGTTCCTGAACTTCAAGAACGCGGTGTCGCAGACGTGGACGTCGCTCGGCGTTGAGCCGGCCAAGTTGGCCGACAGTGCGAAGGCGGTGGGTGGTGACAAGGAGAAGGTCGCCGGCGCCAAGGTCGAGGCCTTCTTCGGCAAGCTCGTGAAGAACGAAGTGCCGTTCGTTGACGTGCCGTACCCGGTGGCTCGCGCGGTGCAGCAGAAGTACAGCTTCAACATCAATGAAGCCGGCCTCGACAAGGTGATCGAGCTGGCGAAGGGTGTGCGCGCGAAGAGCGATTCGAGCAAGGTGCCGGGCGGCGCTCCGGCCCCGGGCGCGCAGCAGCCGGCCGCGCCGGCTCCGGCGCCCGACACCACGAAGAAGTAATCGTCAGCTCGGCGTACCTCCGCGCCCCGGCCGGTCTCCGGTCGGGGCGCGTTCGCTGAGTCCCCGTCAGGATTCCGTTGCAACCCAGGTCCCGTCACCGGGTACTTATCGGCATGATGCCTCGACTGCTCTCCCGTTCCGTGCTCACCGGTGTCACGCTCAGCGTGGCGGCGGCTCTTTCGCCGGCCGCCCTCGCGGCGCAGGCCACGCCCCCCAAGGGCGACGCGCCGGCCGCGAAGCAGGATTCCGTGCGCGGGCTCCCCATCGACGGCATCGCCGCGGTGGTGGGTGATCAGGTCATCCTGGTCTCCGAGCTCATGACCGCCGTCAATCAGGCCCGTGCGTCGGGCGCCAAGGTGGAGTCCGCGTCCGATCTGGCCAAGCTCGAAGCGGATATCCTCGAGCGGCTCATCGACGCCGAACTGCTCGTGCAGAAGGCGAAGACCGAGAAGGTGGAAGTGCAGGACGGCGACATCGCGAGCGCCGTGGACGATCAGGAGAAAGGCGTGCGTAAGCGCTTCAAGAGCGATGCGGAGTTCAAGCAGGCGCTCAAGGAAGCCGGTATGGGCACGGTGGAAGAGTGGCGCAAGATCACCGGCGACCAGCTCAAGCGCGACAAGCTGCAGCAGCAGGTGATGCAGAAGCTGCAGCGCGACGGCAAGGTCACGTCGGTGAACGTCGGCGAGGACGAGATTCGGGAAGCGTTCGACGTCTTCAAGGCCCGGGTGGGCCCGAAGGAAGCGCGCGTGGGGCTGCGGCAGATCGTGGTGGCCACCAAGCCCAGCGAAGACGCCAAGAAGCGCTCCCGCGCCAAGATCGACTCCATCTGGCTCGACCTGCAGAAGCGGCCGGAAGACTTCGAGCTGATGGCCAAGAAGTATTCGATGGACGGGACGGCCGAGTTGGGTGGCGATCTCGGCTGGAATCGCCGCGGCCGCATGGTGCCCGAGTTCGATCGCATGATGTTCTCGCTCAATCCGGGGATCGTGAGCCCGATCGTCGAAACGGCGTTCGGCTTTCACATCATCCGCGTGGACCGGGTGCAGCCGGCCGAAGTGAAGGCGCGGCACATCCTCATCCGCCCGCAGGTGGATACGGCCGACGAGCGTCGGGCGCGGATGCTGGCCGACAGCGTCGCGACCGCGTGGCGGGCCGGCGGCAGCTTCGATTCGCTCAGCGTGATGTACCACGACGCGGCGAGCGGTGAGGACAAGTCGATTCCCGAGTATCCGCGCAGCGAGCTCCCCGAGCCGTACCGCAATGCCCTCGAAGGGGCCAAGCTCAACCAGGTGCTCGAGCCGTTTCCGCTCCCCGATCCATCGGCGGGCGTAGCCAAGTTCATCGTGGCGCAGGTCACCTTCCTCGACGAGGCCGGCGAATGGACGCTGGCGGAGGCGCGTGATCGCATTCGTGAACAGCTGTCGGAGGAGCGCAAGATGCGGCGCCTCATCGACAACCTGAAGAAGCAGACGTACGTGAGCGTGCGGTACGATCCGGCCAAGCAGGGAGGCGACAACCGGTGATCACCATGGGACTGACGCTCGGCGATCCGCGGGGCATTGGTCCGGAGATCATCGCCAAGGCGCTCGGTGATCCGCGAATCGCGGCGCTGAGCGCCTTCGTGTCGTGGCGGGTCATCGGGCCGCGTCGGGCCGGCGTGCCGGTGGACGACGACCTCGGCGCGTGGCGACCCACGGGCGACGCCGCGGCCGATGAGGCTCAGGGGGGCCGCTTCGCCGGGATGGCCGTGGAGCGCGCGGCACGGCTCGCGCTGGCCGGCGTGCTCGACGGTCTGGTGACCGCCCCCCTCGACAAGCACGCATTGCAGGCGGGGGGCTACGACTTTCCCGGACACACCGAGATGCTCGGGCATCTGGCGGGGGTCCCCACGGCCATGATGCTCGCCAGTGACCGCTTGCGGGTGGTGCTCGCCACCACGCACATCGCGCTGCGCGACGTGCCGGCAGCGCTCACGCACGACGTGCTGGTGCAAACCCATGCCACGACCGTGGCCGGGTTGCGGAACGATCTGGGCATCGCGGCGCCGCGCATTGCGCTCTGCGCCATGAATCCCCATGCCGGCGACGGTGGCCGCTTCGGCACCGAGGACGACGACCTGCTGGCCCCGGTGGCGCGTGACTGCGGCATGTACGGGCCGTTTCCGGCGGACACGGTGTTCGTGCGTGCGATGCGGGGCGAGTTCGATGCGGTGATCGCGCCGTATCACGATGTCGGGATGACGGCTATCAAGGTGGCGAGCTTCGGGAGCGCCGTGAACATCACGCTGGGGCTGCCGTTCGTGCGCACCTCACCCGATCACGGCACGGCGCTGGATATCGCGGGGCAGGGGATCGCGAGCGCGGAGAGTCTCATTCGGGCCATGCAGGTGGCCGTGGACATGGTGCAGCGACGGGCCGGGAGCCAAAGTCACGGTTCGGGCGTTGATTAGCGTCCCCCGTTGTTTCTCCCGACCGGTCTCCGCTAGGTTGCAAGGCTATGGATATTCGTAACGTCGCCATCATCGCCCACGTCGACCACGGGAAGACAACCCTCGTCGACAAGATGCTCCGCCAGGCTGGAGCCTTCCGCGAAAATCAGGTTGTCGAAGAACGCGTGATGGACTCGAACCCGCTCGAAAAGGAGCGCGGGATCACCATCCTCGCGAAGAACACCTCGATCCGCTGGAAGGACACGAAGATCAACATCGTGGACACGCCCGGCCACGCCGACTTCGGCGGTGAGGTGGAGCGTATTCTCCGCATGGTGGACGGCGTGCTGCTGGTGGTGGACGCGTTCGACGGCCCGATGCCGCAGACCCGCTTCGTGCTCCGCAAGGCGCTCGAGCTCGGTCGGACGCCCATCATCGTGATCAACAAGATCGACCGCCCGGGCGCCGACCCGTTGCGCGTGCACGATGAGGTGCTGTCGCTGTTCATCGAGCTCGAGGCGAGCGAAGAACAGCTCGAGTCACCGGTCGTGTACTGCTCGGCCAAGAACGGCATCTCCACGATGGATCTCGACATTGAAGCAGTGGACTTCGAGCCGCTCTTCGAGACGATCGTGAAGACCGTGCCGCCGCCGCCGACCGATGCGAACGGTCCGTTCCAGATGCTCGTGTCGACCATCGACTACTCCGCATATCTCGGACGTCTGGCGATCGGCCGTATTGAACGCGGCACCGTGAAGATGGGTGACAGCATCACGCTGGTGACCCCCGACAACAGCGCTGCCCCCGTGCGTGGCCGCGTGTCGAAGCTGTATGGCTACGAAGGGCTCGAGCGCGTCGAAATCGCCGAAGCATCCGCCGGCGAAATCGTGCAGCTCGCGGGTTTCGAGAACGTGGACATCGGCACGACGCTCACGGACCCGAACAACCCGGAAGCACTCGCCGGCATCAGCGTCGAAGAGCCCACGATCAGCGTGGACTTCGTGGTCAACAACTCGCCCTTCGCCGGCAAGGACGGGAAGTTCGTCACGTCGCGTCAGATCCGGGAGCGCCTGTACAAGGAGCTCGAGCGCAACGTGGCGCTGCGCGTGGAAGACAGCGACACCACCGACGCGTGGAGCGTGAGCGGCCGCGGTGAACTGCACCTCTCCATCCTCATGGAGACGATGCGCCGCGAAGGGTTCGAGTTCCAGGTGTCGCGTCCGCGTGTGATCACGCGGATCGACGAGAACGGGCAGAAGCTCGAGCCGTTCGAAGAACTCGCGATCGACGTGCCCGAAGAATACATGGGTGTGGTCATCGAAAAGCTCGGCCCCCGCAAGGCCGAGATGATCGAGATGAAGAACCCGGGGCAGGGTCTCGTGCGTCTGCTGTACCGCGTGCCGGCGCGTGGTCTGTTCGGTTATCGCTCGGAGTTCCTCACGGACACGCGCGGCACCGGCATCATGCACCACCGGTTCCTCGAATACGGGGCGTGGGCGGGGCCGCTGTCTGGGCGTTCGCGCGGCGTGCTCGTGTCGATGGAAAACGGCACCATCGTGGCCTTCGCGCTCTTCTCGCTGCAGGAACGTTCCACACTGTTCGTGACGCCGGGCGATGCCGTGTATGAAGGCATGCTCATCGGTGAGAATTCGCGTCCGGGCGACATGGATGTGAATCCCTGCAAGGAAAAGAAGCTCACGAACATGCGCTCGAAGGGCGCGGACGAAGCCATTACGCTCGAGCCGCCCCGTCAGATCACGCTCGAAATCGCCCTCGAGTACATCGAAGACGACGAGCTCATCGAGGTGACGCCGCAGAGCATCCGTCTGCGCAAGCGCATGCTCGCGGCGAGCGATCGCAAGCGCGTCACGCGCGAAGTGAAGCGCGAGAAAGCGTCGGCGTAAATTTGGGTATATCGGCGTAGGGTCGGCTTGCGTCCCGGGCGCCTCCTGCCGATACTCCCGCACATCAGATACACGCAGTCCATCCGTTCACACTCGCAGGAGAATCGTCCCATGTTGGAGCTGTTCGGGTCGTCGTCGCTGGACGCGCTCGAAGAGAAGGTGCAGTCCTCGGTGTTCATGCTTGCCGCCGACGACGAAGATTTCGATGACGAGGGCTTCGACGAGGACGATCTCGACGAGGACGAAGACGATGTCGACTTCGACGACGATGATGATGATCTCGACGACGATGATGACGA
>NZ_JBIJAW010000411.1:0-2742 GCF_044345575.1 Gemmatimonas sp.
GGCCGAAGATTTCCTTGATCGAATACAGCGGGCTCGTGCCGATGTCGCCGTACACCACGCCGAGCGCGGTGAGGGTGAGGATCGCGAGGCGCTTCCCCGTGGGATTCTGATCCCGGTGGTGTCCCCCGCCCCCGTGAGTGGTTTGCGTGGGGAACATGCCGGTGTGTGCGAGGACTTCCTCGCCCGGCTTGGCCGAAAAGGCGTTGTGGGAGCCGACGTCTGACTGCTCGCCTGTGGGATGGTGCAGCGCGTCGGCCGAGGGAGACGGCGGTTCCGCCGGAGTGGTCTCGGCGCTTCGTTCGGGAACGGCCTCGGCTTGGTCTGCCGAGGCCGGAGTATTCTGATCGTTTGGCATGAGATGGGAACAGGAACCTGTAATCTATATCGGGGTGTGGGATCAGCGTCCATGGGAACGCCTCGGAACGGGTGGCCCCGGCATTAAACTTCAGGGATGCTCGATCTGCTCTTCGTCCCGGCAATCGCCGCCGCGATGGGTGCTGCCGCGTTCCCGGCGCATCGAATGGTTGCCCGCGATACGGCCGGGCTCCCCGCCCGTGCGCCTGCCGACACGTCGCACACGCCGGCCGACACCAGCCTGCGCGTCACGTTCGGCGCCTTCGTGGACACCTACGTCGCGTATGATGCCGGCCGCCCGCGGACCCTCGACCGGTCGTTCACCACTCAGGCCGCCAGGCACGCGGAGTTCAACGTCAATCTCGCCCATGTGGAGGCGACGCTGTCGGCTCCCCGCGTGCGCGGGCGGCTCGCGCTACAGACGGGGACATCGGTGCAGGTGAACTATGCCGGTGAGCCACGGGTCGGCCAGACGAGCGGCGGTGCCCTGTCGCGGGTCATGCAGGAGGCCTATGTCGGCTACGAAGTCCGTCCGGGGTTCTGGGTCGACGCGGGCATCTTTTTCTCGAACGCCGGGCTCGAAGGCTGGCTCTCACGCGACAACGTTACGTACACCCGCTCGCTGGTCGCCGACTATTCGCCCTACTATTCCAGTGGCGTGCGGATGACGTGGCAGGCGACCCCGGCGCTGACGGTGCGCGCCGATCTGGTGAACGGCTGGCAGAACATTTCGGAGAGCAACACGGACAAGTCGGTCGGTGCGCGAATCGACTATGCGGTGGGCGGGCGCACCACGGTGTCCTGGTACTCGTTGGCCGGGAACGAGCCGGGCGCGCGCCTGCGCCTCTTCAGCGGTGTGGGCATCCGCACGAGGCTGGCAAGCGATGTCGAGCTCCTCGCGCAGGCGGATGTCGGCCGCGAAGACGCGCCCGATACCGCCGGGCGTCGCGCCGACGCCCGCACGTGGGCGGGGACCATGGCCACGCTGCGGTGGGCGGTGACCCCGCGTTCGGCCCTGGTCGCGCGGACCGAGTGGTACGCCGATGCGGATCAAGTGGTCGTCAGCACCGGCACCACCGACCCGCTCCGCGCCACCGGCGGCTCCCTCGGGTTCGACCGTCGGCTTGGGGGGCTGCTCGTATGGCGCACCGAAGCACGAGCGCTGGTGAATCGCGAGCCGATCTTCACCGACCGACGCACCGCGTCGGGGCTGTCGCGCACGAATCTCGTCGCCGTGACGTCGCTGGCGTTGTCGTTCTGATTCTGGCAACGACGGCGGGCCCAGCTCCGCTGACGTTTCGGAACACCCACCCACAACCCTCCACGCACGACCCTGAACGCTGAACGGGCCCGCGGTCAGTCGCCGCGGCGATCCTACGGAATGCGCGTACGACTGACGGCCGCCCCGTTCAGGGTAGAGCG
This sequence comes from Gemmatimonas sp., assembly GCF_044345575.1. Taxonomy (GTDB): domain Bacteria; phylum Gemmatimonadota; class Gemmatimonadetes; order Gemmatimonadales; family Gemmatimonadaceae; genus Gemmatimonas. The sequence continues at coordinate 1,777 of NZ_JBIJAW010000411.1, forward strand.
TCGAGGGTCGTGTGTTTTGGGTGGGTGCTTACTCAGAGCTCCCGGCCCACCAGTGCGCTCAGCTGCGCCCGCGCGATACGTCCGTCGAAGCGCGCTTGAATGAGCGCCTGCCGCGCCTCATTCAGCTGTGTCTGTGACGTGAGCAGATCGAGCAGTGTACTGGCGCCGAGTGCGTAGCGCTGCTGCTGCACGCGCAGGTCCTCTTCGGCCGCGGCTACGGCGGCGAGCTGCACCCGAACACGGGCCTGCGCGTTGTTGAGCGCGCGCAGCTGTGTGGTGAGATTCTGGCGTGCCCCCAGGCGCGCGTCTCGCAGCTGCGCTTCGGCGTTCCGCTGTGCGACGTCCGTCTGCACGACCTGCTGCTCACGCACGAGGCCGTTGAACAACGGATAGCTGAAATTGAAGTTCAGCTGCTGGCGATTGGGGTTGCCGCCCGAGAACAGCCAGACGTCGCTGCCGGAAAACCGCGGGCTGGTCTGCGTGTACGAGTAATTGTACGACATCGTGAGCGACGGCAGATACGCCGAACGCTGCGCGCGTCGACTCGCTCGGGCTGCCATGAGGTTGGCCTCCGCCTGCATCACCTGCGGGCTCCGCACGACGAGCTGCTCGAGTTCGGTTTCCGTCGGGAGTTCACCCCCCACGTCCACCGTGTCATCGGTGGCCGGGGTGACAATCACCTGCGAACCGATCACGCGTGTGAGGGCAGCATTGGCCACGCGCAGGTCGTTTTCGGCCGTGAGCACCGCGAGTTGCGCATTGCCCAGCTGAATGGCGGAGCGGAGCGAGTCGGACTTGGTCGCCACGCCCGCCACGAAGCGGGCCGTGGATGCCTTCAGCTGCTGCTCGGCCTGCTCGAGCTGCGCGCGCGCGGCGGCGGCGGATTCCCGTGCGGCCAGCGCCGCGTAGAACTGCTGCTTGGTCTGTAGCGCCGCCTCGAAGCGCGCTTGCACGATGGCGGCATCG
>NZ_JBIJAW010000412.1:0-2736 GCF_044345575.1 Gemmatimonas sp.
AGGCGCTGCACGGGGCCGTTGGCGAGGTCCACCGTGGTGCGGAAGTCGCGGCCCACCGCCTTCGGGTCGGCACCCTTGCTCACGAGATATTGGATCATCTCGTTGTCGCCGCGTGAGGCGGCGTGGTGCAGCGGGGTGTAGCCGTTGAGGTCGCGCTGGTTCACGTCGTGGTGCAGCTCCTCGACCAGATACTTCATCACCGGCATCCAGCCGTCCGGCTGGTGACGATGCGCGTTGCCGGCGAAGCCGTTGCCGTAGCCAACGCCGGCCGCGGCGTGGATGGGATACGTGCCGATTCCCGGCGGGACCGCCTTCGACGCGCTGTCGAGTGCCGCATCGGGGCGCCATCCGGCGCCTTCACCCTGCGTGGGCGGACGGCGACGGCCGAGCTGCGGCGGACGATACGACGGGAGCGTGTCGATCGCACCCGCCTTCTTGAGGAGCTTCATCGCCTCGATGTCCACCGCGTACGTCGCGCGCCAGAACGGCGTGGTGCCGTCGAGGAGCTCGAGACCGCAGTTGGCGTTGCCGCAGTTGCTGTAGCCGAAGAACCAGATGTTCTTCTTCATGCGCACGTTCACGTCGGCACCCGACTTGATCAGCGCGTTCATGAGTTCGTAGTGCGTCGTCTTCTGCAGCTGCACCGCCTGCGGCTGCGGATAGCGCGACCGCGGGTGCCAGAAGGTGTTGATCGCCGCATACAGCGGCGTGAGGCCGTGCGTGCTGGCGAGCTTCACGTTCGCACCACGCTTCACGAGCTCCATCGCCAGGTCGAAGTGCCCGTTGATGGTGGCCTGCAGCAGCGGGGTGACGCTATCGGTGGCCGACACTTCGTTCATGTCGGCTCCACCCTCGACGAGCGCGAGCGCGGCGGCCACGTTGCCCTGACGCACCGCATGATGCAGCGCCGTGAGCCCGCCCATGCTGCCCACCGTCGCTTCGTAGCCCGCGTTGAAGCCGTTGGTGGTATCGCGCGGCACCACCTGCTCGGTGGTCTTGTCGATGTCCTTCTTGGCGTACATGGCGCGACCCGCGAGGATCGCGTCTTCGATCTGCTTCGGCGTAAGCGCATTCACCGGCGGGGCGATGAGCCCGATCCGCGGCCCGCGCGCGCTATCCGGCCGTGGCGCTGCCGCGGCGCGCGCCGCCGGCGCTGCACCCGCTGGCGCCCCTGCCGCTGGCGCCGTTCCGCCGTTTGGCGCCTTCTTCGCCGTGTCCGCGCCCGGCACCGGCTCCACGCCGATCCCGAACTGCCGACGCAGCGCTGCCTGCTCCGCTTCCTGCTTCGCGATCGCCTTCATCGCCGAATCCCGCATCGCCTGCGGGAGCGCCGCAAACAGCATCTCATTGCGCTTGCGCGCCGCGGCCTGCTGCTTCGCGAGCTCTTCGGTGAGATCGACCTTGTTCGACCGGAGCGACGCGTCGGCCCCGGCCTTGAGCAGTGCAGCCACCGCCCCGGAGCGATCGCTCGACGCCGCGAACATCAGCGGGGTCTGTCCCCACGTCGTTTCGCGTACGTTGAGATCGGCCTTCCGGGCCACGAGCGCCTTCACGCTCGCCACATCGCCCGATTGGGCCGCGAGATGGAGCGCGGTGACACCCGTCGCAGTGAGCGCCTTCACATCGGCGCCCTGCGTGAGCAGCGCCTGCACCACCGCCCCGTTCCCGGAGCGCGACGCGATGTGCAGCGGCGTGTAGCCGCCGTTGCGCGTGGTGGGCGTGAGCTTGGCCCCGGCCTTCAGCAGCGCCGCGGTCATGGCCGCGTCACCACGTTCAGCAGCCCAATGCAACGCCGTCATGCCGTCACCCAACGGCATGTTCACATCGTTCCGCTGCGCGAGCAGCGCCCGGACGCGTTCGAGATCACCATCACGCGCCGCCTCGGCCACGGCCGGCGACGCGTTCGTGGCGCGGGTGGGGCCGGCGGACAACCGCACCGGCTGGCGCGCATCGGCGCCCACGCGCTGTGCGGACGCCGTCGTTCCCGACATCGTGAGCGACGTGAGGCCAACCACGCCGGTGAGCAGCTGCAACCGTGATGGGGTGCGCATGCGGAGGTCCCGGTTCAGGCGTTGGTGTAGAGCGCGAACGGCGCCACGCTGTCGCCGAAGCTCGGCGCATCCACGTTGAACTTGTGCAGCAGCGAGAGGAACACGTCGGCCATCGGCGTGCCGTCGGGCGCCTTGAGGTGCGTATTGCCCGGCAGCATGGCGTTGCCGCCCATCAGGATGAGCGGGCAGCGACGATGGTTGTGCACGTTGCCGTCGGCCATCGGCGAGCCGTACACGATGAGCGTGTTGTCGAGCAGGTTGCTGTCGCCTTCCTTGGTCTCCTTCAGACGCTGCAGGAAGTACGGCATCATGGCCACGTGGTACTTGTTGATCAGATTGAACTCGAGGATCGCCGACTCGCGGCCGCCGTGGTGCGACGCCGGGTGGAAGCCCTTGTTCGTACCGCTCTCGGTGTACACGCGGCTCGACGCGTCGCGACCCGTCTTGAACGAGAACACGCGCGTCATGTCGCTCTGGAACGCCAGCACCTGGATGTCGAACATGAGCTTCATGTGCTCTTCGAACGAATCCGGCACGCCGACCGGCGCTTCCGGCAGGGCGCGCTCGTCACCGCTCGAGTTCTTCGCTTCCACCTTCTGGATGCGGCGCTCGAGCTCGCGCACGTTCTCGAGGTACTGGTCGACACGACGGCGATCGGTGGGGCCCAGGGTGCGCTTGAGCGAGT
>NZ_JBIJAW010000413.1:0-2734 GCF_044345575.1 Gemmatimonas sp.
GGGAGGGAGACGGTGACGCCTGCGTCGGGCCGGTCATGGCCGACGTGCTGAAGGTACCCGCCGTAACTCCCCTGTCCAGAGAATCGTTGCGCATCGGTCGCTTTCTGTCGGTGATCGCGTTGTGGGTGGCATCCATGCTCCCCGCACGCGCTGTGCTGGCTCACGAGATTCCACGCCACGTGGGTGTGCGGGCGTTCGTCGCGCCGGTCGCAGACCGGGTGCGTCTGCTCGTCCAGATCCCCATGGATGCGGTACGCGATGTGGATTTTCCCGTGCTCGCCAACGATGCGCTGGATGTGTCGCGCGCCGCGCCCTACCTGCGCGATGCCGCGCAGCTCTGGGTGGCCGACGCCATCGCCCTGCGCGACGGTGGCACTGAACTCGGAGCCCCGCGGGTGATTGCGGTGCGTGCGGCGCTTCCGTCCGACCGGGCCTTTGATTCGTTCGGCGCCGGGCTGGCCGCCGTGTCGGCGCAGGGACTCCCCGACGCGACGGACATTCCGCACGGCCAGCTGCGCCTCGAGGTGTTGCTGGAAGTGGCCACCGCCGCGCCCGTGCGCGATCTGGTGATCGAACCGCGCTGGGCCAACTTGGGCGTGCGCACCACCACGGTCCTCACGCTCGTGAATGCCAATGGTACCGAGCGACGCTACAGCTTCGAGGGTAATCCCGGTGAAGTGCGGGTGGATCCTCGGTGGTGGCACGCCGCGTGGACGTTCGTGCAGCAGGGGATGGTGCACATGCTGGGCGGCATCGATCATCTGCTCTTCGTCCTGTGTCTCGTGCTACCGTTCCGTCAGTGGCGGGCGGTGGTGGGTATGGTCACGGCCTTCACGGTAGCGCACTCCATCACACTCATCGCCGCCGCGCTTGGCTTCGTACCCGACGTGGCGTGGTTCGCGCCACTCGTCGAAGTGGGCATCGCGGCGTCGATCGTCTACATGGCCGTGGAGAACGTCCTCGGCGCGCGGGTGGAGCGGCGCTGGCTCGTGGCGTTCGTGTTCGGCCTCGTGCATGGATTCGGTTTTTCCGCTGCGCTCGGCGACTCGTTGCAGTTCGCCGGGGCGCATCTTGTCACCTCGCTCCTCGCGTTCAACGTGGGCGTGGAACTCGCTCAGCTCGGTGTGTTGCTCGTGATGATTCCTGTTCTCGACCGGTTGTTCTCCCGCATCCCCGAACGCACCGGCATCGTGATGCTTTCCGCGCTGGTGGCCCATGAAGCGTGGCATTGGATGACGGCGCGTTTCGCCGACTTTCGCGCGGTGCCGTTCACCATGCCAACGGTCGATGCCGCGTTGGCGGTCACGCTCATTCGCGTCGTGATGGCGGTGCTGGTGCTCACCGGTGTGGCGTGGGCGATGTCGGGGTGGATGCGGCGTCTCCTCACGCCGCGCAACGTGGCGTCGGCGGCGCTGGCGCTCGCCGCGGTCGGTACCTTGAGCTTCGTGCCAACGCAGGCCGTGTCGGCGCAGGCGCGCACGACGAAGGCGGGCGTGTACACCGCCGATCAGGCGGTGAAGGGGCGTGAGGTGTTCAACAGCAACTGCCTCGGCTGTCACACTACCGCCACGCATCAGGGACCGGCCTTCACGAACAAGTGGTTCGGCCGGCCGCTCTACGATCTGTTCGACTACGTGAGTCAGGCGATGCCCAAGGCGGCTCCCGGCAGTCTCACCGAAGACGAGTACGTGTGGGTGACCGCGTACATCCTCAAGCTCAACGGCATGCCCGCTGGGCGCATGGAGTTGTCACCGGAACCCGCGTGGCTCAAGACCGTGCGGGTGGATTCCACGATGGGGCGTGCGAATGGCACGCCAGTGCAGGAGCAACAGCAGGTCAGCACCAGGCAGTTCGATGTCACGCAGTTCGGTAGGGCTCACGATTCACGCCTTCGCGCACGTACGGAGAAGCCATGATCCGACGCAGTACCCTTCGCCGGGCGTCCCTCGCCCTCGGTGCCACCAGCGCAGCGCTCGCTCTGGCGGTATCTCCCTTCGCCGCGCAGGCCCAGAAGGCTGCAGCTGCGGCCAAGCCGCTGGTGCGCGGCAACGCCTACGGAGAATGGCGCCATTGGGGTGCCGACCAGTGGAGCACGCGCTACTCGCCGCTCGATCAGATCGACGCCTCCAACTTCTCGCAGCTGCAGGTGGGCTGGGAGTGGAAGGGCGGTGAGAAGTTCGGGCCCGACGAGTACTATCGCACCACGCCGCTCTACGCGAACGGCCGCCTGTTCACCGTGACGAGCACCAAGCGACACGTGGTGGCGCTCGATCCGGAGACCGGCAAGGAGCTGTGGTCGTACCGCGTGGAAGAAGGGATCCGCTGGCAGAAGGCACCGCGCCAGTTCGCCGGTCGTGGCCTCGCCTACTGGAACAACGGCGGCAAGGAGCGCCTGCTCGTGACCACGCCGGGCTACCATCTCGTGTCGCTCGACGCGAAGACCGGCAAGCCCGATCCGCTCTTCGGCAAGAAGGGCGAAGTGGACTTGATGGTAGGGCTCGGCTATCCGATGAAGAAGCTCGCCGTCGACGACAGCGGCCCGCTCATCATCTCCGACGCCGCGCCGTATCGCGAAGCGAAGCCGGGCGAAGGATGGGATCCGGTGAGGAAGATCGGCGCCGACGGCACGGTCGGTATCCTGAGCCAGATCGCCGCGAGCTCGCCGCCGATGGTCGTGGGCAATGTACTCATCGTGGGCAACTCGTCGATCCACGGCTACTACCCCATCCGCGCG